>NZ_WHOR01000330.1:0-5559 GCF_013340925.1 Azospirillum formosense
TTGATTTTTGTTTTTTTTCAAACCAGAAGCCGCCATCCGATTTTCGCTTTGGTCTGGGGGGCTCGGAGATTGTAAAAAGAGCCGGGGGGAGAGGGGACTTCGAACGCACCTGATCCCGCCCCGCCCGCAACGTCATCCCAGGGAGCCGTCCCGTGACCGCCGACATCAAGTCCCTCATCGGAAAGCTCGACCGCGACGGGCGCAAGGTTCTGGAACGCTCCGCCGCGCTGTGTGTCTCGCAGACCCATTACGACGTCGAGGCGGAGCATGTGCTGCTGGCTCTGCTGCGGCTGAAGGACGCCACCGTCGCCGGCATCCTGCGCCATTACGGCGTCGAGGCGGGCCGGCTGGAGACGGAACTGGAAGCGGCGCTGGACCGCATCCGCCGCGGCAACAGCCGCACCCCGGCCTTCTCCCCCCGCGTGCCGGAGATGCTGGAGACGGCGCTGCTGATCTCCGTCAC
Source organism: Azospirillum formosense (assembly GCF_013340925.1). Classification (GTDB taxonomy): domain Bacteria; phylum Pseudomonadota; class Alphaproteobacteria; order Azospirillales; family Azospirillaceae; genus Azospirillum; species Azospirillum formosense. The sequence goes on from NZ_WHOR01000330.1 coordinate 464, forward strand.
CCATCTGGACAGCCCGCAGATCGTCCTGCCGGCGATCCTCTGGGCCGCGGTCGCCTGCGATTCCGTGCGGGCGGTGGTGACGGAGTCCGCCCCCTCCCTGCTCGCCCTGCCGCGCGAGCGCACCGCGTCCGACCTGCCGGAGCTGGTGCGCGTCCTGAAGAAGGGCGGACCGTCCGCCGCCGCGTCCGACTCATCTCCCGCCGCCGCTCCGGTCTCGTCCGCCTCGGACGGGCGGGCCATGCTCGATCAATACAGCCAGGACCTGACCGCCCAGGCCAAGGCCGGGAAGATCGACCCGGTGATCGGGCGCGACCGCGAGATCCGGCAGGTCATCGATGTCATGATGCGCCGCCGCCAGAACAACCCGATCCTGGTCGGCGACCCCGGCGTCGGCAAGACCGCCATCGTCGAAGGTCTGGCCCTGCGCATCGCCGAGGGCGACGTGCCGCCGCCGCTGCGCGGCATGGTCATCCGCACGCTCGACCTCGGGCTGCTGCAAGCCGGGGCCGGGGTGAAGGGCGAGTTCGAGAACCGGCTGAAGTCGATCATCAAGGAGGTCTCCGCCTCCCCCGTCCCGATGGTCGTCTTCATCGACGAGGCGCACGCGCTGATCGGCGCCGGTGGAGCCGCCGGCCAGGGTGACGCCGCCAACCTGCTGAAGCCCGCCCTGGCGCGCGGCGAGTTCCGCACCATCGCCGCCACCACCTGGGCCGAGTACAAGAAGTATTTCGAGAAGGACCCGGCGCTGGCCCGCCGCTTCCAGCCCGTCTCGGTGCCGGAGCCGGACGAGACGGCGGCGGCGGCCATGCTGCGCGGCCTCGTCCGCCGTTTCGAGGAGCATCACGGGGTCAGCGTGCTGGACGACGGCATCGCCGCCGCCGTGGCGCTGTCCGCCCGCTACATCCCCGCCCGCCAGTTGCCCGACAAGGCGATCAGCGTGCTCGACACCGCCTGCGCCCGCGTCGCCATCGCCCGCAGTTCCAAGCCCGAGGCCATCGAGGCGATGGAGCGCGAGGACGCCATCCTGGCCCGCGAGGCGGAGCGGCTGGAGGCCGAACCCGGCACCGCCCACCACGCCCGCCTGTCGCAGATTTCGCAACGCCGCGGCGCGTTGGCCCTGGAGAAGGCCGCGCTCGACGAGCGCTGGACGCGCGAGCGCGATCTGGTCGATGCGGTGGAGGCCGCGTTGAAGGCCGGCCACACCGTGGAGGCCGCCGCGGCCACGGAAAAGCTGAAAGCGATCCAGGGCGACAGCCCGCTGGTCCCGCACCGGGTGGACGGCGCGGTGGTCGCCGCCGTGGTGTCGAACTGGACCGGCATCCCGGTCGGCTCGATGTCCAAGGACGACCTGGAGGTGGTCGCCACGCTGGAGGACCGCATGGCCGCCCGCGTCGTCGGCCAGCCGCAGGCGCTCCAGGCCATCGCGCGGGCCGTGCGCGGCTACCGCGCCGGGCTGGGCGAGCCGCACCGCCCCATCGGCGTCTTCCTGCTGAGCGGCCCCAGCGGCGTCGGCAAGACCGAAACCGCCCTGGCGCTCGCCGAGTTGCTGAACGGCGGCGAGGACAGCCTGATCACCATCAACATGTCGGAGTATCAGGAGGCCCACGCCGTGGCGACCCTGCGCGGCGCCCCTCCCGGCTATGTCGGCTACGGCAGCGGCGGCGTCCTGACCGAGGCGGTGCGCCGCCGTCCCCACGCCGTGGTGCTGATGGACGAGGTCGAGAAGGCCCATCCTGACGTGCTCGACATGTTCTATCAGGTCTTCGACAAGGGCGTGCTGGAGGACGGCGAGGGCGTGGAGGTGGATTTCCGCAACACGCTGATCCTGCTGACCAGCAACCTCGGTGACACGGAGCTGTTCGCTCTGGGCCGCGAGGCGCTCGACGCCGGGCGCATCGGCGAGGCGCGGGAAGAGGGGCTGGCCGCCATTTCCGACGTGCTGCGCCGCCGCTTCCGCCCGGCCTTCCTCGGCCGCCTGTCGGTCGTGCCCTACTACCCGCTGAGCGAGGCGCAGATCCGCCGCATCGTGACGATGAAGCTGGACAAGCTGCAACGCCGCACCGCCGGCAACCGCGGCGCCGAGCTGGCCGTGACCGACGCGGCGGTGGAGGCGCTGGTGCTGCGGGCGCTGAACTCCGACGCCGGGGCGCGCATGATCGACACGCTGCTGTCGGAATTCGTGGTGCCCGAGGTGGCGATCCGCATCCTCGATCGCGTCGCCGCCGGCCAGCCGGTGGGCCGCATCACCGTGGACCACGGCGCGGACGGCCGCTTCACCGTGAGCGTGGACGGCACGGCAACCTGACCGGGGAGCGGCGAGGATGGCGAAGCGCTTTACCCAGGACGGCCAGTACCTGTCCATCACCACCCCGCTGGGGGCGGACGCGCTGGCGCTGCGCACCATCGTGGGGGAGGAGCGGCTGTCGTCGCTGTTCACCTACCGCGTCACCATGATCTCGTCGGACGAGGACATCGCCTTCGACCGCGTCGTCGGCAAGGCGGTGACCGTCGCCATCACGCTCGGCGACCAGGAGACGGTGCGCTACATCAACGCCATCGTCGGACGGATCGAGCTGACCCACGTCGACGACCGCGGCCAGGTCGCCCATTACGAGGCGGAGCTTCACCCCTGGCTGTGGATGCTGACCCATTCCGGCGACTGCCGCATCTTCCAGGAGAAGACAGTCCCGGAAATCGTCGAGGAGGTCTGCAAGGGCGCCGGCTACACCGACCTCAAGAAATCGCTGACCGGGACCTACGCCAAGCGCGAATATTGCGTGCAGTATCGCGAGACCGACTACAACTTCGTCGCCCGTCTGCTCGAAGAGGAAGGCATCTTCTATTACTTCGCGCATGAGGACGGGAAGCACACCTTGGTGCTGGGCGACGGGGCCAACGCCTTCGCCAAGAGCCCGCTGCTCGACGCCTTCGAATACCGCGCCACCGAAGGGCACGACGACGAGGACCATGTGCTGAACGGGCTCAGCGTCGAGCGGCGCGTGACGACCAAGAGCTACGGCATCGACGGCTTCCATTTCGAGACGCCCTCGACCGACCTCTACGCCACGGCGGAAGGCGCGTCGGGCTTCGGCACGGTCAGCGACTACATGGGCCGCCACACCACCTCGTCGGATGGCGAGGCGATGGCCAAGCTGCGCCAGCAGGCCCTGGCCTTTCCCGGACGCCGGGTGCGCGGCAGCGGCGAATGCCGGTCGCTGGAGGCCGGGACGCGCATCACCGTGTCAGGCCACCGCAAGAGCGACCTGAACGCCGAGTATGTCCTGCATTCGGTGCGCATCGACGGGGCGAGCGGCCATTTCAACGCCCATTTCACCGCCTTCCCGCCGGACCTGCCCTTCCGCCCGCTCGACACGGCGGTGAAGCCGCGCATCCACTCGACCCAGACCGCCATCGTCGTCGGCAAGAGCGGGGAGGAGATCTGGCTCGACAAGTACGGGCGCATCAAGGTGCAGTTCCACTGGGACCGGCTGGGCAAGAAGGACGAGAAAAGCTCCTGCTGGGTCCGCGTCGCGCAGAACTGGGCGGGCAAGAACTACGGCATCATGTTCTTCCCGCGCGTCGGGCAGGAGGTCGTCGTGACCTTCCTCGACGGCGACCCCGACCGCCCGCTGGTCACCGGCTCGGTCTACAACGCCGAGCAGACGGTGCCCTACACCCTGCCCGACGATTCGACCAAGAGCACCATCAAGACCCAGACCTCCAAGAACGGCACCGGCAAGTTCAACGAGATCCGCTTCGAGGACAAGGCCGACGCCGAGGAGATTTTCGTTCACGCCCAGAAGGACATGAACGTCGAGGTGTTGAACGACGTGACCCGCCTCATCAAGCACGACGAGGTGGAGACGGTCGAGAACGACAGCACCATCGACATCCAGCACGACCGCAAGCTGACCGTGAAGAACGATCACAGCATCACCGTGTCTGAGGGCAACGAGACTCACGAGGTCGCGAAGGGCACGCGCGCCGTGACGGTGAAGGACAACGAGACCCACACCAACAAGGCGGACTTCATCCACAAGGCCGACGGCGACTACACCCTGACGGTGAAGGGCAACCTGACCATCGACGTGACCGGCGACGTGGTCATCAAGGGCAAGTCGGTCAAGGTGACGGCCACCTCCGGCGACGTCGGCGTCAAGTCCGGCACCGGCATGACGCTCGACGCCGGCGGCGCCTTCAACGCCAAGTCCGGCATGGCGATGGAGATCAAGTCGGGCATGGGCATGGACGTCAAGGCGAGCCTGGGCATGAACCTGAAGGCCGGCCTCGCCTTGTCCGCCGAGGGGCTGTCGGCCACGCTGAAGGCCCAGACCATGGGCGAGGTCAGCGCCGGCGCCATCATGACCGTCAAGGGCACCCTGGTGAAGGTGAATTGAGATGGCCGACCACGCCGTGTCCGAGCCCCAGCCCGTGGAGGAGCGCGACGAGCAGGGCCGCATCGTGCGCAGCGGCGAGATGCGCGACGAGGAGTTCCACGGCCTCTTCACCGCCTACGGCGAGGACGGGCACCCGATCCTGCGCGCCCGGCTGCGCGCCGGCCGGCTGCATGGCGAGGTGCGGAACTACGCGCCCGGCGGTGCGCTGGTCCAGGTGGCGGAATACGCGGACGGCGTCCAGCACGGCCAGACCACCTTCTACGCCAACGCCCGCCCGACCTGCCGCATGACCTACCGAGACGGCCTTCTCAACGGTCCGTCGGTCTTCTTCCACGAGAGCGGCACGGTGGCCGCCGTCTTCCAGTACCGCGACGGCAAGCGCGAGGGCGAGGCGCTGTTCCATAGCCCGCAGGGCCGCCCGATGCGGCGGGAGAGCTACGCCAACGACCGCCTGCACGGCCCGGTGCTGGGCTATTACGACGACGGCACGGTGAGCGAGCGCGCGGCCTTCCTGGACGGGCTCCAGGACGGGGTGCTGCGCCGCTTCTTCCCCTCCGGCGCGCTGATGCAGCACGGCGTCTACCGCCGCGGCCTGCTGATCGAACCGCTGCGGACCTATTCGGAGGACGGCAAGGAGATCGCCGTGCTGCAGCCTCCGGCGGGGTGAGGGAAACCCTTGGGGAGGTCTTGCCCCCACCC
>NZ_WHOR01000331.1:0-5469 GCF_013340925.1 Azospirillum formosense
CTTTACCCGTCCAGCCCTACCGCCTCCAGCGCGGACAGGTCGCAGATGAAGACGTTCGGCGCCTGCTCGACCACCAGACCCGCGCGCTTGAACTCGGCGACGGTGCGGCTGGCGGTCTCCATCCCGACACCGAGCATGGCGCCCAGATCCTCGCGGCCCGACAGCAGGACCGGCTCGTTCGGAACATCGGCGGCGAGTTTGAGGAACAGCCGGGCCAGCCGCCGCCGGGCGCTGCCGGTGGACAGCTCGGTCAGCCACTCGTCGGCCTGGTGCAGGGACTTGTACCAGCGCTCCATCAGGCGGGCGTGCAGGCGCGGCGTCTCCTTGCTCAGCCGCTCCACCACCGCACGCGGCAGCCGGCAGGTTTCCGCTTCCTGAAGCGCGACGGCGGTGTGTTCGTAGGGCTTGTCGACCAGCACCTCCAGCCCGGCCACGGCGCCCTGGCGGAGCAGCCGGACGATGCGCTGCGTGCCGTCGGGGAGGAACTGGACCAGCTTCACCAGCCCGCTGCGGATCGTGTAGAGGGAGCCGCCCTCGTCCCCCGCGCAGTAGAGCGTGGCGCCGGGCTGGAAGCGCAACTCGTCGATGGGAATGTGGATCAGGTCGAAATCCTGGTCGCGCAGGTCGCCGAACAGGACGAGGTCCCGTATGGCGCAGCTGCTGCAGCGCGCGGTGCCCAGCCGCGCGGCATCGATGCCGTTCCGATACACTGCTGCCCGCCTTCCGTCCGCCGGATCCGTTCCGGTTCCGTCCGAAGCTCCGGGGAGAATCTTACGCGGTCCGGCCGAAAAATTTCAATCGCGCGGATCCGCCTCCGGCGATCCTCCGTATCCTGTCCTGCCCCTCTTCTCTCTTTGCGCCCGACGAAAGGCAGTTTGTATGACTAATTGCTTATAACCTTGTTCTGAAGTGGTATTGTCTCAGTCACCTGCCGTTGATAACCAAAGAGATGCCCGTCACGTCAAACATTCGACATTATCTGAATTCATCGGATAGACCGGACCGCGAGCGGGGCATTAAGGAGCGACCTATTGAATTGTCTTTGTTTTTGGAGTGAACGCTGCCGCAAGGATCAGCGCCATGACCGTTGGTGATTTGGATCTCGACGCCTGCAGCCGGGAACCGATCCATCGACCCGGCAGCATCCAGCCTCACGGCATGCTGTTGGCCTTTTCCGGAAGCGACGCCGGCGCCACCCTGATCCAGGCCAGCACCAACGCCGCACCGGCGCTTGGCCTGCCGCTGGAGCAGGCGTTGGGTCAGCCGTTGGAACGAGCGCTCCACCCGCAGATTTCCACCGCAGTCCGCTCCTTCCTCGCCGCCGGTCCGGTTCCCTCCCGCCCGGTGCCGGTCGCCGTGACCGAACTGCCCGGTGCCGGCCGTCACCAGCTTCTTGCCCACACCGTTCCTGACGCGGCGGGCAATGGCGTGGTGATCCTGGAGCTGGAACGGCTGGACGGGATGGAGACCGACCTCCTCGACCACGTTTACCCGCGCATGCGCGAGGCGCTGGAGCGGCTGGACGCGCTGAACGCGCCGGCGGACCTCCTGAACTGCGCCGCGCAGGAGGTGCGGGCACTCACCGGCTTCGACCGCGTGCTGATCTACCGCTTCGACGCCGACTGGCACGGCACGGTGGTGGCGGAGGATGGGAACGGGCGGCTGCCCTCCTACATGGACTTGCGCTTTCCCGCCTCCGACATCCCCACCCAGGCGCGCGAGCTGTACCGGCTGAACCGCCAGCGGCTGATCCCCGACGCCGGCTACGCCCCGGTGCCGCTGGTCGCGATGCCGTCCGTCCCCGCCGGAGCGCCGCCGCTCGATCTCAGCTTCTCCGTCCTGCGCAGCGTGTCGCCGGTGCATGTGCAATACATGCGGAACATGGAAACCGCCTCCTCCATGTCGGTGTCGATCCTGCTGCACGGAGCCTTGTGGGGGCTGGTTTCCTGCCACCACCACGAGCCGAAGGCGGTGTCCTACGCCGTGCGCTCGGCCTGCGACCTGATCGCCCAGATCCTGTCGGTGCGCATCGCCGCGGTGGAGGACCGGCGCGACGCGGAGCACCGCATCGCCCTGCAATCCATCCAGGCGCGGCTGCTCGCCGCCATGGCCCAGGCCGATCCCTTCATCGCCGGCCTGACCGAACACCCCGACGACCTGCTGCGCTTCGCCAACGCCAGCGGCGCCGCCGTCGTGTTCGAGCGGCGCTGCACGCTGGTCGGCGACACCCCGACGGAAGAGCAGGTGCGCGGCCTCGTGGACTGGCTGGCCGCGCAGGGCGAGCCGGAGCAGTTCGAGACCGACAGCCTGCCCGCCCTCTACCCGGCCGCTGCGGATTTCGAAGGCAAGGCGGCGGGGCTGCTGGCCATCGCCGTGTCGAAGCTGCACGCCAGCTACGTGCTGTGGTTCCGGCCCGAGGTGGTGCGCACCGTCCGCTGGGGCGGCGACCCGCGCAAGCCGCTCGACCGCGACGGGCAGGCATTGAGCCCGCGGGCCTCCTTCGAGACGTGGAAGGAGACGGTGCGCCACCGCGCTCTGCCCTGGACCGCGGCGGAGCGCGACACCGCCACGGCGCTGCGCCACGCCGTCATCGGCATCGTCCTGCGCAAGGCGGAGGAGCTGGCCGCCCTGTCGCGGGAGCTGGCGCGCTCCAACAAGGAGCTGGAGTCCTTCTCCTACTCCGTCTCCCACGACCTGCGCGCGCCGTTCCGCCACATCGTCGGTTACGCCGAGCTGTTGCAGGAGCTGGAGTCGGACCAGTTGAGCGACACCGGGAAGCGCTATCTGGACGTTATCGTGGACGCTGCCAACAGCGCCGGCACGCTGGTGGACAATCTGCTGCACTTCTCGCAGATGGGACGCAGCGAGCTGACCCCCGTCTCGGTGGATATGAACGCTCTGATGGCGGAGGTGCGGGAGACGCTGGCGCCCGACACCGCCGGGCGGGCCATCGAATGGGACATCGCCCCGCTGCCCACGGTGCGCGGCGATCCCGTGATGATGCGGCTGGTTCTGCAAAATCTCTTGTCGAACGCCATCAAGTACTCCCGCGGACGGGAACCGGCGCGCATCGCCGTGGGTTGCGAAGACCGGCCCACCGAAACCCTCTTCTTCGTCAGGGACAACGGCGTCGGCTTCAACCAAGCTTACGAGAAGAAGCTGTTCGGGGTCTTCCAACGGCTGCACCGCAACGAGGAGTTCGAAGGCATCGGCATCGGTCTGGCCAACGTGCGCCGCGCCGTGGAGCGCCACGGTGGACGGACCTGGGCCGACGGGCGGCTCGACAAGGGAGCCATCTTCTACTTCACACTGCCGAAGGCCGGGGTGGCGAAACCGGATCTGCGCGATCTCGATGAGTGACCTGAACCATGAGTGACCTGAAACCCATCCTGCTGGTCGAAGACAACCCGCGGGACCTGGAGCTGACCCTGGCGGCGCTGGAGAAATGCCAGCTCGCCAACGACGTGATCGTCGCCCGCGACGGCGAGGAGGCGCTGCGGATGCTGACCCGCCGCGATCCGGAGACGGGGCAGCCGACCCAGCTTCCCGCCGTCGTCCTGCTCGACCTCAAGCTGCCGAAGATCGACGGGCTGGAGGTGCTGGAGCGGGTGAAGAACGATCCGGAAACCCGGCACGTCCCCATCGTGATGCTCACCGCGTCGCGCGAGGAAAGCGACCTCGTGCGCAGCTACAAGCTGGGGGTGAACGCCTTCGTGGTGAAGCCGGTGGACTTCAAGGCCTTCTTCCAGGCAATCCGCGACCTGGGCGCCTTCTGGGCGATCCTGAACGAACCCCCGGTCGGCTGCGCCCGCCGCCCGGCGGGAACCCCGCCCGCGGGAAAAGGCGCCTGAAGGAATGCCCTCCGGAATGCCCGCCGCCATGCCCGTGGCCGTGACCATCCTGCATCTGGAAGACAGCCCGCTGGACTGCGAGCTGGCTTGCGCGCGCCTGCGGAAGGCGGGAATCGCCTGCAACGTGACCCGCGTGGACACTCGCGCGGCCTTCGAGGCGGCGCTGGTCAAGGCGGCGGGGGACGGGCCGCGCTTCGACCTGATCCTGGCTGACTTCTCCCTCCCCGATTTCGATGGGCTGGAAGCGCTGGGCATCGCCAAGGCGCGCGCCCCGGAAACGCCCTTCCTGTTCCTGTCGGGGCGCATGGGGGAAGAGACGGCGGTGTCGGCGCTGAAGATGGGTGCCCGCGACTATGTGCTGAAGCAGCGGCTGGCCCATTTGCCCGCCGCCGTGGAGCGGGCGATCCTGGAGGCCCGCACCCTGGCCGAGCGGCGGCAGGCCGAGGAAAACCTGCGCCGGCTGCGGCAGGCCATCGACGACATCCGCGACTACGCCATTATCACGCTGGACCCGGAGGGCCGCATCACCTCGTGGAACGAGGGCAGCCGCCGCCTGTTCGGCCACACCGAGGAGGAGGCGCTGGGCCGCCCGCTCTCCCTGCTCTTCGCGCCGGAGGAGCGCAGTGCGGAGAACATCCGCGGCCTGCTGGCCGGGGTGGCGGAGAAGGAGCGCTGCGAGGTCGAATGGATCCACGCGGCGCGCGACGGGCGGCGCTTCTTCGGCTCCACCGTGCTGACCGTGGCGCGCGACGCCACGGGCGCGCCAGCCGCCTATTCGGCGGTGGTGTGCGACATCACCGAACGCCGCGCCTCGGAGATCGCGCTGCGCGACAGCGAGGCCAAGTTCCGCGCCATCGCGGAAAGCATGCCGCAGCTCGTCTGGTCGGCCCCGCCGGACGGCCTCCCCGATTACTACAACCTGCATTGGTTCGCCTACACCGGCACCCGTCCGGAGGCCATGACCGGCACGGCCTGGATGGATGTGGTCCATCCGGACGACCAGGCGCGGACCGCCGCCCTGTGGACCGCCGCGGTGCGGTCGGGCGATTTCTACGAGGTCGAGTACCGGCTGCGCGAGGCCGGGGGCCGGTACCGCTGGTTCCTCGGGCGGGCGGTGCCGCTGCGTGAGGGGGACGGGCGCATCACCCGCTGGTTCGGCACCTGCACCGACATCGACGACGCGGTGAAGGCCCGCGCCGCCCAGGCCGACGCCCGCGAGGATCTGGAGCGGCAGGTGGCCGAGCGCACGGCGGAGCTGGTGGCCGCCAACCGCCGTCTGCTGGCCGAAGTGGCGGAGCGGCAGCGCGCCCAGGCCGACCTCAGCGCGCTCTACACCAAGACGCCGGTGCCGCTGCATTCACTGGATGCCGAGGGCCGGCTGCTCAGCGTCAGCGACCGCTGGCTGGAGTTCATGGGCTATGAGAGCCGGGGGCAGGTGCTCGGCCGCAACATCACGGAGTTCATGCCGCCCGACGTCGCGCGGGAGCACCGGGAGCACCGCTGGCCGGAACTGCTGCGGCTGGGCGCCTTCCAGGACATGCCCTACCGGCTGGTCAAGCGGTCGGGGGAGGTCGCCGACGTGCTGGTCTCCGCCCGGATCGAGCGGGACGGGTGGGGG
>NZ_WHOR01000332.1:0-5452 GCF_013340925.1 Azospirillum formosense
CGCGGGGTGGGGCGGTCGCGGAAGAGGGGGGACGGAGATCTGAGAAAGGCAGGCTCGGCATGGGACTTCCACGGCTTTCAATGGGCGGCTTTCGGAGGGGGTGAGTGCGGCTGCGGTCGCCGACCCATCGCCTTTCACAAGCATAAGGATAAAATTCAACAGATAATCTTTATCCATCGTTGTTTATGCATCCTAATCAGATTACCAAAAAGGGCAAGCTCATCGAATCATCGCATTTTTGCGCTGCTCGTTCGCTGATGTGTGTCGACGAAAGCTTGCCTTGGTTGATGGTGAATCACTGAAAGGTTGATCAGTGTTTTTGAATGCACGCAGCGCTGCGAAATCTGAAGCGCGCCCTTTCATGTTTCTTGCTCCGGCGGCGCCTGCCCGTTACCCAGGGCGCGCCGCAAACAAGGACAGGACGAAGGAGACCGGGGGATGACGCGCCGCCTGCGCCCGTGGACCGTGCTTGAAAGTCGCGAACTGCTCGACGCCGATCCGTTCTTGAAAGTCCATGTCGAGACGGTGGAGCTACCCGACGGGCGGGTCATCCGGGACTACTACCAGTTCGACATGCCGTCCTTTGCCTGCATCTTCGCCGAGACGGAGGATAGACGCGCCATCGTTTATCGCCAGTACCGGCACGGCCCGCGGCGCGTGAATCTGACCTTTCCCGGCGGCCATCTGTCGCCGGACGAAGACCCGCTGGAAGCGGCCCGGCGGGAGCTTCTGGAGGAGACCGGTTTCGTCTCGGACCATTGGACGGCGCTTGGCGGCTACACGGTCAACGCCAACCAGGGTGGTGCAGTGTCCCATATGTTCCACGCCACCGGTTGCCGCCGAGTGGCCGATCCGCTGTCCGACGATCTGGAGGAGACGGAAATCCTGTTCATGACGCGGGAGGAACTGCTGGCCGCCATCGGGCACGGCGAGATCGCTTTGCTCACCCAGATCGCCCTGGTCAGCATGGTGTGGCAGACCGACGTCCGGAGGGCGCTCAGCCACCGGCATCAGTGACGCGGCTTCGCTTGCCGCCGTGCAGCAAATCGTCTTTTCCATAGCCAAGCGGAAGCTTGGCTTTATTGATCTTTGTCAAAAAATGAGTATGTCTTCGGAATACATGACCTATTTACGCGCTGTTAATCAAATCAGCTCATAAATGGCTTCACCAAGTTCTCTTGGTTTCCTCCCTCCCAGAACTAGGCTGCGCCTCACCGGCTGCAGCCTTTTCTTTTTCCGGACACTGTCATCCGAAGAGGTGAGGTGGGGGGCGACAAAGGGCGGAGTATTTTTTGCGAAGACCGCTCAGCAGGGGCTTGACCTTTGCTGCATTGCAGCATAAATTGAATCCCGGATGCCCTTTGGGCGTTTCCTCCCTAGACTTGAAGGCCGCGCCGTCCTGGCTGCGGCCTTTTTCTTGACTCCGGCCTGTGGGGGAGTCGCCCGGCGCCTGCGCGATCGTCTCTCGCGGCGCGGTAGCGCCCATGATATGCAAGCCGGACCATAGAAGCCCCGTTCGTTGAACCGAAGGCCCGCACCATGGCCGAGCGCCGCACACCCTCCCTGTCCACTCTCCGCAACCTGGGGCGGGGACTGCTCGTCCTGCTCCTGCTCGGCGGGGCCGGGGCTTGGTGGGCGTGGCACGGGACCTTCGGGATGGACGCGTTGCAGGACATCCTGCGCCATCATCCCGCGGCGCCGGTCCTGTTCCTGCTCCTGCACATCCTGGCCAGCCTGCTGTTCTTCCCGCGCTCCGTCATGGCGATGGTCGCCGGGCTGGTCTTCGGTGTCTGGTGGGGCGGGGTGCTGGCAGCGGCGGGCAGCGTGATCGGCGCCTCCACCGGCTTCCTGCTGACCCGCTACGTCTGCGACGGGCTGGTTCCGGCCCTGGATGGCGCGCGCTGGGGCGAGGCGCTGCGGCGGCTGGAGACGGGCGGCTGGCGGGCCGTCGCCATGCTGCGGCTGGTCCCCGTTCTGCCGCACAGCGGGGTGAACTACGCGCTTGGCCTGACAAGGGTGCGGCTCGGCGCCTACGCCTTCGGATCGCTGATCGGGCAGTTGCCGATGACCGTGGCCTTCGTGCAGTTCGGCGCCGCGGGCGACCACGCCCTGGCCGGCAAGCCGGACTGGATCGCGCCGACCGTCATCGGGCTCAGCCTGCTGATCCTGTCGGTTCTGCTGCCGAAGGTCGGGCCGAAGCTGCGGGAGAAGTTCGGCGCCGGGCGCGCCTGACGGCCAGATTGCATCACGACATCCGGCCGGCGGCCCTTGCGGAGGCATCATGAACATCGTCTTCATCCACCAGAACATGCCGGGCCAGTACAAGCATCTGGCCGCCCGTCTGGCCGCCGATCCGGCGAACCGCGTCGTCTTCGTCACCAAGCGGACCGACCGCGAGATCCCGAACGTCCGCCGCCTCTCCTACCAGCCCAGCCGCAAGGCGCGGGAGAACGCGCACCCCTATCTGGTGTCCACCGAAAACGCGGTGCTGCACGGTCAGGCCGCCGCGCGGCTGCTGATGGGCCTGCGCGAGGAGGGCTTCCGCCCCGATGTCATCGTCGGTCATCCGGGCTGGGGCGAGACGCTGTTCGTCAAGGACGTGTTCCCCAACACCCCCTACCTGAACTACTGCGAGTTCTTCTACCGCGCCCAGGGGCTGGATGTCGGCTTCGACCCGTCGGTCCCGGTCAATGTGGACACGGTGCTGCGGCTGCGCATGCGCAGCACGCCGCTGCTGCTGGCCCTGGAATCCTGCGACCGCGGCATCGCCCCGACCGAGTGGCAGCGCGACTCCCACCCGGCGCCGTTCCACCCGAAGATCGAGGTCATCCACGACGGGGTGGACACCGCGCAGCTCCTGCCCGACCCGGACATCCGCGTCACCCTGGCGAACGGCACGGTGCTGACGCGCCAGGACGAGGTGCTGACCTACGCCGTGCGCAACCTGGAGCCCTACCGCGGTTTCCCAAGCTTCGTGCGCGCCCTGCCGCGCATCCTGGAGGCGCGGCCGAAGGCCCATGTGCTGATCGCCGGCGGCGACGAGGTCAGCTACGGTTCGGCGCCCCCCGGCGGAAGGAGTTGGCGGGAAACCATGCTGGCCGAGGTGCCGCTGGACCCGGCGCGCGTCCATTTCCTGGGGCACCTTCCCTACGACCAGTATCTGTCGGTCCTGCGGCTGTCGCGGGCGCACGTCTACCTGACCTATCCCTTCGTCCTGTCCTGGTCGATGGTGGAATCCATGGCGCTCGGCTGCGTGGTGATCGGTTCCGACACCGCCCCGGTGCGGGAGGTCATCCGGCACGGCGAGAACGGGCTGCTGGCCGATTTCTTCTCCCCCGAGGATATCGCCGCCAAGGCCGTCGCGGTGCTGGAGGACCCCGGCGCCTTCGCCCCGCTGGCCCGCGCCGCGCGGGAGACGGCGGTGGAGCGGTTCGACCTGTCCCGCTGCCTGGAACGCCAGATCGCGTTGATCCGCGCGATGGCCTGATGCCGGGAAAGAGCCCACTCCGTACGGCAATATTTTCCCGGCGGGGGGCAGAAGCCGCCGCCCATGGGGAGGATTTTGCCGGGTGAGCGGGCCGGAAAGGGCTTGCCGCGCCCGCGAAGCGCCACGCCCGCACCGAGGGCGGCGGGGCGGAATTGCCGGCATTGTTTTGATTTTAAGATAATTTCCAAACGAAGTGCCGGGAAAGGCCGCGGCGCAGCGCGGGGCATGGCATGACCCTTGCGATGGTAGGGGTTACCAATCCGGCGAACCCGAACACGAGTGCCTGCCATGTCCATGACCGCAGTCCAGCCGATGCCGGCTGCCTCGGCGACCGCCCTGCAGGCGGACGACGTTGCCAACACCCCGCGCCGCGGCGGTTTCGCCTGGGAAGCCGTGAAGACCTTGATCGCCGTCGCCGTCTTCGCCGCGATGCTGCTGCCCGTGGCCTTCCCGTCGAAGGCGAGCCCGCAGGGCCGGCTTCAGCAGGCATCCTCGGAGGACATGGCGCCGCCCGCGGTGAAGGCCGTGGCGAAGGCCGACGTCCAGAAGGTTGCCCGCAAGCCGATGGCGAGCAACTGAGTTCCTGACGGCGCCCGCTGCACGAAAGGCGTCCGGTGTCGCCGCCGGACGCCTTTGCCGTTCCTGCCTGCCGGGCCGAAACCGCTCAGAGCGGCCGGGCGCCGGTGTGGATGCCGGTGCGGATGATGGTGCCGACGTGCCCGCCGCGCAGCGCCGCGGTCAGGCGGCCCGGCACCAGCCCGTTCACGACCTGCACGCGCTCCAGGTGGCGGGCGTTCGCCATCACCTCCAGCAGCGCGCCGTCCAGCGGCAGCGTGCCGTCCCGCTTGGCCAGTTCGGCGGCGGTGGTCTCGTGCAGCAGTTCCGCCGTGCCGCCTTCGGGGCCGTTCGGGTCGGCGGTATAGATGCCGTCCACATCCTCCACGATGGTGAGCCCGGCAGCACCCAGCGCGTCGGCCAGCAGGAATGCGCCGGTGTCGGCCCGGTGCTGCGGGATGCGCGAGCCGGGGAACTCGTGGTGATGGTAGGGCGGGAAGGCGCTGCCCACCACCGCGCGGGCGGCCGACAAATGGACCGCGAGCTGGTTCGCGATGGTGCCGTGCTCGACGTAGGACACGCCGTCGGGCGAGAGCAGCGCGGCCAGAATGTGGCCGTTCTGCCCGGCCTCGGTCGCGGCGAGCGGGGCGAGCGAGCCGACCGGAAGGCCGAGATCCAGCCCGACGCTGTAGAGATGGCGGGCGCGGATGCCGGCGCCGGTCAGGATCAGCAGCCGGTGTTCGGGAAGGACGCTTCGGATCTCCTCGACGATCGGCAGGATCGCCTCGTGGCCGCGGTCCATGATCGACCGCCCGCCGATCTTCACGACCTGGAGCCAGGGCAGCAGGCGGATCGGGCGAACGCCGGCGACCGGGGCGGTCAGGCTGCCGTCGAGAAGGGTCTGGCGCGCGAGCGGCGAGGCCACATGCTTGATGCTGTTGGCATGCTTCTTGTGCTGGGTGTCGGACATGGCGTGTGGTCCTTCAGCGCGCGGTGATGATGGTGCCGACATGCTCGCCGGCGAGCGCACGGGTCAGGTTGCCGGGGACGAGGCCGTTGACGACCTGCACTTCGCGGACATGGCGGGCGTTCTTCAGCAGGTCGAGCACCGGGAACTCCAGGATCGAGTCCTGCAGCCCCTTCGCCTTCATCTCGTCCACCGAGATCCTCGGGATGAAGGTGGCGTTCCTGGAGGTCTTCGGGTTCCCGGTGTAGAGCCCGTTCTCGTCCTTCACGTAGATCATCGCCCGGCAGCCGAACTGCTCGGCCACCAGGAAGCAGCCGGCGTCATTCCGCCCTACCTGTGGCTGCTCGCAATCATCGGCGGCCGTGCTCGCTTTCATCGCCGAATCCTGCTCGAAATCGGTGAGAACAAGACGGGGCTTATGCTCAGATTAACTGCGACTGCGC
>NZ_WHOR01000333.1:0-5426 GCF_013340925.1 Azospirillum formosense
AGGAGATCGGATCGGTCTCGTCGAGGAAGATCACCTCCTGATGCGGGATGTCGGCGTGGACCGGCACCTCGTAACCGGCGAGGTCGTGGTTGACGAAGAAGCCCGTCCGCTTGTCGAGCGCCAGCTCCTCCATCAGCGCCGCGCCGACGCCCATGGTCATGGCGCCGATCACCTGGCTGCGCGCCGACTTCGGGTTCAGGATTCGGCCCGCCGCGCAGACCGCCAGCATCCGCCGCACGCGGATCTCGCCGGTCGCGGCGTCCACCGCGGCCTCCACGTAATGGGCGCCGAAGGTTGATTGCTGGTATTTCTTGTCGAGGTCGCCGTATTCGATGCCGTCCTCGGCGGACAGTCCGTCGGCGCCGGCCGCTTCGGCCAGCGGGACCTTGCGGTTGCCGGCGACGACCTGCCCGTCCACGAACTGCGCGTCGGCGGAGTTGACGCCGAGCTTCTGCGCCACCGCCTCGCGCAGCTTCACGCAGGCGGCGTAGACCCCGGCGGTGGCGTTGTTGGCGCCCCATTGCCCGCCCGAGCCGGCGGACACCGGAAAGCTCGAATCGCCGAGCCGCACCGCCACCTTGTCCAGACCCACCCCCATCATCTCCGCCGCGGTCTGGGCGATGATGGTGTAGCTGCCGGTGCCGATGTCGGTCATGTCGGTTTCGACCGTCACGATCCCACGCTGGTCCAGCCGCACCCGCGCCGCCGACTTGGTCAGCAGGTTGTTGCGGAAGGCCGCCGCCATGCCAAGCCCGACCAGCCAGCGCCCGTCGCGTACCTGCCCCGGCTTCGGGTTGCGCTTGGCCCAGCCGAAGCGCTCCGCCCCCATGCGCAGGCATTGCACGAGCTGGCGCTGCGAGAAGGCCCGGTTGGGATCGGCGGGGTCGGTCTGGGTGTCGTTGCGGATGCGGAACTCCACCGGGTCCATGCCCAGCTTCTCCGCCATCTCGTCCATGGCGACCTCCAGCGCCATCATCCCCGACGCCTCACCCGGCGCGCGCATGGCGTTGCCTTCGGGCAGGTCGAGCGTGGCGATGCGGTTGCCGATCAGGCGGTTCGCCCCGGCGTAGAGCAGCCGCGTCTGGTCGCTCGCCGTCTCCTCCGAGCCGCCGGGCAGATTGCCCGACCAGCTTTCATGGGCGATGGCGGTGATCGTGCCGTCCGGCGTGGCGCCGATGCGGACGCGCTGGATGGTGGCGGGGCGGTGCGTGGTGTTGTTCATGATCAGCGGCCGCGCCAGCCCGACCTTCACCGGCCGCCCGGCCTCCCGCGCGCCCAGCGCCGCCAGCAGCGCGTCGGCGCGCAGGAACAGCTTTCCGCCGAAGCCGCCGCCGATGAAGGGGGAGATGACGCGCACCTTCTCCTTCGGCATCTTCAGGGTCGCCGACAGGTCGGTGACCATCCAGTCGATCATCTGGTTGGAGGTCCAGACGGTCAGCCGGTCACCCTCCCAGGCGGCGATGGTGGCGTGCGGCTCCATCATCGCGTGGCTCTCGTCCGGCGTGGTGTAGGTCTCGTCGAACTTCACCGGAGCCGCCGCGAAGGCGCCCGCGAAATCGCCGACCACCGAATCGCCGTCCTTGGTCTTCTCCGCCTTGTCCTTGACCGCCGCCAGATCATAGGCGCCGTCCGCCGGGGTGTAGTCGATGCGGACCAGTCCCGCCGCGGTGCGGGCCTGCTCGAAGGTCTCCGCCACCACCAGGGCGACAGCCTGCTGGTAATGCTCGATCTCCGGCCCGCCGAGCAGCGTGGCGGCGTTGCGCTTGCCCTTGTCGAGCGGTCCGGCGTTCTCCGCCGTGACGATGGCGACGACGCCGGGGGCCTTGCGCGCCGCCTCCAGGTCCATGGACGCGATGCGCCCCTTGGCGATGCCCGAGCCGATGACCCAGCCATAGGCGACGTTCGGCGCCACGTCGTGCCATTCATAGGCGTAGGTGGCTTTTCCCGTGGTCTTCAGCGGGCCGTCGATGCGGTCGGTCGGCTTGCCCACCACCTTCAGCTGGTCGATCGGGTTGGTGGTCGCGGGAGTGTCGAACTTCATGTTTCAGCCTCTCACTTTCCCTGGCCTTTCGCTTCGGCCAGCACCGAGGCGAGCGTCCGCTCGACCAGGGTCAGCTTGAACGCGTTGTCGTGCGTCGGCTTCGCATCGGCCAGCAGCCCGGCGGCGACCGCCTTGGCGCCGCGCGGCATCTCGGCCTCGGCGGCCTCGACGCGCCACGGCTTGTGCGCCACACCGCCGACCGCCACCCGGCCGCTGCCGTCGCGCTGCACCACCGCCGCGACGGAGACCAGGGCGAAGGCGTAGGACGCGCGGTCGCGCACCTTGCGGTAGACCTGGGTGCCGCCGACCGGCTTGGGCAGGGTCACCGCGGTGATCAGTTCGCCGGTCAGCAGCGCCGTTTCGATGTGCGGCGTGTCGCCGGGCAGCCGGTGGAACTCCGCGATGGGGATTTTCCGCGTCGTCCCGTCGGCCCGCACCGTCTCCACCGTGGCGTCCAGCGCGCGCATGGCGACGGCCATGTCGCTGGGGTGGGTGGCGATGCAGGCGTCGCTCGACCCGACCACGGCGAGCTGCCGGCTGTAGCCGCCGATGGCGGCGCAGCCGCTGCCGGGCTGGCGTTTGTTGCAGGGCTGGTTGGTGTCGTAGAAGTAAGGGCAGCGCGTGCGCTGGAGCAGGTTGCCCGCCGTCGTCGCCTTGTTGCGCAACTGCCCCGACGCGCCGGCGAGCAGGGCCCGCGACAGCACGCCGTAGTCGCGCCGCACCCGTTGGTCGGCGGCGAGATCCGTGTTGCGCACCAGCGCGCCGATGCGCAGCCCGCCGTCCGGCGTCGCTTCCAGCGTGTCGAGCTTCAGCCCGTTGACGTCGATCAGATGGGCCGGCGTCTCGATCTCCAGCTTCATCAGGTCGAGCAGGTTGGTGCCGCCCGCGATGAATTTGGCGCCCGGCCGGCGCTCGACCGCGGCGGCCGCGGCGGCGGGGGAGTCCGCCCGCTCGTAGGTGAAGGGTCTCATGCCTCCCTCCGTGCGACGTCCGAGATCGCATCGACGATGTTGGAATAGGCGCCGCAGCGACAGATGTTGCCGCTCATCCGCTCGCGGTACTCATCGACCGTCGCTTGGGGCGCGGCGTTGAGGTCGGCGGTGACGTGGCTGGGCACGCCGGCCTTGATCTCGTCCAGCATCGCCACCGCCGAACAGATCTGGCCCGGCGTGCAGTAGCCGCACTGGTAGCCGTCATGCTCGACGAAGGCGGCCTGCATGGGGTGCAGCTTGCCGGGCAGGCCCAGCCCTTCGATGGTGGTGACGCTGCCGCCCTCGTGCATCACGGCGAGCGACAGGCAGGAATTGATCCGCTGCCCGTCCACGATGACCGTGCAGGCGCCGCATTGGCCGTGGTCGCAGCCCTTCTTGGTGCCGGTGAGGTGCAGATGCTCGCGCAGCGCGTCGAGCAGGGTCGTCCGCGTGTCGAGTTCGAGGTCACGGCGCTGCCCGTTCACGGTAAAGGTCACCTTGGACAGGACGGGCGACAGGGACGGCGCATCGGCTCCGGTCGCGGGGGGTGGCATGGCGGTTTCTCCAACATTGGCCGCCTGCGCCGGCGCCCGGAACGGCGCCGCCGTCAGCGCGGCGGTGGCGGCGGTCCCAAGCAGGAGGCCGCGCCGCGTCATGTCGAGGTCGCCGGAATAGTGCATCGGTGAAATCCTCTTCCCTTCCTGGCTGTGGTCCCGGCTCCGCAGGGCGGGGCGCAGGCGTGCGGACGGCTCATCCGCTTGTGCGGATGGGGAAAAGCTAGGCCGTGCCGGTCCGGCGATTACCCGCCGGTCCGCGATAAGGCTTATGAAGCGGATCAATGGAACGGAGCGGCCCGGCGGATGGTTGAGGCGGGTTTGTCCGGCGCTTCCTCATCCACTTGCCTTGATCCGCCCGCGACGCACCGACATGATTGGCCGTGGCGGGAGATTGTCGCTCCCGCAGGCAAAGGGCCGGGCAAAGGAAGGTGAGCGTTGGATCTGCGTCAGTTGCGGTATTTCATCGGCATCGTCGATGAAGGCTCCTTCACGGCCGCGGCTCAGAAGCTGAACGTCGCCCAACCGGCCCTCAGCCACAACATCCGCAATCTGGAAGCGGGGCTCGGGGTCAAGCTGCTGACCCGCGGCGTCCATGGGGTCAAGCCGACCGCCGCCGGCACCCGGCTGTACGAGCACGCGGAGATCATCCTGCGCCACGTCGCCCAGGCGACCGAGCAGGTGCGCAACTGCTCGGGCACGCCGAGCGGGCTGGTGACCGTCGGCTTCACCTCGTCGGTGGCCCTGGTGGCGGCGGTTCCCCTGGTGCAGGCGGTCCGCGCCGAGCTGCCGCAGGTGTCGCTGCGGGTGGTCGAGTCCTTCAGCGGAACGATCCTGGAATGGCTGAACGACGACCGGCTGGATTTCGGCTGCATCTACGACGTGACGCGGTCGCGCACGCTGCTGGCCGAATCGCTGGTGCGCGAGGATCTCTACCTGATCGGGCCGCCGGGCGGCGGGGACGGCGCCATCGCCTTCGACGAACTGGCCGGCAAGGACCTGATCCTGCCGAGCCGTCCGCACAATCTGCGCGACCGCATCGAACGGGTGGCGCGGGAGACCTGCACGATCGTCACCGTGGCGGTGGAGATCAACGGCCTCCCCCAGATCAAGACGCTGGTCGCCAAGGGGGTGGGCTATTCGGTCCTGCCGATCTCGGCGGTGATGGAGGAATGGCGGACGGGCCAGGTCTCGGCCCGGCTGATCGTCTCGCCGTCGCTGCGCCGCTCGGTCCATCTCTGCCGGCCCCGCGGCGCCCCGGTGACCGAGGCCGCGGCGGCGGTGCGCGAGACCTTCCTGCGGGTGGTGCGCGATCTTGTCGGCGGCGGCGACTGGCCCGGCACCCTGCTGCTCGACGAAGAAGCGGCGGCGTCCTAGCGCACGGCCGAAGACATGGGATTCACACCGTGCCGGCAGCGGACCGCCGACGCTCCGGGTACCAGGATGTGAACTTGATCGCGCCGACGAGCGCCAGCACGGTCGCGACGATGCCGAAGCGAGGCGGAAGATCGGGCCGGTAGAGCAGGACGATGTCCGCGATCACCAGCACGAGGAACGCCAGAGCCCACACGCCCGTAATCACGTAATTGGTGTGGATGAAGCGCGGGTCGTCCCAGAATTCATGGGCGACCTGCTCCCGCGCGTACTGCAGCGTGAAGGGGCGCCGCAGCGCGATGGAGATCAGCACGATCAGCAGGAGCCCGGCATCGACGAGCAGCCGGACCCCCATGACGGACCCTCCCATGACGGACCCTCCCATGACGGCCCCTCCCATGACGGCCCCTCCCATGACGGACTGGGTCGGTCCGCCGGCCACGGCGTAGAGCGCCAACCCACCGAACAACAGCACCGTGCCGATTT
>NZ_WHOR01000334.1:0-5330 GCF_013340925.1 Azospirillum formosense
TGACGCGCTTGCCGATCTTCGTCGGCCTGCCGGGCGGCAGCCGCTCCGGTGATGGTCGCCGCCTCGGCGTTGCGCTTCGCCTCGGCCAGTTGCTGCCGCAGTGAAGTCCCTTCCGCGCGCAGGGCACCACAGTCCGCATCCGTTGCCCGCCGCTTCTCCTGCTCCAGCGCCAGGGCGGCCTTCGTACGTGCCAACTCCAAGGTGAGCTCCTCGGCGCGCGTCTCGGCCGACGCACGCGCCTGCTGCTCGCGCAACAACAGGCCGCGCGATCTCTCGTACGCGGTCGCCATGGCGCCGCGGGCG
This sequence comes from Azospirillum formosense, assembly GCF_013340925.1. Taxonomy (GTDB): domain Bacteria; phylum Pseudomonadota; class Alphaproteobacteria; order Azospirillales; family Azospirillaceae; genus Azospirillum; species Azospirillum formosense. The sequence goes on from NZ_WHOR01000334.1 coordinate 304, forward strand.
ACGGTGACGATGCCATCGGCCAGAGAGGCCGCGGCATCCGGCTGCGCCTGCCCGGTCGCCGCAGCGATGGTCGCGACGCTCCGCGAGGCAGCATCGAGTTCCTCCCGCAGCCGCGCCGCCTCCGCCGTCGGCTCCGGCATCGTCACCGTCCTGTCGCTTGCCTCAGGAACGGCGGTCCCGACGGAGCCCGGTTCGGGCGCGCGCGCTTTCCGTTCCGCGTCGCGGGCCTCCAGGTAGTCGAGCACCATCGCGTGTATTCCGCTCCACAAGGCGCGGTCATGCCAGTCAACGACAACACCGCGAGGAGCTTCGACCTTCACCATCCCACCCGTTTCCCGGCTGAAACGAACCCCTTGCGCTTCCAGCTCTTCGATCCGGACGACGGCCCGAGCCAGACGCGCCGATATTTTGTCGGGCGCTGCGCGTCTGGATTTTTCGAGTTCCGCCACGATGGTGTTGAATTGATGAGGCATCACATCCACTCCTCCAAAATCCAGAGCACGCCCCTCGACGACCGGGTGATAGGCCGGACCGAGCGGCACCTGGGAAAGCGGTTCAGGGATTGGCCCGGCGGCGGCGCCGAGGTCCTGCTGTTGACGGTGGCGATGCCACTTCGACCGCTGAGATACGCGATGGGTCGCCCCGGTTTCGGCCAAGACCTCGTTGCACAGCCGCTCCCACAGCTTACGGCTTCCGATCAGAAAGGCCTTCCGCGACAGGTCGCGGTCCTTCGGGCCGAGGGCGCCGTCGACGAGCGGGCGCGTCGTTGCCAGAACGTGCGCGTGCGGCTGGTAGACGACGAAGCGCCCATCGGGCAATTCCAGGGCGTGGGGGCCGTCCACCGGGGGAGCGCTGGGGACACGGGCCACCGGGATCACCGGCCACGCGGGATCGACCGTGTTCGCCAACTTCTCGGCGGCGGCCGGCACCCTGGGGTCCAGGGGGCGCCCGTACAGGTGGACCGCAATGTCGGCGATCAGGTTGCGTGCCACGAGGTGCTCATCGACGAAGCGCTCGACCGACCGGATCGATGTCGCGATGGGGACCTCCCGGCTGAGCGACAGCGTGTATTGCAGCGCCAGCGTCGCGTCACGGCGCCGTTCGCTGAGTTCCACCCTGGTCCACAAGGTCTGCCGGTCGGCGCACCAAGCGGGCGCGCCCGCGGGCACGCGGATGTCGGTGTGGTGGACACCGGACTTGGCCGTGAAGTCCACGACCGCGGACACAGGGTCCTGCCCCTTCGCCGCCCACACCTCCCGCAGGTCGGCGCCGATGGTCAGACCGACCCCAGCTTGGTAAGCGGCCGCTGCGATGACGGTGCGGAACCGTTCACCGGATTGATAAGCCGCTGACGCTCCGGCCTTCGCGCCGGCGCCACGGGAGAGCATGCCCTGTTCGATGCGAAAGTATCCCAGGTCCGCCACGGCATCGGCGCCTCCACGCCGTCGTCGATCCGGCAACCGGCCCTGGCCGGCCCCGGAGGCGTTGCGGCCCGCCGCAACGCCTAACTGCACACTTCTTCGCTCGAGGCTGCCCGTGGCGAGGGCCCGAGGTCCGACGCCCGGGCAGCCTGGTCCGGAAGGAAGCGTATGGAGGGTTCCGACCCGCCGCATCGGGCGCCGGGCAATTTTCTGCGCCGTTTGGGTGAAATGGTGGACCCGAGCGGCCCGCAGGCGGAGGGGTGGGATCGACGTGGTTGGCGACGGTAACACCGGTATCAGGTGTCGCTACCCGGTAGCGCTACCGCGGTATCACCTCACAATCGTCCGGCTTGGACCGGAACCGTCAAGATTCCGTCGCCGCAGCCCTTTCCTGGCATCGCAACTCATCCAGATACTCAGCCGGCCGACAGCACGGCCGCCCAAACCGTAGTCCCCGCAGAGGTTCTGGATGTCCTGCTCCCAGCCCACCCATCCCCTGATCACGCATGAGTCCGTCTCGGAAGCGGTCAGCAAGATCGTGTCGAAGGACCACGCCTATCCGTCATACCGCCGCATCCGCGCCGAAATTGGCGGGGGTTCCCTGCGCGACGTATCGCGCTTCATCCATGACATCAGGAAGACCGCCCCTCACCTCTTCGTCATTCAGAAGGGCGCGGTCAGCGCGTCACGCGATGTGTTCGCAGGAGGGCTGGTCGACGTCCAGTCCTGCGCCGCGGCCGAGCAGATGCGGCGTGCCATCGACGGCACCTTGACGGCCTTCATCGCGTCGATCGACGCCCTGCGGCAGGAGGAGAGGCTCCTCGCCGCGGAGCAGCACACCACCGCGCTGGCAGCCCTGCAGAGCGAAAGCGCGGCTTGCCGGAGCGAACTGCACACCCTGACGGCCGAGATCGCTGAACAGGAGCAGGGCTATGAGGATCTGGCGCAGGAACACGACCGGATCATGGAAGACCGCAACCAGCTGGCGGTGACGGTCGCCGAGCAGGGCGCGGCGCTGACCCGGATGTCCGCGGAGATCAAGGATTGGCAGCGGCAGGCGGCGGACGCGCAAGCCGCTGTGGAGACCGTGAACCGCCTTCTGTCGGAAGAAAAGGCTGCCCTCCTGCGCTCCTCGCTGCAGCTCGACCAGCTGCGTTCTGAACTGACCGACAAGCATCAGGTGGAGCAGGCGCTGGACGAAGCGCGCCGCGAGAACGCCCGCCTGCGGGGGCGGCTGGAGGTTCTGGAGCCGTTGGCGGCGACGCTCGCGGCATCCGCCCATCGTGAAGCCGGTGGCAAGGTGAAGCCCGGCAAGCAGGGCTCGCTGGGGTTGCCGGCCACGGCCGCGCCGCCCGGCTCCTGACCGCACCGATGACCGGGTTGGCGTCGACGACGCCGATCTGCCGCTGTTTTCCGCTCCTGCCGCCATCGGACCATATCGTCATGGCCGCTCCCACCATGGACTTTCCACCCGTGACCCACACCACCGACTCCACCGCCGCGACGACGGCGCCCGCTGTCCAGCCGCCCCAGCAGGAGCCGCGGACCGTTCCGCTCGAGAAGCTGCTCGGATTGGCCCGCATTCTGGCGCGCCATGAGATGCGCCGGCGGCCGTCCCAGGCCGGCTTCATGACGTTCGCTGCCGGCCTCGCCCTTGTTCTTCTCGCCGCCCTGATCGCGTTCTCCCTGAAGGCCCTGCGATGACCGTCCTCCACCACCCCCGACTCCGTGCCGTGATCTACGCCCGCTACTCGACCGACAAGCAGCGCCAGGAATCGATCGCCGACCAGATCGAGCTGTGCCGGCGTTACGCCGTCCAGCAGGGCTGGGACGTGGTGGATACCTACACGGACGCCGCGATCAGCGGCGCCTCCCGGCACCGCCCGGGCTTTCTGAAGCTGGTGGATGACGCCGGGCGCCGCCGCTTCGATGTCGTGGTGTCGGAGGGCATCGACCGTCTGGGCCGACGGTTGGCGGACACCTCAGATCTCTTTGACCGCCTCAACTTCCACAATATCAAGCTGTACACGCCCCACCTCGGCGAGATCACCACGCTCCACATCGCCATCATGGGCATGATGGCGCAGGTACAGCTCAAGGAGACCGGTCAGAAGACCCGACGCAGTCATCTCGGCCTCGCCAAGGAGGGACGTGTTCCCGGCGGCAAAGCCTATGGATACGACATCGTCGACGGTGACAAGGCTGGTGGCGGGTACCGCCGCATCAACGCGGACGAAGCCGCCGTTGTCCGCCGCATCTTCACGCTGTACGCCGACGGCATGAGCCCCCGCGCCATCGCCCGCCTGTTGAACGACGAGAATGTTCCAGGTCCCAGGGGGAGGAGATGGGTCGATACCACGATCCGCGGACAGGTCGCCCGCGGGACCGGTATCCTCAACAACGCCAATTATGCCGGCGTTCTGGAATGGGGACGTTGCGAGTTTGTCAAGGATCCGGGCACCGGCAAGCGCGTCGCCCGCATCAACCCTCAGGAAAAGCGGGAGATTGTCGAAGTCCCCGAGTTGCGCATCATCGACGACGTTCTGTGGAACCGCGTCAAGGTGCGACAGGAGGCGGTTGCCACCGAGATCGGTCGGGATGAGCAGGGCAACGCTCTGAACCGCGTGCATCGGCGGCGCTTCCTTCTGTCCGGCGTGCTGGTGTGCGGCGTCTGCGGCGGCCGCTACACCATCATGGGCAAGGACCGCTACGGTTGCGCCGGGCACCGGAATTCCGGCACCTGCCCGAATGACCGCACCATTACCCGGCAAGCGATCGAGGGCCGTGTTCTTGCCGGGCTGAAGGAGCGCCTGCTCGGCGCCGACGTGGTCGCCGCCTTTATTGAGGAGATGGTCGTGGCGCATCGGCGTGAACAGGCCGAGGCGCGGAACCGGCGCGGGGATCGGGAGCGCGCTCTCGCCGAGGTTGACCGGAAGATCGCGTCGATTCTGGAAGCAGTGGAGAAGGGACTGTACAGCCCATCGCTGAACGCGCGGCTGTCTGCCCTGGAGGCCGAGCGTGCTGCGCTCTCCACCGAGATCGGCGCCCTGAGGACGGAGGCGCCGGAGATGCTGCTGCCGGCCAACCTGCCGGAGCTGTACCGGCGGAAGATCGCGGAGCTCGAGTCCGTGCTCGGTGACGGCGACGAGGGGATGGCCGCGATGGAGATGATCCGGTCCATGGTCGACCGCGTCGTGCTATCCCCCTGCCCCTCGGGCGCCGGGCTGGAGGCCCAGCTTCATGGCGACCTGCTGGCAATCCTGGAGGCGTGCGCCGAGGCGGACCTGAAACGCCGACAGCCCGCCTCGTTGGAGGCGGGGTGTCAACTGTCGGTGGTTGCGGGGGCAGGATTTGAACCTGCGACCTTCAGGTTATGAGCCTGACGAGCTACCGGGCTGCTCCACCCCGCGGATGGTCCTTGGGAAGGGACCGTGTGCGACGATTGTCAAGTGCGTGCGGAACCTGCTGCGTCCACGTTTCTGGATGGCGTGGCGTGTGCCGTGGTGACCTGGCGGCGACCTACTCTCCCACGTCTTAAGACGCAGTACCATCGGCGCTGAGGCGTTTCACGGCCGAGTTCGGAATGGGATCGGGTGTTGGGAGCCT
>NZ_WHOR01000335.1:0-5263 GCF_013340925.1 Azospirillum formosense
TTTTTGTGTACGCCGGCGGCGCCGAGCGTGCATGCCACGGTGTGGACCGGCGGAGCGTTAGGGTGTGTAAAAGAGACAGGGGGAAGGGCCCGGACAGCATCTTGGCGCAGGGGGCGGTGACCGCGGGGGAGTTGCCCATGCCGGGGTTCTGCTGGCGATGCACGGCGTTGTGCATCGCCATGCCGAGCGTCTCGACCATCACGGCGTCGAGCATGGCGAACGACTGCGCGGGGGACTGTCCCGTCAGAAGCGTGACGATGTCCGACGTCGCGTCGATCACCTGGGTGTTCACGGTGCCTTCGTCGCTCATGATTTTGCGGTTCCCTTGGTGATGATCAGCGTAAGGACCTGGGCGAGCGCGGCCTCTGTGATGACCTGGGCGCGCTGCTGGTTGGCGACGGCGTTCTGCATGGCCAGGCCGAGGCTGTCGGCCATGGCGACGTAGGTCATGTCCATCGCCAGGGATGGGGTCAGGCCAAGCGGTATCGCCGTGTTCGCCGCGACCGATCCGACAGGGCTGGAGGAGCCTCCATCCGGCATTCACGCACTCCTGCCTTCAGGCTCCTGCCGCCGGCTTCTGCGGACACGGGCTTATGCGCGACCGGGCGCCTCAACCTGCGGTGGAGGCCGCCCCCGGTGTCCCGGGGGCGGCCTGCCGGCTCTCCTTAGGAGAGGCCCAGGATCTGGGTGGTGACGACGCCGGTCGAGGCCGTGTCGACGGAGTACAGGGTCGACAGGCCCTGCGTCGTGGCCGCCTGCATCACCACGTAGGACTGCTGCTGGTTGTTCGTGGCGTTGTGGGCCGCGTTCGACAGCGCCTGGCTGGTGGCGACGAACAGGTTGCCCATCGCGACGGCCGGGGCGTCGCCCAGGACCTTGGTGTTGACCTGGGAGACCGAGTCCGTGATCTGGTTGTTCAGGGCGGTCGGGAAAGCCATCGTGTTTGCTCCTTACATCGGATGTTGCGTTGGTTCGAGGCCAAAGCGCCGGCGGCGGTGCGGCGGACGGCGGCGGGCGCCGCGTCCGCCGACCGGTCAGCCGAGGAGCTTCGACGTGGCGGCGCCGGTGGTCGCGGTGTCGATGGAGTAGAGCATCGCGACGCCCGTCGTCGTGGCGGCCTGCGCCGTGACGTACATCTGCTGCTGCGCCAGGGTCGCGTTGTGGGCCGCGTTGGCCAGCGCCTGGGCGGTGGCCTGGTACAGGTTGCCCATGGCGATCGCCGGCGAGCTGCCAACGACCTGGACGTTGCTCTGGGCTACGGAATCGGTGATCTGGCTGTTGACTGCCGTCGGGAAAGCCATCTGACGTTATTCCTTGGCGAATGGTTCGGGATGGATGACCGGCGGCCCGTTCCGGAGGCCCGCGGGCGCCCGGTCCCGGCCGGTCGGCTCATCAGCTCCCCAGGATCGACTTGGTGGCGACGCCGGTGGAGGCGGTGTCGATCGAGTAGAGCGTGGCGACGCCCATGGTCGTGGCGGCCTGCATGGTCACGTAGGACTGCTGCTGGTTGTTGGTGGCGTTGTGCGCCGCGTTGGCCAGCGCCTGGGCCGTGGCCTGGAACAGGTTGCCCATGGCGATCGCCGGAGCGTCGCCCAGGACCTTGGTGTTGGCCTGGGTGACGGAATCGGTGATCTGGTCGTTCACGGCGGTCGGGAAAGCCATTTGTTCGTCCTCTTCGGTTGCCTGCCGCCCGCCCGCGATCCCTCATGGATGGCGGGGTGGCGCAGGTGGTTGAAACGTCGATGGCGGCGCGGGTCCGGCTTACGAGCCGAGGCCCTTGACGCCGGTGCTGAGGATGCTCTTCGTCGCCACGCCGGTGGAGGCGGTGTCGATCGAGTAGAGCGTGGCCACGCCCTGGGTGGTGGCGGCCTGAGCGGTCACGTAGGACTGCTGCTGGGCGGTGGTGGCGTTGTGGGCCGCGTTGGCCAGCGCCTGGGCCGTGGCCTGGAACAGGTTGCCCATGGCGATCGCCGGAGCGTCGCCCAGGACCTTGGTGTTGGCCTGGGTGACGGAATCGGTGATCTGGTCGTTCACGGCGGTCGGAAATGCCATTGTCTTTCCTCACTGGTGGGGCCGGTTTCAAAGGCGGCCGCTGGTGGCGTCGATCATTCGCGCAGCCCCATGCGACCATGGGATGCGTGAACAGCGGACGGTGCGACTGTAGCGATGTGGCGTGCCGTCCGATTGGTCTATCCGGCGAAAGAATCCGGCGGACCGCGCGAATTTTGTGCGCTTGGGTTGCGCCGCGGCGGGCAATGCGGAGAAAGCGTGTGGCGTTGGCGCGACCGATTGTTGCGTGACGGAGGCAACGATGGCCGCAAGGCCGTGCAATTCCGCGTCCCGCCGCCGCCGCCCGCATCGCAAAGGCGTGACGCCATCCGGAGAAATCGACGGCAAGGGGTGGGACGATGGGGACGCGAAGCGGCGTTGCCCCACGGATTGCGGGGGAGACGAACGGAATCACACCGCTCTATTCTTGGTCTGGTCTTTGATGATACTGTCGAAAGGGAATGAAGTCTGGAAGGTTCCGAACGTGCTCAAGAAAAGTGCAGTATCCGCAACCGCCAACACTGCCATGGCAACAAACGAAGTCAAAAAGGCGTCGCACAGCGCGTTTGATAATGCGCAGGGGCAGCTGTTCGGCATCATCATGACCGCGTTCGGGATTTCCATACTGCATGCCGCCGGATTGATCACCGGGCAGGCGGCGGGGCTGTCCTTCGTCATCGCCTACGCCACGGGGCTGGATTTCGGCCCGGTGTTCTTCGTGGTGAACCTGCCCTTCTACGCGCTGGCGCTGGCGCGCATCGGCTGGCGCTTCACCGCGAAGTCGCTTCTGGCGGTCACCAGCATCTCGGTGCTGACCACTCTGGCGCCGCAGGCGATCCGCTACGACGCGCTGCATCCCTATGTGGCGGCGGTTCTGGCGGGCTTCTGCATCGGCATCGGGGTGATCGGCCTGTTCCGCCACGGCTCCAGCGGCGGCGGGGTGGGCATTCTCGCTTTCTACATCCAGGAGAAGACGGGCTTCCGCGCCGGCTGGCTCCAAGCCATGTTCGACGTGGTGATCTTCTCCATGGCGGTCTTCGTGATCGACGGGAAGGCGGTGCTGGCCTCGATGCTGGGGGCGGCGGTGCTGAACGCCTTCGTCGCCTTCAACCACCGGACGGACTGGTACGTGGCCCGCTGAAACCCGTCGTCCGGCACCGTCCCGACGCGGCCTGTTGCATTTCCCCGCGGGATCGGTACCCTGTCCCGCATCGCCAGCCACGCTGGCCGTAAGCGTTCAACGTCAACCAACGCACTCAACGATCCTCGCCGATCGGAGTGCGTTCGCGTGTTCGGACGGACGGTCATCGGCGGGGACCAGTGTGGAGCACACCATGGGTCCCCATCAAAGGCCGGATCAAAGGCCGGCTGCGGCGCGCGATCCGGCGCAGGGCCGCCTGATCGTCCTGGCCGCCGTCCTCTTCGTTTCCTACCTCTGTGTCGCCCTGTCCCTTCCCGTCGTGCCGCTGTTCGTCGCCGGGGATCTCGGGATGGGCAATGTCTGGGCCGGGCTGGGCGTGGGAAGCGCCTTCCTGGCCACCATCCTCAGCCGCGGCTTCGCGGGCACCGTCTCCGACCGCCAAGGCGCCAAGCGCGCGGTCGGACGGGGGCTGGCCTTCTATGCGGGCGGCGGGCTGGTCTCGATGGCCGCCGGCCCTCTGTCGTTCTCGCCCTGGGCGGCCTTTTCCGTGCTGGTGGCGGGCCGTCTGCTCATCGGCGTCGGCGAAAGCCTCGTCGGGGTCGGGGTGGTCGCCTGGGGGATCGGCATCGTCGGACCGCAGCGCTCGGGCCGCGTGCTGGCGCTGATCGGGGCGGCGCTCTACGGCGCCTTCGCGGCGGGCGGACCGCTGGGGCTGGCGCTGCTCGACCGCTTCGGCTTTTCCGGCGTCATGGCGGTCAGCGCGCTGCTGCCCGCCCTCGGGCTTCTGGCGATCCGGCGGATGGAGGGCATCCCGGCCCATCCCGACGCCGAGCGCCCGCCCTTCCGCAGCGTGCTCGGGCGGATCTGGCGGCAGGGCGCCGTCGTCAGCCTCCAGGGCATCGGCTTCGCCGCCATCGGCGCCTTCTTCTCGCTGCACTTCGTCCGCGAGGGCTGGCCCCACGCCGGGCTCGGCCTGACCGCCTTCGGCCTCGGCTTCGTGCTCGTCCGCTTCGCGCTGGGCCATCTGCCCGACCGCTTCGGCGGTCTGCGCGTGGCGATGGGCTCGCTGGCGGTGGAGGCGGTCGGGCAGGCGCTGCTGTGGACCGCGGGCGATCCCGTCACGGCGCTGGCCGGCGCCTTCCTGACCGGGCTCGGCTGCTCGCTGGTCTTCCCCGCCATGGGCCGCGAGGTCGTCCATCTCGTCGAGCCGCCGCTCCGCGGCACCGCGCTCGGCGCCTTCGCGGCCTTCCAGGACGTCGCCTACGGCCTGACCGGACCGCTGGCCGGGCTGCTCGCCGACCGGGTGGGCTACGGCGGCGTCTTCCTGCTGGGAAGCGCCGCCGCCGCGCTGGGTTTCCTGACCACCGTCCAGCTCCTCCGCGCGCGTCCGGCCGTAACGAGGAGCAGCCCGACCTGAAAGGCGCTATTCCCCCGCCGCGGCCTTCAGGAGGGTGATGCTGATCCGCCGGTTCTGCGGGGCCAGCGGGTTGGCGGCGTCGAGATGGTCGAGGTCGGCGCGCCCCTCCACCCGGACGATCCGCCGGGCCGGCACGCCGGCGGCGATCAGCTCACGGCGGGCGGCGTTGGCGCGGTCGCTGGACAGTTCCCAGTTGCCGTACTTCGCCCCGTCCGCATAGCCCAGCGCGTCGGTGTGGCCGGTGATGCTGAGGCGGTTGGGCGACGACGCGACGGCGCCGGCGACCAGCCGCATCAGGCGACGGCCCTGCTCGTTCATCTGGGCGGAGCCGACGTTGTACATCGACACCTTCGCCTGATCGGTGAGCTGGACGCGCAGGCCGACGGACGTCTGCTCGATGACCACGCTGCCGGCGAGCGCCCCCAGCTCCGGCATCGTCTCCAGCGCCGTGCGCAGGTCGCGCTCGGCCTTTTCCAACCCCTGCTGTTCGCTCAGCGCCGCGGTCTGGCGGTCGAGCAGGGCCTCCAGCTCCGCCCGCGCGTCGCGGTCCGGCTGGCTCTTGCCACCGGGCGGGTGGGGCATGGGGTCCTTGCGCCCGGCGGGCTCGCGGTCGCTCTCGCCCAGCGAGGCGACGACGGGCGCAAGGACCCCATGCC
>NZ_WHOR01000336.1:0-5251 GCF_013340925.1 Azospirillum formosense
TGCACGGGGAGGGAGGGAGGCTTGATCTCCGGGCCTTACCCGCGTGCGCGTTCCTTCTCGATCCGGTCGAAGGCGGCGTTGATGGCGGCGACCTTCTGCGTCGCCAGATCCACGAACTCCTGCGGCATGCCCTGGGCGATCAGCACGTCCGGATGATGTTCGCGCACCAGACGGCGGTGGGCGGCCTTGATCGCCTCGTCGCTGGCCCGGCGGGAGACGCCGAGCACGCCGTAGGGATCGGTCTCGTTCGGCGTGCCGGCGATGTGGTGGCCGGCGACGATGCGCTCGAACTCCTCGTCGGTGAAGCCGAAGATGTGGGCGACGGTGCGCAGATACTCGACTTCCGTCTCGTGCAGTTCGTCGTCGGCCTCGGCGATGGCCAGCAGGCTGTCGAGCAGCTCCTCCAGAACGGCGCGGCGGTCGTCGAACAGGCCGGCGATCTGCTGGGCGTACTCCTCGAAGCCGTGGGTGTCCTTGCGGGCGAGGTCGAAGACGTGGCCCACCGTGTCCAACTCCTCGGGCGGGACGCGGAACAGGCGCTTGAAGGTGTCCACCTCCACCCGCTTCACCACGCCGTCGGCGCGGGCCATCTTCGCCGACAAGGCGATCACGCCGATGGTGAAGGCGATGGACTTGGTGGCGTCCGCCGGGCCGCACAGCCCGCGGATGCCGCGCCCCACCGCGTAGCCGGCGGCCAGACCGATCAGGCCCCCGATCGGCCCGCCGATGGTGAAACCGGCCGCCCCGCCCAGGACGCTGCCCCAGATGCTCATTTTTATCCGCCTTTCGACCGAGGGAGCAGCATACCGGCAGTCCGGCACCGCGCCAACCGGCCCATACTTTTTCGTTGTTTCCCAGAATCTTCGCGCGCCGCGCCCTTTTCATCCGTTGGAGGTATGGGATTTTCGGGCGGGGCAGAATGTTGCTGCACTGCAACAGAGTCGTGCCGTCGTCGCCAGGGGCCTTGCCCTCCGGTCGCGTCTTCGCCATGTTGCGCCGCAATAAGAGAAGGCGGCCGATCCAGGCCGCCAATGGGGAAGCGGACGACGCGAAGCGGTGCGATGTCCCGAATCACCAGCGCCACGAGTCGCCCCATGTCCGCCATCCGCAAGCTTCTCCCCGCCGAACGCGGCCAATACCGCGCGCATCTGCTGCGGCTGGACAAGGCGGACCGCTACGCCCGCTTCACCGGCACCGTCTCCGACGCGGTCATCGCTCAGCGTTGCGAGTCGCTCGACTGGACGCGCACGACGCTGCTCGGCCTGTTCGACCGCGGCGCGCTGCGCGGCGCGGTGGAGCTGTGCTTCGACCGGCTGCTCTGGCCGGGTGCGGCGGAGCTGGCGATCAGCATCGAGAAAGGCTTTCAGGGGCGGGGCGTCGGCTCCACCCTGGTCCGCCGCTCGCTGACCATCGCGGCCAACCGGGGCATTGGGCAGGTCCATATGATGTGCCTGTCCGACAACACCCGCATGCGCGCCCTGTCGCGCCGCTTCGGCGGAACGATGGAGCGCGACGGTGGTGAGTTCGCCATCACCATCGACCTGCCGCGCCCCTCGCAGTTCTCGCTGGCGCTGGAGGCGTTCGAGGACGGGGCGGGTGCGATGAACGCCGTGCTGGACGGGTTGCCAGCGCTGCTCAAGGCGGCCTGACCGGAGGGGCGGGGAAGGGGGGCGCATCCCACCCTTTCGTGCACCCCGTCTTGACCCGCGGCGGCGTATCGTCACACTCCCGTCAGACAAGACATCAGGGAGTGGGATATGGCGCCCCAACAGCCGGGCCGGTGGCAGTTCTGGATCGACCGCGGCGGCACCTTCACCGACATCGTGGCCAAACGCCCGGACGGGTCGGTGGTCACGCACAAGCTGCTGTCGGAGAATCCGGAACGCTACCGCGACGCCGCCATCCAGGGCATCCGCGACCTGCTGGGCCTCGCCTCCGGCCAGCCGATCCCGGCGGAGGCGGTCGAGGCGGTGAAGATGGGCACCACCGTCGCCACCAACGCGCTTCTGGAGCGCAAGGGCGAGCGCACGCTGCTGCTCATCACCGAAGGGCTGGGCGACCAGCTCCGCATCGGCTACCAGGCCCGCCCGAAGATCTTCGCCCGCCACATCGTGTTGCCCGAGCTGCTGTACGAGCGGGTGGCCGAGGTGCCGGAGCGGGTCAAGGCCGACGGCACGGTGCTGAAGGCCGTGGACCTGCGCGCCGTGCGGGTCCAGCTGGAGCAGGCCTACCAGGACGGCTTCCGCGCCGCCGCGGTGGTTCTGATGCACGGCTACCGCTTCCCGGATCATGAGAAGCAGGTGGCGGCGCTGGCCCGCTCCATCGGTTTCACCCAGGTGTCGGTCAGCCATCAGGTCAGCCCGCTGATGAAGATCGTCGGGCGCGGCGACACCACCGTCGTGGACGCCTATCTGTCGCCGATCCTGCGCCGCTATGTGGAGCAGGTGGCGGGCGAGCTGAACGGCGTGCGGCTGATGTTCATGCAGTCGAACGGCGGGCTGACCGACGCGCGCTGGTTCCAGGGCAAGGACGCCATCCTCTCCGGCCCGGCGGGCGGCATCGTCGGGGCGGTGCGCACCGCGCGCATGGCCGGCTTCGACCGGGTCATCGGCTTCGACATGGGCGGCACCTCCACCGACGTGTCGCACTACGCCGGGGAGTATGAGCGCACCTTCGACACGGTGGTGGCGGGGGTGCGGATGCGCGCCCCGATGATGCACATCCACACCGTGGCGGCGGGCGGCGGCTCGGTCTGCTTCTTCGACGGGGCGCGCTTCCGCGTCGGGCCGGAGAGCGCCGGAGCCAACCCCGGTCCGGCCTGCTACCGCCGCGGCGGGCCGCTGACCGTGACCGACTGCAACGTGATGGTCGGCAAGCTGCACCCCGACTTCTTCCCCCACGTCTTCGGGCCGGAGGCCGACCAGCCGCTCGACGCCGCCGTCGTGCGCGAGAAGTTCGCCGAGCTGGCCGAGGAGGTGAACGAGGCGCTGGGCACCGAGATGACCCCGCATCAGGTGGCCGAGGGCTTCCTGAAGATCGCCGTGGACAACATGGCGAACGCCATCAAGAAGATCTCGGTGCAGCGCGGCTACGACGTCACCCAATACACGCTGAACGGCTTCGGCGGGGCGGCGGGGCAGCATGTTTGTCTGGTCGCCGACGCGCTGGGCATGCGCAAGGTCTTCCTGCACCCGCACGCCGGCGTGCTGTCGGCCTACGGCATCGGCCTCGCCGACACGGTGGCGATCCGCGAGCGCGCGGTGGAGGCCCGTCTCGACGACGCCCTGGTGGACGAGCTGACCGCCACGCTCGCCGCGCTGGAGGCCGAGGGGCGCATGGAGCTGGCCCGCCAGGGCGTGCCGGAGGACCGTCTGGCCGTTCTGCGCAAGGCGCACATCAAGGTGGAGGGCTCCGACAGCCCGCTGGTCGTCGATTTCGGGCCGCTCGACGCCATGGCCGCGGCCTTCGAGGCGGCGCACCGCCAGCGCTACGGCTTCATGATGGAGGGCAAGGCCCTGGTGGTCGAGGCCGTGTCGGTGGAGGCGGTGGGCCGCACCGAGAGCGCCGACGACGAGGACCTGCCCAGCGTCACCGGCGCCCTGCCGCGGCGCCTCGCCACCGTCACCCTGCACACCGGCGGCGCCGACCGCGAGGCGCCGGTCTACGACCGCGACCAGCTCCAGCCCGGCAACCGCGTGACCGGCCCCGCCGTCATCCGGGAGAAAATCGCCACCACGGTGGTCGAGCCCGGCTGGATCGCCGAGGTGACCCGCAAGAACCACCTCGTCCTGACCCGCTTCGAGGAGCTGCCGCAGCGCCTCGCCATCGGCACCAGGGCCGACCCGGTGATGCTGGAGGTCTTCAACAACCTCTTCATGTCCATCGCCGAGCAGATGGGCTTCACGCTGGAGAAGACCGCCTATTCGGTGAACATCAAGGAGCGGCTGGACTTCTCCTGCGCCCTGTTCGACGCGGACGGCGGGCTGATCGCCAACGCCCCGCACATGCCGGTGCATCTCGGCTCCATGGGCGAGAGCGTGCGCGCCATCGTCGAGCGGCGCAGCGGGGCGATGAACCCCGGCGACGTCTACATGCTGAACGACCCCTATCATGGGGGCACGCATCTGCCGGACATCACCGTCATCACCCCGGTCTTCGACGAGGCCGGCGAGCGCGTGCTGTTCTACGTCGCCTCGCGCGGGCACCACGCCGACGTCGGCGGGATCACCCCCGGTTCGATGCCGCCGGACAGCACGACCATCGACCAGGAGGGCGTCCTCCTCGACAACGTCCAGCTCGTCGAGCGGGGCCGCTTCCTGGAGGAGGAGGTCGTCGCCCTCTTCACCGCCGGGCCGCAGCCGGCGCGCAACGTGGCGCAGAACCTGGGCGACCTGAAGGCCCAGATCGCCGCCAACGAGCAGGGCGCACGGGAGCTGCGCCGGATCGTCGCCCAGTTCGGGCTGGAGACGGTCAACGCCTACATGAAGTTGGTCCAGGACAACGCCGAGGAGCAGGTCCGCCGCGTCATCGACGTGCTGACCGACGGCGAGTTCGTGCAGGAGCTGGACAACGGCGCGGTCATCAAGGTCCGCATCACCATCGACAAGGACGAGCGGTCGGCGCGGGTGGACTTCACCGGCACCAGCCCGCAGCTCACCAGCAACTTCAACGCCCCGACGGCGGTGTGCCGGGCGGCGGTGCTCTACGTCTTCCGCACGCTGGTGGACGACGAGATCCCGATGAACGAGGGCTGCCTGAAGCCGATCGAGATCGTCATCCCGCCGGGCACCATGCTGTCGCCCAGCTACCCCGCCGCGGTGGTGGCCGGCAACGTGGAGACCAGCCAGTGCGTCACCGACGCGCTGTACGGCGCGCTGGGGGTGATGGCCTCGGCCCAGGGGACGATGAACAACACGACCTTCGGCAACGAGCGCTACCAGTATTACGAGACGGTCTGCGGCGGCTCCGGCGCCGGCCCCGGCTTCGACGGGACGGACGCGGTGCACACCCACATGACCAACTCGCGCCTGACCGACCCGGAGGTGCTGGAATGGCGCTTCCCGGTGCTGCTGGACAGTTTCCGCATCCGCCGCGCCCACGCCCCCCCCCGCCCGGGTCGCGGCGGATGCGGGGACCGTCCAGCACGCACGGAGAGCGGCCCTTCACGACCCCCGGGTGGGTCACGTGCGCGTTGGGCGCGGGGGGTCGGGCCCGGGCCGACGCGCCGCAGCGGCGCCGCGGCGAGACAGCG
>NZ_WHOR01000337.1:0-5245 GCF_013340925.1 Azospirillum formosense
TGTAGGGTTCCGACGTGACGAAGGTCATCGGCACCTTGTGGCGGATCCTGCGGCGGCGCAGGTCGGCGTCGGCGATCATCGCGAACTCGTAGGCCGGACCGAAGCAGGACGCCCCCTGCACCGCCCCGACGACCAGCGGGCCGGGGTCGCGGCAGAACTGCTCCCACCGCTGGGCCGCCGCCTCCGCGTGGTCGACGTGGCAGATCGAGACGGTGTTGGCCTGCGGCCCGAAGCCCTCGATCTCGTCGAAAGCCAGGTCGGGACCGGTGGCGATGACGAGCTGGTCGTAGCCGAGGCTGGTCCCGTCGCCAAGATCCAGCGCGTTGTCGTGGGGCCGCAGCGCGCGGCAGCCGGAGTGGTTGAAGGCGATGCCCTTGCGGGCGAAGGGCTCGGCCAGCGGGACCGTGATGTCGCCGCGCTTGCGCCAGCCGACCGCCACCCAGGGGTTGGACGGCACGAACTGGAACCGGTCGCTGTTCGACACGACGGTGATCCGGTCGCCGGGCCGCGCCCGATCCTTCAGCTCATAGGCCATCGGAATGCCGCCGATGCCCGCCCCGAGTACGACGATGTGGGCCATATCCGTTTCCTCTCCGGAAGATCCGGGTCTGTTGGGCTGCCCGGTTGTGTGTTTCGGTGGAACGCTTTCCCCCTGCCCGGCCCGCGCCTATTCGAAGGCCATGCCGGGGCGCAGGCCGATCCGCTTCAGGACGATCGCCAGCGGACAGAAGCCGGTGAAGGCCGCCTGGAGCAGGTTGGCCCCGACGAAGGCGGTCAGCCACAGCCACCCCGGCCCGTGAAGCTGGGACAGGGCGAGGCTCAGCAGGATCATGGTCCCGGCGAAGGCCATGACGATGCGGTCGATGCTCATGATGCGGTCTCCTCTGTGCCGGTTCGGGATGGCGGTCGCGCCATTTCATTCGTTGACACTAATTTAGCAATGTCTAAAATAAGGAGTCAAGACACCCTGAGACCCGTTCCTCCCGTTCGAAGTGGCCCGCCATGCCCCGTTCCCTCCTCCCACGCTCGCCGGCCCGCAAGGCGCTGCTCGCCGCCGCCCTGCTGGCGGCCCTGCTTCCCCTGTCCGCGGCGGCGGCGGCCGAGCCCGGCACCCTGACCGTCCAGCCGCGCCCGGTGGAGGATCTGAAGGCGGTCTTCGCCACGGTGGAAAGCGTGCGCGAGACGCTGGCCCGCACCCGCATCGGCGGCACGGTGGCCGACCTGACGGTGACGGAGGGCGACAAGGTGACCGTCGGGCAGGTCATCGCCACCGTGCGCGACCCCAAGCTGCCGCTCCAGCTCGCCGCACTCGACGCGCGCATCCAGGCGCTGACGGCGCAGCAGCACCAGGCGGAGCTGGAGCTGGGCCGCGCCCGCCAGCTCCGCTCCAGCGGCACCGGCACGCAGCAGCGGCTGGACGACGCGCAGGCCGCGCTGGACGTCGCCCGCGCCCAGATCGCCGCCATGGAGGCCGAACGCTCCGTCGTCGCCCAGCAGTTGCGGGAGGGTGAGGTGCTGGCCCCCGCTGCCGGGCGCATCCTTCAGGTCAAGGTCATCGCCGGCGCCGTGGTCATGCCGGGCGAGCCGGTCGCCAGCATCGCCACGGACACCTACATCCTGCGGCTGCGCCTGCCGGAGCGGCACGCCCGCTTCCTGAAGGAGGGCGACCCGGTGCTGGTCGGCCAGCGCGGGTTGGCGCCGGTGGCCCTCGCCGACCCCGGCGCCACGGCGCTGGCGCGCGGCGCCGTCCGGCAGGTCTATCCGGAGATGGCCGGGGGGCAGGTGATCGCCGACGCCTCGGTCAGCGGCCTTGGCGACTTCTTCGTCGGCGAGCGGGTGCGGGTCTACGTCGCCACCGGCACGCGCGACGCGGTGGTGATCCCGCCGGACTGGCTGCTGCGCCGCTTCGGCACCGATTTCGTCCGGCTGGCCGACGGGACGGAGGTCCCGGTCCAGGCGGGTGGCGAGATTCCCACGGTCGGCGACCGGCCCGGCGGGCTGGAGATCCTGTCCGGCCTGAAGCCCGGCGACGTCATCGTCCGCCCGGCGGGCTCGTGAGGGGGATGCCATGAGGCTCGGCCTTTCCGGGGTGCTGACGCGGACCTTCATCCGTTCCCCCCTGACCCCGCTGCTGCTGCTCGCCTCGCTGGCGGTCGGCGCCATCGCCCTGATGTCCCTCCCGCGCGAGGAGGAGCCGCAGATCAGCGTCCCCATGGTCGACATCCTCGTCCAGGCCGACGGGCTGAAGGCCGGCGACGCGGTGGAGCTGGTCACCCGGCCGCTGGAGGAGATCGTCAAGGGCATCGACGGGGTCGAGCACACCTACAGCCAGACCATGGACGACCGCGTGGTGGTCACCGCGCGCTTCCTCGTCGGCACCCCGTCCGACGACGCCATCCTGCGCGTGCACGAGCGGGTGCGGGCCAGCATGGACCGCATCCCGCTGGGCATCCCGGAGCCGCTGATCGTCGGGCGCGGCATCAACGACGTCGCCATCCTGACGCTGACCCTGTCGCCCCGGGCGGAGGCCGCCGGGCGATGGACCGTCAACGCCCTGCACGGGGTGGCCGACGACCTGCTGGGCCAGCTCACCCAGATCGAGGATGTGGGGCGCAGCGTCATCGTCGGCGGCCAGCCCGACCAGATCCGGGTGGAGCCCGACCCGGAACGGCTGGCGCTCTACGGCGTCACGCTGAACCAGCTCGTCGACAAGGTGAAGAACGCCAACCGCTCCTTCATCGCCGGGTCGCTGCGCAGCGCGGGCGGCAGCCTGCCGGTGGTCGCCGGCCAGACGCTCCAGGGGACGGCGGACATCGGGCTGCTTCTGGTCACCACCCGCGACGGGCGGCCCGTCTACGTCAAGGACGTGGCCGACGTGGTTGCGGGGGCGCGCCCCGGCGAGAGCGGCGCCTGGCATCTGGTGCCGGACGGCAAGGGCGGGCTGGTCCGCACCCCCGCCGTCACCATCGCCATCGCCAAGCGCGCCGGGGCCAACGCCGTCACCATCGCCGACCGCGTGCTGGAGCGCGTCCAGACCATCCAGGCGGAGGGGCTGCCCAGGGACCTGACGCTGACCGTCACCCGCAACTACGGCGAGACGGCCGACGAGAAGGTGAACGAGCTGCTGTTCCATCTGGCGCTCGCCACCGTCACCATCGTCGGGCTGATCGTGCTCGCCATCGGCTGGCGCGAGGGGCTGGTGACCCTGGTCGTCATCCCGACGACGATCCTGCTGACCCTGTTCGCGTCCTGGCTGATGGGCTACACCGTCAACCGGGTCAGCCTGTTCGCCCTGATCTTCTCCATCGGCATTCTGGTCGACGACGCCATCGTCGTGGTGGAGAACATCGACCGCCACTGGTCGATGCGCGACGGGCGGAGCAAGGTCCAGGCCGCCGTCGAGGCGGTGGCGGAGGTCGGCAACCCGACCATCGTCGCCACGCTGACGGTCATCGCCGCGCTCTTGCCGATGATGTTCGTGTCCGGCCTGATGGGGCCCTACATGAGCCCGATCCCGGCCAACGCCTCCGCAGCCATGGTCTTCAGCTTCTTCGTCGCCATGGTGCTGACGCCCTGGCTGATGGTGACGCTGCGTCCGGGGGAGTCTCCGGCGGGTGGGCACGGCGCGCCGGACGGCGGGCGGCTGGGGCGCCTCTACCGCGCCGCCGCGCGCCCGATCGTGCGCAGCAAGCGCCGCGCCTGGATCTTCCTGCTGGCGGTCGGGGTGGCGACGCTCGCCTCGACGGGGCTGTTCTACACCAAGGACGTGGCGGTGAAGCTGCTGCCCTTCGACAACAAGTCGGAGCTTCAGGTGGTGCTCGACCTGCCGCGCGGCGCGGCGCCGGAGGACACGGAGCGCCTCCTGTTTGCCGCCGCCGGAAAAATCGCCGATCTGCCGGAACTGGCCAGCGTCCAGGCCTATGCCGGGACCGCGTCCCCCTTCAATTTCAACGGTCTGGTCCGGCACTACTACCTGCGCGACCAGCCCGAGCAGGGCGACCTCCAGGTCAACCTCGCCCCCAAAGGCGAGCGGAGCCGCAGCAGCCACGCGGTCGCGCTCGACATCCGGGCGCGGCTGGCCACTCTCCCATTGCCCGCCGGGACCGTCCTGAAGGTGGTCGAGGTGCCGCCCGGCCCGCCGGTGCTGTCCACCCTGCTCATGGAGGTCTACGGCCCCGACGCCGAGACCCGGCGCAAGGCGGCGCTGGCGGTGGAGAACGCCTTCCGCGGCGTGGACTTCATCGTCGATGTGGAGAACAGCATCCGCCCGACCGGCGACCGGCTGCGCTTCGCCCTGGACCGCGAGAGCCTGGAGTTCCACGGCGTCGAGGAGCAGGCCGTCTACGACACGCTGCGGGCGCTGACCGGCGGGGTGCCGGTCGGCTACTCGCACCGCGGGGCGGGGCGCACCCCCATCGAGATCGCCGTGCAGATGCCGCGCTCCGGCCTGTTCCTGTCCGAGCGCCTGCTCGCCACCCCGGTTCCGGGGGCGCGCGGCACGGTGGAGCTGGGCGATCTGGTGACGATGACCCGCGAACCGGCCTCCCACACGCTGTTCCGCCACAACGGGCGCTTCGCGGAGATGGTCATGGCCGATCTGGCCGGACGGTTCGAGGCGCCGATCTACGGCATGCTGGCGGTGCAGGAACGGCTGAAAACCGTCGATTGGGCCGCCGCCGGGCTGGCCGCGGCGCCGGAGATCCGGATGCACGGCCAGCCCGACGACCAGAGCCGGCCCGTGCTGCTGTGGGATGGCGAGTGGGAGATCACCTACGTCACCTTCCGCGACATGGGGGCGGCCTTCGGGGTGGCGATCCTCGGCATCTACCTGCTGGTCGTCGCGCAGTTCGGCAGCTTCAAGCTGCCGCTGGTCATCCTGGTGCCGGTGCCGCTGACGCTGATCGGCATCGTGCTGGGCCACTGGCTGTTCGGAGCGGCCTTCACCGCCACCTCGATGATCGGCTTCATCGCGCTGGCCGGGATCATCGTGCGCAACTCCATCCTGCTGGTGGATTTCATCCGCCACCTGCGGGAGCGCGGGACGCCGCTGCGCGAGGCGGTGCTGGAGGCCGGAGCCATCCGCTTCAAGCCGATCCTGCTGACCGCCGTCGCCGCGATGATCGGCGCCGCCTTCATCCTGACCGATCCGATCTTCCAGGGCTTGGCGATCTCGCTGCTGTTCGGGCTGTTCAGCTCGACCCTTATGACGGTGCTGGTGATCCCGGCGATCTACATCGTCCTGCGC
>NZ_WHOR01000338.1:0-5236 GCF_013340925.1 Azospirillum formosense
TCCATGGCCGAGCACTGGGCCAACCTGGGCTTCGCCGGGGTGGGACGGCACGCGGTCGTCCTGGCGGAGGCCGCCTTTGACCGCGCCTTGCGCCTGTCGCCGGGGATGGAAGCGGCGCGGGCTGGACTCGGAATGCTGCGGATGCTCACCGGGCGCCTGCGCGACGGGGCGGCGGATTATGAAGCGCGGCTGAGCCTGCCTGCCTTCCTGCCGTCGCGGTCCTACAGCCGGCCGGTCTGGGACGGTCGGGTTCGACCGGGCGAAACGCTGCTGATCCACGCCGACCGCGGCTATGGCGACGCCATCCAATTCATTCGCTACGCCCCGCTGTTGCGGGCGCAAGGGATGCGCGTGGTCTTCCACGGGCCGGAAGGGCTGCTCGGCTTGTTCCGCGCGTCGGATGTGGTGGATGGCCTGTCCGGTCTTGATGGGCCGCCGCCGGCCCATGACGTCCAAGTCCCCGTCATGAGCCTGATCCATCGCATGGGCACGGATTTGGACAGCGTGCCCGCCGTCGTTCCCTATCTGCGCGCGCCCGACGCGGCGGCGCGGCGCTGGACGGACCGGCTGGCCGGGTTGCGGGGGATGAAGGCCGGGCTGGTCTGGCACGGCTCGGTCGCCTTCCCCTATCACCGCCAGCGCTCGCCGGGGCTGGAGGCGGTGCTGCCGCTGACGGGCGTTCCCGGCGTGACCGCCGTCCTGCTCCAGGTTGCCAACGGGCGTGCGGACCTTGAGCGCCACACTCCACTCGGCCCGTTCCTCGACCTTGGGACGGAGCTTCGCGATTTCGCGGACACCGCCGCGGCGATCCAGGCGCTGGATATCGTGATCAGCCCCTGCACCGCCGTGGCCCACCTCGCCGGAGCGCTGGGAAAGCCGGTGGCGGTGCTGCTCGACCAAGGGGCGGAGTGGCGCTGGATGCATGAACGGGTGGATTCGCCCTGGTACCCGACCGCGCGCCTCTACCGCCAATCCGTGTTCGGCGACTGGACGGAGCCGGTGGAACGGCTGCGCCGCGATCTGGCGGCGCTGAACGCACCCTTGCAGGATCAACCATGACGACACTGTGCGTGACCGGCGCCAACGAGCGCTACTTCATCACCACGCTGGCTTTCCTGGAGGGGCTGACGGGGCGCTTTCCGCTGGAGCAGGTGCGCGTCTGCGATTTCGGCCTGACCGATGGGCAACGCGATTACCTGCGCGCCGCCGGCCTGCTGTTGGATCGCCCGAAGATCCTGCCGGCAGACGCGCATCCCTATCTGTGCAAGGGGCATCTGTCGGATTACTGCTCGGGCGAGGCTTGGGACAGCCTGCTGTGGCTGGGGCGGGAGGCCAGCCGCCCCCCGCACCCGGTCGCTTCGGTCACAACCCTTGCGGTCACTCCGCCGCCATCGGCTGCGGGGCGGCGGGCTGGCGGAAGCCGTCGAGAAGGGCGGCCTCCTTCGCCTTGGCCGCTTCGACGTTGCGGGCCTTCACCGGGCCGTAGCCGCGCATCTCCTGCGGCAGGCGGGCGATCTCCACCGCGGTGGCATGATTGTCGCGGGTCAGGCCGTGCAGGATCTCGCCCATGATGGCCTCGTAATCGGCGATCAGGCGGCGCTCCATGCGGCGCTCGGCCAGCCAGCCGAACGGGTCGAGCGGGCTGCCGCGCAGGCGCTTGCCCTTGGCGAGCAGGCGCAGGGCCTTCAGCATCCACGGGCCAAAACGCTTCTTCTTCGGTTCGCCGCCGTCCTCGCCGGTCTCGCCCATCACCGGCGGGGCCATGTGGAAGACCAGCTTGTAGTCGCCCTCGAACATCCGCCCGACCTGCTCGACGAAGCCGGTGTCGGTGTAGAGCCGGGCCACCTCATACTCGTCCTTGTAGGCGAGCAGCTTGAAGTAGCCCTTTGCCACGGCCTCGGTCAGGGCGGTGGAGCCGGGGAGTCTCTGGCCCTCGACGCGCCGCGTCCAGTCGACCAGCGCGTGGTAGCGGCTGGCGTAGGCCGCGTCCTGATAATCGGTCAGGAAGGCGGTGCGACGGGCGATGGCCTCGTCCAGGCTGGCCGAGGGGCGGCGCTGGTCGAGGATGAACAGGTCGTGGGATGCGGCCTGCTCCTGCGGCGGGTTGGCGGCGGCCTCCACGGCGGCCAGATCGACGGCGGCGCGGCGGCCCCAGTTGAAGGCGTCGGTGTTCATCTTCACCGCCACGCCGTTCAGCTCGATGGCCTTCAGGATGGCCTCGGCGGTGATCGGGATCAGCCCCTTCTGCCACGCGTAGCCCATCAGGAAGGGGTTGGTGGCGATGCTGTCGCCCATCAGCGCGGTCGCCAGCTTGGTCGCGTCGAAGGCGTTCACCGCCCCCTCGCCGCAGGCCTTGCGGATGTCGGCCACCAGATCGCGGACCGGCACCGTGAAGTCCGGCTTCTTCAGGAAGTCCACGGTGATGGTGTCGTGGGTGTTGATGACCGCGCGGGTGTGACCGTGCGCCATCTTCGACAGGGCATCGCCCGCCCCGGCGACGATCAGGTCGCAGCCCACCACCGCGTCGGCCCCCCCCGCCGCGATGCGGACGGAATGGATGTCCTCCGGGGTGGCGGCGATGCGGATGTGGCTGGTCACCGCGCCGCCCTTCTGGGCGAGGCCGGTCATGTCGAGCACCCCGACGCCCTTGCCCTCGATGTGGGCGGCCATGCCGAGCAGGGCGCCGATGGTCACCACGCCGGTGCCGCCGACGCCGGTGACGTAGATGCCCCAGGGCCGGTCGAGCGCGGGCAGGGTGGGGGTGCGCAGGTCGGACGGGTCGGCGCCGGCCTTGGCGGCGGCCGGTTTCGGCTTGCGGAGCTGCCCGCCCTCCACCGTCACGAAGCTGGGGCAGAAGCCCTTGGTGCAGGAATAGTCCTTGTTGCAGCTCGACTGGTCGATCTGGCGCTTGCGCCCGAACTCCGTCTCCAGCGGCACCACCGACACGCAGGAGGACTTCACGGAACAGTCGCCGCAGCCCTCGCAGACCAGCTCGTTGATGATCACGCGCTTGGCCGGATCGACCATCTTGCCGCGCTTGCGGCGGCGGCGCTTCTCGGTGGCGCAGGTCTGGTCGTAGATCAGGACGCTGACGCCGGACACCTCGCGCATCTCCTTCTGCACGCGGTCCAGGTCGTCGCGGTGCTCGACGCTGGTGTATTGCGGCAGGCCGTCGCCGATGCCGTACTTCTCCGGCTCGTCGGAGACGACGACGATGCGGCCCACGCCCTCGGCGCGGAGCTGGTTGGCGAGCGACTGCACGGTCAAGGTGCCGTCCACCGGCTGGCCGCCGGTCATCGCCACGGCGTCGTTGAACAGGATCTTGTAGGTGATGTTGGCCTTCGCCGCGATGGACTGGCGGATGGCCAGGATGCCGGAGTGGTAGTAGGTGCCGTCGCCGAGGTTGGCGAAGATGTGCTTCTCCTCGGTGAAGGGCGCCTGGCCGACCCAGGGCACGCCCTCGCCGCCCATCTGGGTGAAGGTGTCGGTCTTGCGGTCCAGCCACGTCGCCATGTAGTGGCAGCCGATGCCGCCCAGCGCGCGGCTGCCCTCCGGCACATGGGTGGAGGTATTGTGCGGGCAGCCGGAGCAGAAGGTCGGCTTGCGGATGACGCGGGCCTGATGGGCCTTCTGCTTTTCCTGGGCGTCGAGGAAGGCGACGCGCCGCTTCAGGTTCTCGTTGTCGACGAAGCGCTCCAGCCGGCGCCCGATGACCACGGCGATCTGGGCCGGGGAAAGCTCCCCGGCGGAGGGGAGGATCCACTCGCCATGCTCGTCGAACTTGCCGACCACCTTCGGGCGGACGTCGGGGTGCCAGTTGTAGAGCTGCTCCTTGAGCTGGTTCTCGATGACCGCGCGCTTCTCCTCGACCACGACGATCTCGTCGAGCCCCTCGGCGAAGTGGCGCACGCCGTCGCGCTCCAGCGGCCAGGGCATGCCGACCTTGTAGACGGTCAGGCCCCAGTCGGCGGCCATCTCCTCGGTGATGCCCAACTCGTCGAAGGCCTGCCGGACGTCCAGATAGCTCTTGCCGGTGGTGACGATGCCGAAGCGCGGGCGCGGCGAGGACACCATCACCTTGTCCAGCCGGTTGGCACGCGCGAACGCCAGGGCGGCGTACAGCTTGTGCTTCATCAGCCGGTATTCCTGCTCCAGCGGCGGGTCGGGCCAGCGGATGTTCAGGCCGCCCGGCGGCATCGCGAAGTCGGCGGGGACGATCGGGCTGACGCGGTGCGGATCGATGTAAACCGAGGCCGAGGTGTCCACCGTCTCGGCGATCGTCTTCATGGCGATCCAGCAGCCGGACCAGCGGCTCATCGCCCAGCCGATCAGGCCGTAATCGAGAATCTCCTGCACGCCCGACGGGTTCAGCACGGGGATCATCGCGTGCATGAAGGCGTGTTCGGACTGGTGCGGGAAGGTCGAGGACTTGGCGTTGTGGTCGTCGCCGGTCAGCACCAGCACGCCGCCATTGCGCGAGGTGCCGGCGGCGTTGGCGTGCTTGAACACGTCGCCCGACCGGTCGACGCCCGGACCCTTGCCGTACCACATGGAATAGACGCCGTCATACTTGGCGCCGGGGAACATGCCGACCTGCTGGCTGCCCCAGACCGCGGTGGCGCCCAGCTCCTCGTTCACGCCGGGCTGGAACTGGATGTGGTTCTTCTCCAGGAACTTGCGCGCGTTCCACAAATTTTGGTCGAAACCGCCCAAGGGCGATCCGCGATAACCCGAAATGAAACAGGCAGTGTTCAACCCGGCGGCAAGATCGCGCTGGCGCTGCATCATCGGAAGGCGCACCAGTGCCTGGGTTCCCGTCAGGTACACGCGCCCTTGTTCAAGCGCGTACTTGTCGTCAAGGGTCACGGTTGCGAGAGCCATTGTTCCATCCCCTTTGTGGCGCCCTGAAAAGCGCTGTTCGGGGCGCGTTCGCCGCGCCGCTTCTTGTGTTTGTTCGATAAGCAAAAAGGTAACGAAGGCTGTCTTATTCGGCAACCGGCGCCGGGCCTCCCCATGCAAAAAGCAAGGAACGGTCCGGCACTCGCAGCGCTGTGAAACGGACGGACGGGAATCGCCCTTCGGCGGGACATTCCCGCTCGCATCCATTGGTGCCGAAACCTTACCCCCACCCCGGCCCTCCCCCGCTTTCGCAGGGGAGGGTGCCTTCTGCGAAGCGGCGGCAGTTCCCTCCCCTGCGTCAGCGGGGGAGGGTTAGGGTGGGGGCCACTTATTGGAT
>NZ_WHOR01000339.1:0-5177 GCF_013340925.1 Azospirillum formosense
GGCGCCCCGCCCGCCGACAGCTCCACCGCCGGGGTGATCTGCGCGAAGGTCGCCCGCTACGCCGAGCGGGTGCACCACCCCGACCGGCTGACGCAGCCGCTGCGCCGCACCGGCCCCAAGGGCTCCGGCCAGTTCGCGCCGATCTCCTGGGACGAGGCGCTGGACATCGTCGCCGACCGGTTCCTGGAGGCGGAGCGGCGGCACGGACCGGAGACGGTGTGGCCCTACTACTACGCGGGCACCATGGGGCTGGTGCAGCGCGACGGCATCAACCGGCTGCGCCACGCCCGGCGCTGGTCGGGCTTCTTCGCCACCATCTGCACCAACCCGGCCTGGGCCGGCTGGCTGGCCGGCGCCGGCAAGCTGGCCGGGGCCGACCCGCGCGAGATGGCCAAGTCCGACCTCGTGGTGATCTGGGGCACCAACGCCGTCTCCACCCAGGTCAACGTGATGACCCACGCCGTCCGCGCCCGCAAGGAGCGCGGGGCGAAGATCGCCGTGGTCGACGTCTACCGCACCCCGACCATGGAGCAGGCGGACATTCCCCTGCTGATCCGTCCGGGCACCGACGGGGCGCTGGCCTGCGCGGTCATGCATGTGCTGTTCCGCGACGGGTTGGCCGACCGCGCCTACCTCGCCAGCCACGCCGACGACCCCGCCGGGCTGGAGGCGCATCTCGCCAGCCGGACGCCGGAATGGGCCGAGGCCATCACCGGCCTGCCGGCCGCGGAGATCGAGGCCTTCGCCCGGCTGGTCGGGCGAACGCCGCGCAGCTATTTCCGGCTGGGCTACGGCTTCACCCGCTCGCGCAACGGGGCGGTGAATATGCACGCCGCGTCCTGCATCCCGGTGGTCAGCGGCGCCTGGCAGGTCGAGGGCGGCGGCGCCTTCCATTCCAACAGCGGCATCTACGGCTGGAACAAGACGCTGATCGAGGGGCTGGACCTGCGCGACCCGACCGTACGCATGCTCGACCAGTCGCGCATCGGCCCGATCCTGGAGGGTGACCCGGAGGCGCTGGCCGGCGGCCCGCCGGTAACGGCGCTGCTGATCCAGAACACCAATCCGGTGACCATCGCCCCCGATCAGGCGCGCGTGCGTCGCGGCTTCGCCCGCGACGACCTGTTCGTCTGCGTGCACGAGCAGTTCATGACCGAGACGGCCCGCATGGCCGACATCGTGCTGCCCGCCACCATGTTCCTGGAGCACGACGACCTCTATCAGGCGGGCGGCAACCAGCACATCCTGCTCGGACCGAAGCTGGTCGATCCGCCCGGCGACTGCCGGCCCAACCACGCCGTCATCGGCGAGCTGGCGCGGCGGCTGGGCAGCGACTCCCACCCCGGTTTCTCCATGACCGAGCGGGAGTTGATCGACGCCACGCTGCGCGCGTCCGGCCACGGCACGCTGGAGGCGCTGGAATCCCAGCGCTTCCTCGACGTGCAGCCGGACTTCGAGGACGCGCATTTCGTGAAGGGCTTCCGCTGGCCCGACGGCAAGTTCCGCCTGAAGCCGGACTGGCCCAAGGTGCCCTACGCCGCCCCGTCCACCTTCGGCCCGGTCGATGCCATGCCGGCCTTCCCCGACCATTGGGCGGTGACGGAGGAGGCGGACGACGAGCATCCCTTCCGGCTGGTCACCGCGCCGGCCCGCAACTTCCTGAACAGCAGCTTCACCGAGACGCCGACCTCCGCGGGACGGGAACGCCGCCCGAGCCTGATGCTGCACCCCGAGGACGCGGCGGCGCTGGGCATCGCGGAGGGCGACCGGGTGGAAGCCGCCAACGGGCGCGGCGCGGTCCTGCTGCACGCGCGGCTGTTCGACGGGGTGCGGCGGGGCGTGGTGATCGCCGAATCCATCTGGCCCAACGCCGCGCACGAGGGCGGACGCGGCATCAACAGCCTGACCGGCGCCGACCCGGTGGCGCCCTTCGGCGGAGCCGCCTTCCACGACAGCCATGTGCGGGTGCGCAAGGCCGACGACGCCGCTTGAGCAAGCCCAACTGGGAAAGGCCGGTGCACCGACGGGCAACGGCACTCCTAGCGCATCAGGGCCTCGCGCCAGGATTGGCCGGGCCCGGTGACCGGCGGCAGAGCCGGCAGGGGGCAGGGGCGGCCTTCCGGCAGCCCTAGAAGGTTCAGGGACACCACGCCGGGAAAGGCATCGTAGCGATTGCCCGCGTGGTTGGCCGGGTTGTAGATCGGCACGATGTGCCACCACAGCCGGTAGCCGAGATCCTGGAGCATGGCGATCAGATCGGCGGATTGCTCTTCCCGGTCGTTCTCCAGATAGAGCGCGGGTCGGCAACGGGCGATGCTGCGGATCGCCCCCTCGATCACCATCGCCTCCATGCCCTCCACGTCCGCCTTCAGCAGGGCCAGCCGCTCCAGGCCGAGGCCGTCGACCGTCTCGACCGGCACCACCTCGCCGTCGAGGGCCCCCATGCTGACGGCGCCGAAGTTGCCGGGCCGCCCATAATCGGGAATCGGAACGGTGACATGCCCGGGCGCGTTGCCGACCGCCGCCCGGTGCAGGACGACGTTGCCGAGCCCATTGGCGGCGAGGTTGTGGGCCAGCAGATCGTGCACCGCGCGTTGCGGTTCGAAGGCGTGGACGAGCCCGGTGGGGCCGACCAACCGGGCCAGCGGAACGGTGTGGGAACCGATGTTCGATCCCGCCTCCACCACCACGTCGCCGGCAGCCGCCAGCATCGCGGCAAGGCGGTGCTCTTCGTCCGAATACTCGCCGTAGTGCCCGAGGGAGAACCCGACATAGGCGTCCTGCGGGAAGAAACGCATCAACCCGTGACGGCAGGGCCGTTCGGCCAGCATGGGACGGCCCGGCTCGGCCGGCAGGAAGGCGACCGCGGGAGGGTAGTCCGGTTGTCGCGTTGCCACGGCGACGCCGTCCGCCCGCAATTGCAACGGCGGCTTGGCGGACGGCGGCGTTTCCTGAATGGCCGGCAACCCCTTGAGACCCAGGGCTTCGGCGGACCACAGGGCGGCCTCGGCCGGATCGCGCGGCGCCAGCATGAGGGCCAGAGCCTTGCGCGCGGCGATGTGGCCGGTGTCGAGGCGTGCGGCACGGCGCAGCGCGGTCAGCGCATCCTCCACCCGGCCACTCCTGGCCAGCGCCATGCCCAGATTGTGCAGGGTGAAACCGCCCGCCGGGTCGAGGCTCAACGCCTGGTGGTACATATCGACCGCCGCTTCGAAGCGGTTGGATTCCAGCAGCGTGGTGGCAAGCTGGAAGCGTATCTCGGCATCCTCCGGCAGCAACGCCGCCGCGCGCCGGTAGTCCACCAGGGCCGCGGTGTGCCGGGACCGCCGCAGGGACTCCTGTCCCCGCTGCTGGTGAAGCAGGGCGAGCCGGCCGCTCATGTCGCCCCGCTCGGGGGCCAGGACGCAGGCGCGCTCCAACGCCGCGATGGCAGCGTCCATGCCGCCGGAATGATGCTCCGCCAGTGCCAGGAAATACCAGCCCTCGGCGGAATCGGGGGCCAGCGCCAGGAGGACGGGGCGCAAGGCCGACGCGACTGCGTTCCACCGTTCCGCGGCCATCAGCGCCTTGGCGCGGTCGATGCGGTAGGCGGCCATGCCGGGAGCCTCCCGGACGGCGAGGCCCAACCGGTCGAGCGCGGTGTCGAGGCGGTTTGTCTGGCAGGCCAGCACCCCCGCCAGATGCAAGGCGGGCGCGTTCAGAGGGTCCACGTCAAGGATGCGGCTGTAAATGGTCTCGGCTTCCGTCAGGCGACCGGACACGTGATGGTCGATCGCGATGTCGAGCGCTTCTTCAATGGTCGCCATCATGGGTCCTTCCTGACCGGCAGCGGCGTGGTGCCGCCGCGCGTAACCGGTTGCGCGCGGTGATAGCACAACACGCGACGATTTGCATGGCGCCGTACGTCCCGGAGTCCCTACGACAGCACTGCCGCCGAGCCGATTGCCAAGACGGGAGCAGCGTGCCACGGTGCGCCGCACACGAAACCAGAGCGGGACGAGGCGGTGGCGTCGGGCGGGATGCGCGATCTTCGGTTGGACTTTTTCCGCGGGCTGGCCCTGTGGTTCATCTTCGTGGACCACATCCCGGGCAACCAGATCGCCTGGGTGACGATGCGCAACTTCGGTCTGAGCGACGCGACCGAGGTGTTCGTCTTCATCTCCGGCTACACGTCGGCGCTGGTCTATTCGCGGATACTGGACCAGCACGGCTGGCGGTTCGCGGCCGCCAAGGTGCTGGACCGCTGCTGGACGCTCTACGTCGCCTATCTCTTCCTGTTCATCGCCTTCACGGCGCAGGTCGCCTACACAGCGCGGGTCTTCGACAACCCGCTGTTCACCGAGGAAATGGGCATCGCCGGCTTCTTCGCCGATCCCGCGCTGTCGCTGGTCCAGGCGCTGGCTCTGAAGTTCCGCCCGGCCAACCTGGACATCCTGCCGCTCTACATCGTGCTGCTGCTGTCCCTCCCGGTGCTGCTGCCGGTGCTGCGCCGCTGGCCGCTGGCCCTGCTGGCCGGGTCGGCCACGCTCTACGCGGCGGCGCGGCTGCTGGACTGGAACCTGCCGACCTACCCGGACGGCGGCGTCTGGTTCTTCAACCCCTTCGCTTGGCAACTCCTGTTCGTGCTGGGGGCCACCATGCAGCGGCTGCCCGGCGTGGCGTCGGCGCTGACGAGGCGGCGGACCGCCCTGCTGTGGCTGGCCGGGGGGTATCTGTTCGCCTCGCTGCTGCTGGTGATCTCCTGGCAAATCGCGCCGATGGCCGCGCTGATGCCGGTGTGGCTGGCGGAGATCCTCTATCCGATCAGCAAGACCGACCTCGACCTGCTGCGGCTCGCGCATTTCTGCGCGCTGGCCTATGTCGTGCTTCAGGTCGCGCGCATCGACAGCGCGTGGCTGCGCTGGCCGGCGCTGGCCCCGGTGATCCTGTGCGGGCGGCAGTCGCTTCAGGTCTTCTGCCTGGGCATTTTCCTGTCCTTCGCCGGCCAGACGGTGCTGAACCACTGGTCCGCCTCGCTTTTGGCCCAGTTTTCGGTCACACTCGCCGGCATCGCCGTGATGGTGGCCGCCGCGCGGGTGCTGACCTGGTACCAGTCCGTGGGACGGCCACCGCGCCAACCGGCGTCCGCCCCGCCCGCGGCACCCGCCGCTCCACTGGCCCCAACCGCCCCATTGGCC
>NZ_WHOR01000033.1:0-32932 GCF_013340925.1 Azospirillum formosense
GTGGTGGGGCGGATGGTGAAGCGGGCAATGGTGAGAAGGTGTCGGGCATGGGCATCCTGGTCCAATGCCGGCCATTGCTGATCTTCGGCAGTTGCGCGTTGCTGTTTCATTTCGCCAACGCGCCCCTGCTGCCGCTGGTCGGGCAGAAGCTGGCGGCGGCGCATCCGGAATGGGCGACGGTCATGATGTCGTCCTGCATCATCGCCGCCCAGCTCGTCATGCTGCCCATCGCCATCCTGGTCGGGCGGACGGCGGACCGCCTGGGCCGCAAGCCGATCCTGCTGGTCGGCTTCGCCATCCTGCCCCTGCGGGCCGTCCTCTACACCCTGTCGGACAACAGCGCCTGGCTGATCGGCGTGCAGCTTCTGGACGGAGTCGGCGCCGGCGTCTTCACCGCCCTGACGCCGCTGGTGATCGCCGACCTGATGCGCGGCACCGGGCGCTACAACCTCGCCTTCGGAGCCGTCGCCACCATGCAGGGGGTGGGGGCGGCGACCAGCGGTTTCGTGACCGGGGTGATCGTGGACCGCTTCGGCTACTCCGCCGCCTTCCTCACCGCCGGGGGGATGGCTCTGATCGCTCTGGCCGCTCTTTTTCTGGGCCTGCCGGAAACCGCAACGGCCAACCCCGCCGAAGCCGGGTTGGCGCCGTTGGAGGAACCCAGCCTCGCCGAATGACCGATGCGGAGCCAGGCGGCGTTTTTCAGAACGCTCGCGATTCCCTGATGCCCGCGATGGGCGGTGCGGTCAGGCGGGAGGCGGGCAGGAGGATGGTCACCGTCGTGCCGTGTCCCGGCGCGCTGTCCAACTCCACGCGACCGCCATGCAGTTCGGCGAAGCGGCGGACGATGGGCAGGCCGAGCCCGATGCCCTCGTGCTGGCGCACGAGCGAGCGCTCGCCCTGGATGAACGGGCTGAAGACGTGATCGACGATGTCCGGCGGGATGCCGGGACCGTCGTCGGTGATGGCGATGGCGACCATCCCGCCCTGCAGGGCGATCCGCAGCGAGACCCGCCCGCCCCGGTGGCCGAACTTCACCGCGTTGTCCAGCAGATGCACGATCATCTCGGCCAGGCGGCGCTGGTCGGCGCGCAGCGTGACGGGCGGTCCCGGCTGAAGCGTGATGGTCTGCGACTTGGCCTGCGCCTTGGGGCGGAGCAGATCGATGCAGTGGATCAGCAGACCGGGCAGATCGATGGTCGACTCGGCAAGGTCGATGCCACCGGACCCTCGCGTGAAGTCCAGGATGTTGTTGACCATGCCGAGCAGCGCCTTGCCGCTTTCCTCGATGAGCCGGACATAGTCCATGTAATCGTCGTGGCCGAGCGGACCGTGCGCCTCGCTGGACAGCACCTCGGCAAAGCCGATGATGGCGTTCAGAGGGGTCCGCAACTCGTGGCTGGTCACCGAGAGGAAGTCGAGCTTGGCCCGGTCGGCCTGCCGTGCCGCCTCAAGGGCCGTGCTGAGTTCCGCCGTGCGCTCCGAAACGCGGCGCTCCAGCCCTCGGTTCTGTTCGGCCGCGCGTTGGTAGAGCTTGCGGATCTCCAGAACGCTGCGCACGCGGTGCAGCAGTTCCCAGGCGATGAAGGGCTTGGTGAGGAAGTCGTTGGCCCCCAGTTCCAGCGAGCGCCGCCGCGTCTCCTGGTCGGTGTGGGCGGTCAGCACCAGGATGGGCACGACATCGTCGCCGTAGAGGACGTTGATGCGCTCCATCAGATCGAAACCGCTCATGTGCGGCATGCGGATGTCGATCAGCAGCAGGTCGAAGCGCTGTGCTTCGCAGAGGGCCGGAACCCGGCGCGGGTCGGTTTCCCCCCGCACGGCGGTGTAACCTTCGTGGGTCAGGATGTCGCGCACCAGATCGACGTTCGACGCGTTGTCGTCGACGATCAGGATGGCGGCGTCCTTGACGTCCCGCGCGAGCGTCGGGTCGAGAGCGCTGCGGGTCATGGCGGTGCCGCCGCTGTCCGTCCGACGCACCTTTGCATGCTGCCCTCCACCTGTGCGCCGTCCCGTAGGATTTTACGGGTTTTAGATTAACCTTGCGCACAGGAGGCCCGTCAAGACCGGTGGAGACAAATGAATGCAATATTGTGTCGAGTTAGCGGTATCATTCGAAGAACAGCTTAAAGCCTACAACAGTCGTTGGTTTCAGGCGCGTTTTTCCCAACCGCCGCGGTCGTTTTGCTGCCAGTAGGTGAGGGCGTGTCCGGCGGCCTTGCAGGTCTTCCAGCGCTCGCGCGCTGCCAGCACCGCGTCCCCGTCATTGCCGTCGAAGAGGTCGCAGACGAGATCGAAGGTGCCCATCGCGTCGCTGGTCACCCCGTCCACCAGAACCTGGACGGTGGCCCCGTTGGGGTTCTCCTCCTCGGCGGTCAGCCAGACCGGCTGTTCGGCGGCGAAGCCGTCGCGGGCCGCGCCATGCGGTAGGAAGGAGGAGGGATCGTAGGTCCACAAATGCTGATTGAGCGCGTCCACCCGCTCCGGCGATCCGGCCAGGACGACGGCACGCCAGCCGCGCTCCAGGACCTTTTCCAGGATCTTCGGCAACGCCTGTTCGAGCGTGCGTCGCTGGAGATGATAGAAGCGGACCTCGGTCATGGCCCCTCGCAGAAATGGCCACTCATAGAAAATTCCTTCCCCCTGCTGTCGGCGACCCAGAAGTCCGCCGACAGCAGGGGGAAGGTTGGAACTCACTTGCTCTCGTGATAGTTCGCCACGAAGCGGTCGAGCAGGCGGACGCCGAAGGCGGTGCCGCCCTTCGGCACGGTGGCCGTGTCCTTCTTCGACCAGGCGACGCCGGCGATGTCGATGTGCGCCCAGGGCAGATCCTCGACGAAGCGCTTGAGGAACTGCGCGCCGACGATGCTGCCGGCCCCGCGGCCCGACCCGACGTTCTTCATGTCGGCGATGTCCGAGTTGATGTCCTTGTCGTAGGCGTCGCCCATCGGCAGGCGCCACAACGGCTCGCCCACCGACTTGCCGGCGGCCAGCAGATTCTCGGCCAGCCAGTCGTCGTTGGCGAACAGGCCGGCGTGCTCATGGCCCAGCGCGATGATGACGGCACCGGTCAGGGTGGCGAGGTCCACCAGCAGGCGCGGCTTGAAGGTCTCCTGCGCGTAGGTCAGGCAGTCGGCGAGGACGAGGCGGCCTTCGGCGTCGGTGTTGATCACCTCGATGG
The DNA here is from genome assembly GCF_013340925.1 of Azospirillum formosense. Lineage (GTDB taxonomy): Bacteria > Pseudomonadota > Alphaproteobacteria > Azospirillales > Azospirillaceae > Azospirillum > Azospirillum formosense. The sequence goes on from NZ_WHOR01000033.1 coordinate 3,182, forward strand.
TCTGGCCGGACAGCGAGGTCACCACGTCGCCGGGGCGCTGAGCGGTGCCGGACGGCATGTTCTCCACGAGACCGACGATGCCGACGGCGTTGACCTTCGCCTTGCGGGCGGCCAGCGCGCGCATGGTGCCGATGACCACCGCGGCCCCGCCCATGTCCCACTTCATGTCCTCCATCCCGGCGGCGGGCTTGATGGAGATGCCGCCGGTGTCGAAGGTCACGCCCTTGCCGATGAAGGCGAGCGGGCGGCGGTCCTCGGCGTCGGGGGCGCCGTCCCAGCGCATCACGACGACGCGCGGCTCGAAGGCGCTGCCCTGGGCGACGCCGATCAGCGCGCCCATGCCGAGCTTCCTCAGCTTCTTGAGGTCCAGCACCTCGATCTGCAGGCCGACCTCGGTCAGGTCCCGGCAGCGGTCGGCGAGGCTTTCCGGGTTGAGGACGTTGGCCGGCTCCGACACCAGATCGCGGGTGTAGGCGACGGACTCGGCCAGCGGCTCCAGGCGGCCGTAGGCGCGCTTGGCGGCGTCCGGCTCCGTGGTCAGGACGATGATCTTCTTGAGGGAGGGCTTGGCCTCCTTCTTCTCGGTCGTCCGGTACTTGTCGAAGCGGTAGGAGCGGAGCTGCGCGCCGAAGGCCAGTTCCGCCGCCGCGGCGTCGGGAGCCACGGTGCCGCCGTCCGGCAGGTCGAGCAGGACGGAAACCTCCGTCTCGCCGGACTTGTCCAGGGCGGCGACGATGGCGCCGCCGACGGCCTGGAGGGTGGCTTCGGACAGATCCTCGCCCTTGCCGGTGCCGACCAGCAGGACGCGGTCGAACTCGACCCCGGCGGGGGCGAGGATCGCCAGCGTCTCCTCCTTCTTGCCGGTGAAGCGGCTGGCCTTCATGGCGCGGGACAGCGTGCCGCCCGTCTTCTGATCGAGATCCCGCCCCGCGGCGCCGAGCGCGCGATCGGTGGCGACGGTGACGGCGACGGTGCCGGACTTGGGCAGCGCGGGCTTCGCAAAGGCGAACTTCATCGGCTCCTCTCGGGCTCCTCTCGGCTGGGATGGCCGGCGCGCGGGCGCCGGGGCGGGTGGGATCGATCCGCAACCACCCTGGGATAAAGACCTTCCGGTGCGCCCTGTCAAGGCGCGGACCGGTTGTTTCCCGCGCCCGTCCGCAGTACATAGCCCCGGCGCGTCGTGACGGAAGCCCCCGGCGCGCCGCGTACCGCCCGTCGATCGGCCGGGGAGGCCGGAGCCCATGTATTCATCCGCTACGCTGTCGCGCTACATCGGGCGCCAGTTCGTCATCTGGTTTCTGCTGCTGCTCGGCATCCTGCTGTCGATCATCCTCCTGCTCGACGTCGTGGAACTGTTGCGCCGCGCCGGGACCAAGCCGGACATCACCTTCTGGCTGGTCCTTCGCATGGCCCTGCTGAAGCTGCCGGAGATCGGCCAGCAGATCATTCCCTTTGTGGTCCTGTTCAGCGGCATGTTCACCTTCTGGCGCCTGACGCGCAGCGCGGAGCTGGTGGTGGCCCGTGCGGTCGGCGTGTCGGCGTGGCAGTTCCTGACCCCGGTGCTGATCGCCGTGCTGATGATCGGCGCGGTGAAGGTGACGATGATCAACCCGGTCGGTGCCGTCTTCATCGCCAAGTACAACCAACTCCAGGACCGCTACCTGAAACTGAAGTCGAGCAGCTTCGACGTCTCGCGCAGCGGCCTCTGGCTGCGCCAGCAGGAGGCGGGGGAGCAGTACTTCATCCACGCCGACGGGGTGAACCCGCTGTCCTTCGAGATGAGCCAGGTGATCGTCCTGCGCTTCGACAGCAACATGACCTACATCGGCCGGGTCGACGCGCCACGGGCCGTGTTGCGTGACCGGAAGTGGGAATTGCAGGACGCCACGATCAACCTCGGCAAGAAGGAATCGGAGACGGTTCCGGCCTACGTCATCCCGACGGAACTGAACCGGACCACCATCGAGGAGAGTTTCGCCTCGCCGGAGACGATCTCCTTCTGGGACCTTCCGCAGTTCATCCGCACGCTGGAGGCCACCGGCTTCCCGGCGATCCGCCACCGGCTGCACTACCAGTCGCTGCTGTCGCAGCCTCTGCTCTACGTGGCGATGGTGCTGTTCGCCGCGGCCTTCTCGCTGCGGCTGCCGCGGCGCGGCGGCACCATGACCATGGTGTCCGGCGGCGTTCTGACCGGATTCGTGCTGTTCGTGATGACCGACGTGGTCCGCACCTTCGGCATCTCGGAAACCATCCCGCTGGCCATGGCGGCCTGGAGCCCGGCCTGCGTCAGCGTGCTGCTGGGCACCGCGGTGCTGTTGCATCTGGAGGACGGCTGACGCCGGAGCGGGAGTAGCGCTGACGTCGGCCGCCCGGCCTTTGGACACAATTCCGTTCCAGGATGCGTCCCACGATTCCGTTTACACGCGCCCGGGGGGGCCGTATTAAACGGCAACCACCTCTGGAGTCTGGAGCACCATGCAGAGTTTGCGAGCCGTCCGGTCTGCCTTCGCCGTGGCGACCGCCTGCGCCCTTCTTGCCGCCGGCGCGCCGGCCGCGGCCCAGACGCGGGCTCCCAACGCTCCGAACGCTCCGGCGGGGGGGCCGGCGGCGAAAACGCAAGGCCCCGCGGAACGCATCGCCGCCGTCGTGAACGACGAGGTCATCTCGCTGTCCGACGTGCACGCGCGGATCCGCCTCGCTCTGCTGAACGCCGGCGTGCAGGACAGCGCGGAGACGCGCCAGCGCCTGACTCCGCAGGTGCTCCGCCAGCTGGTCGATGAGCGGCTCCAGCTCCAGGAGGCCAAGCGGCTCGGCGTCTCGATTCCGTCGAAGGAGATCGACGAGGCCATCGGGCGCATCGCCGAACAGAACCGCATGGGTCGACCGCAGCTCGAAGCCCTGCTGAAGGCCCAGAACGTCCCGCTCTCCACCCTGCGCGAGCAGGTGCGGGCGCTGCTGTCCTGGCAGCGCGTGATGCAGCGCCGCATCCGCCAGGAGGTGGTGATCGGCGACGAGGAGATCGACGCCGTGATGCAGCGCATCAAGGCCAACATCGGCAAGCCTGAATATCTGGTGGCCGAGATCTTCCTGGCCGTCGACAGCCCCGACCAGGACGAGGAGGTGCGTCGCAACGCCGAGCGGCTGGTCGAGGAGGTGCGCCGCGGCGGCAACTTCGCAGCACTCGCCCGCCAGTTCTCGCAGTCCGCCGGCGCCGCCTCGGGCGGCGACATGGGCTGGGTGCGCACGGGCGAGCTGAACGCGGAACTGGACAAGACCCTGTCCACCATGCGCGCCGGCCAGCTCTCATCGCCGGTGCGCACGGCGACCGGCTATCACGTCCTGCTGGTGCGCGACCAGCGGCCCTTCGGCAGCAACGCCTCCACCGCTCCGCCGCCGGCCCCGCCGCCGCGCCCGCGTCCCCAGCCGAAGCCCGATCTGGCCAAGGCCAAGGTCAACATGAAGCAGATCGTCATCCCGGCCCCCTCGAAGGAGGAGCTGAAGGCGGTCCAGGCCCAGGCGGAGAAGCTGCGCAAGTCGATCAAGAGCTGCACCGACTTCGACGAGAAGGCCCGCGCCATGGGCATCCCGGAGTCGGGCGACATGGGCACGCTGCGGGTCAAGGACCTCGCGCCGGGCCTCCAGCAGCTCGCCGTCGGCATCCCGCTCGGCCAGCCCAGCCCCGTGCTGATGAGCCCGGGCGGCGCCGTCATCCTGATCGTCTGCAAGCGCAACGTGCCGATGATCGAGCCGCCGCCGGAAGCCGAGCCGCAGCCGGTGGCCGCCCCGGCCCCGCCGCCGATCGACCCGAAGGACATCAAGATGCCGCCGCGCGAGGAGATCGAGCGCGACCTGATCAACGAGCGGGCCGACCTGCTGGCCCGCCGCTACCTGCGCGACCTGCGCCGCACTGCCTTCGTGGAGATCCGCAACTGATGACCGAATCCGGCGTCCGGCCGCCGCTCGCCCTGACCATGGGCGAGCCGGCGGGGATCGGCGGCGAGATCGCTCTAAAGGCTTGGTCGATGGCCAGGGGGGCGGCCCGCGCGGACGGCGCGGTGCCGCCCTTCGTCCTTCTGGATGATCCCGCCCGCCTGGAAGCGCTCGCCGCCCGGCTCGGCCTGCCGATTCCGGTGAAGGCGGTGGGCAGCATGGCCGAGGGTGCTGCGCTGTTCGGCGCGGCCCTGCCGGTGCTGTCCCAGCCGCTGGCGGCGCCGGTCACGCCGGGCCGACCCGACCCGGCCAACGGGGCGGCGGTGATCGCCAGCATCGACCGGGCGGTCGATCTGGTCCGCCGCGGCGAGGCGTCGGCGGTCGTCACCAACCCGATCCAGAAATCGGCGCTCTACGCCGCCGGCTTCCGCCATCCCGGACACACGGAGTATCTGGCCCACTTGGCCGGTCTGACCGCTGGTTCGACAGGCGGGCCGGTGATGATGCTGGCCGCGCAGGACCTGCGTGTCGTGCCGGTGACCATCCATGTCTCCGTCCGCGACGCCGTGCCGCTCGTGACGCGGGAAGCGATCCTGCACGCCGGCCGGGTCACCGCGGCGGCGCTGGCCCGCGACTTCGGCATCGCGCGGCACCGGCTGGCCGTCGCCGCGCTCAACCCCCATGCGGGGGAGGGCGGCGCCATGGGGCGGGAGGAGATCGACGTCATCGCCCCGGCGGTCGCCGACCTGCGGGCGGAGGGCATCGACGCGGTGGGGCCGCGGCCCGCCGACACGCTGTTCCACGCGGCGGCGCGACGCGGCTACGACGCGGCGCTGTGCATGTACCACGACCAGGCGCTGATCCCGCTGAAGACCATCGACTTCGACACGGGGGTCAACATCACGTTGGGGCTGCCCTTCGTCCGCACCTCGCCGGACCATGGGACGGCGCTGGACATCGCCGGCACGGGCAAGGCCGGCGCGTCGAGCCTGATCGCCGCCTTGACGACGGCGGAGGCCATGGCCACCCGCCGCCGCGCGTAGGAGCGCCTGATGCCGACATGGTTGCCAGGAGCCCTTGGCAGGTCAGCGTGGTCACACTCCCTGTGATGACGCGGTGTTGCAAGGCGGATGTATTGCGGACGGGCCGGCGGCGCGCGCGGTGGCCGCATCCGCGACGTGCACTCAGCCGGTCCGTTGACGCTACGACCGGGTCATTATTGCGGCCTTGGTGGTTGTCAGAGAGCCGTTACCCACCAATGTGAACGGCAGCCGGGCGGTTCCATGACCGCCCGCTTCCCATCCGGCATGCCCGCCGTTCGACACTCCACCCAGGAGGCGGCCCGAGAGGCCGAAATTATATGCGTCGTCACCGCCGCGCGAAGATCGTTGCCACGGTCGGTCCCGCCAGCAACACCCCCGAGATGCTGAAGCGGCTGTTCCTGGCCGGCGTCGATACCTTCCGCCTGAATTTCAGCCATGGAACGCACGAGGATCACGCCAAGGTCCATGCCGCCATCCGCGCCCTGGAGGCCGAGATGGGCCGTCCCATCGGCATTCTTCAGGACCTGCAGGGACCGAAGATCCGCGTCGGCACCATCCGCGATGGCAAGATCACCGTCGCCGCCGGCGAATCGATCCGCTTCGTCCTGTCCGGCGCCGATGGCGACAAGACCGCGATCCCGCTGCCCCATCCGGAAATCTTCGCCGCGGTGATGCCGGGCCACAATCTGCTGATCGACGACGGGCGCGTGCGCGTCGCCGTGACCGGGCTGGGCGACGACTACATCGACGCCAAGGTGGTGATCGGCGGGACCATCTCCAACCGCAAGGGCGTCAACCTGCCCGACACGGTGCTGGAGCTGTCGCCCCTGACCGCCAAGGACCGCGTCGACCTCGCCTTCGGGCTGGAGTTGGGTGTCGACTGGGTGGCGATGTCCTTCGTGCAGAAGCCGGCGGACCTGCTGGAGGCCCGCGGGCTGATCGGCGACCGCGCCGGGCTGATGTCGAAGATCGAGAAACCGGCGGCTCTGGACCGCATCGACGACATCATCCGCCTGTCGGATTCGGTCATGGTCGCCCGCGGCGACCTGGGCGTCGAGATCCCGCACGAGGAGGTGCCGGGCCGCCAGAAGGAGCTGGTGCGGGCCTGCCGCCTCGCCGTGAAGCCGGTGATCGTGGCGACGCAGATGCTCGATTCCATGGTCAACGCGCCGACCCCGACGCGGGCCGAGGCGTCCGACGTGGCAACCGCCATCTATGACGGCGCCGACGCGGTGATGCTGTCGGCGGAATCGGCCAGCGGCGCCTTCCCGGTGGAGGCCGTGGAGATGATGGACCGCATCATCCGCAGCACCGAACAGCACAAGCTCTACCGCTCGATCATCGACGCGTCCGACCCCGGCGAGGAGCAGACCGCGCCGCACGCGGTGGCCGCCGCCGCCGCCGATCTGGCCGAGGTGATCCACGCATCGACCATCGTTGCCTACACCTCCAGCGGCACCACGGCCGCCCGCATCGCCCGGCGCCGCCCGGCGGTGCCGATCCTGGCGATCACGCCGCACGCCGCGGTGTCGCGCCGCCTGTCCCTGCTCTGGGGCGCGCACAGCGTTCTGTCCGCCGACATCCACACCTACGAGGAAATGGTCGAGCGGGCGCTGGGCTTCGCCAAGGAGGAGGGCTTTGCGAAGCCCAACGACCAGATGGTCGTGGTGGCCGGCATTCCGTTCGCGCAGGCCGGGACCACAAACAACCTGCGCGTGGTGCAGGTCGAAGGGTAAGGCGCGGGGCGCGGTTGCCCCCTCCCTAACCCTCCCCCGCTTCGCAGGGGAGGGGACTTGGTTCTCCCTCCCCTGCGAAGCGGGGGAGGGCCGGGGTGGGGGCAAAACTCAGCGCTGCCTGTACGTCTCGCTGTCCATATGGACGAGTTGGGCCGCCGGGTAGCGCTCGCCCGCGGCGGCGCCGGGTGGCAGGGCTTCGGCCAGCTGCGCCAGATCCTCCGCCGACAGGGTGAGGTCCAAGGCGCCCAGCGCCTCGGCCAGACGGTCGCGGCGACGGGCGCCGACCAGCGGGACGATGTCGCGGCCCTGCGCCGCCACCCAGGCGATGGCGACCTGGGCGACCGATCCGCCGATGCGCTGGGCGATGTCCCGCAGTCGCTCCACCAGCGCCAGGTTCCGGTCCAGATTCTCACCCTGGAAGCGCGGGCTTCGGCTGCGGAAATCCTGACCCGCACGGTCCTTGCTCCAGTGACCGCTGATCAGGCCGCGCGACAGCACCCCGTAGGCGGTGACGCCGATGCCAAGCTCCCGGCAGGTGGGCAGAATGGCCTCCTCGATCCCGCGGGAGATCAGGGAATATTCGATCTGCAGGTCGCTGATCGGATGCACCGCGGCGGCGCGGCGGATGGTTTCCGGGCCGACCTCCGACAGGCCGATGTGACGGATGTAGCCGGCCTTCACCATGTCGGCCATGGCGCCCACCGTATCCTCGATGGGAACGCTCGGGTCCAGCCGGGCCGGGCGGTAGATGTCGATGTGGTCCACCCCCAGCCGGCGCAGCGAGTAGGTCAGGAAGTTCTTCACCGCCGCCGGGCGGGAGTCGTAGCCGTTCCAGCCCATCTGCGGATCGCGCAGGGCGCCGAACTTCACGCTGATCAGCAGCTTGTCGCGGTCGCGCCCGCGCAGGGCGTCGCGGATGAGCAGTTCATTGTGCCCCATGCCGTAGAAGTCGCCGGTGTCGAGCAGCGTGATCCCGGCGTCGAGCGCCGCGTGGATCGTGGCGATGCTCTCCTCCTGGTCGGCGGGGCCGTAGAAGTCCGACATGCCCATGCAGCCGAGACCGATGACCGAGCTGACGGGGCCGGCGGCCCCGAGCGTGCGCTGTTCCATGTTCCTGATCCTCTCCGTGCGTCGCGGCGCCGTTCGAACGCCGCCTTGCCCTGGATGATGACCTGGGGATGATGACCCGGCGCCATTGATCCGATAAGCTGGACAATGCCGAACGGGCTGTTCACTGCATCGAACAATCGGAACCAGGGAATGGACGACACCGACCTGCGCGACCTGCAAGCCTTCGCCGCCGTCGCCCGCCACCGCAGCTTCCGCCGCGCGGCGCTGGAGCAGCGGGTGTCCGTCTCCAGCCTCAGCCAGCGTATGCGGGAGTTGGAGGAGCATCTCGGCGTCCGCCTGCTGAACCGCACGACGCGCAGCGTCGCCCCGACCGAGGCCGGGGAGCAGCTTCTCCGCCGGCTGGAACCGGCCCTGGGCGAGGTGGCCGGCGCCCTGTCCGACCTGCGGGAGCGCCAGGGGCGTCCGGCGGGGCGGCTGCGCATCAACGCGCCGGCCCCGGCGGTGGATCTCGTGCTGGCCCCGATGGTCACGCCTTTTCTGACCCGCTTCCCGGACGTGGAGCTGGAAATCACCATGGACATCGCCCTGATCGACATCGTGGCGCAGGGCTACGACGCGGGGGTACGCTACGAGGAACATCTGGCGCAGGACATGATCGCGGTGCCGCTCGGCCCGCCTCAGCGCTTCGTGCTGTGCGCGACGCCGTCCGTGCTCGACCGTTTCGGGATGCCGGAACGGCCCGAGGACCTGCTGGGCAAGCCGAGCGTCTCCACCGTCTACGCCAGTGGCGCCCATCCGCCCTGGGAGTTCGAAAGGGATGGGCGCATCGTGCGCATCCAGCCCGGAGGACCCTTCCACGCCGGGCACACCGGAATCCAGTTGCGGGCGGCGCTGGACGGGTTGGGGTTCCTGATGACCTTCGACGATTATGTGCGCGAGCACATCGCCGCCGGCCGTCTCGTCGCCGTGCTGGAGGATTGGAGCCAGAGCTTTCCCGGCCCCTTCCTCTACTACCCCTCACGCCGCCAGCCCCCGGCGTCGCTGCGCGCCTTCCTCGATTTCCTCAAGGATTGGCGCCGGCAGGCTGCGCCGTAAGCGGTCAGACGGTGCAGAGGAAGCGGCGCTCCCCGCCCTCCAGGACCAGCGCGGTCAGCCGGTTGGAGGCGTAGGCCCCGGTGTCGATGCCGATGCGGTTGGAGCGGACGTCCGGCTGCTCGACGATGGTGTGGCCGTGCACGACGAGCTTGCCATGGTCGAGGTGGGAGGTCAGGAACTCCCGCCGGATCCACAGCAGGTCCTCGTCCCGCTGGCGGTGCAGCGGCAGGCCGGGGCGGATGCCGGCGTGGACGAACAGATAGTCGCCGATGGCGACGCTGGAGCGCAGCCCGGCCAGGAAGGCCCGGTGATGGGGCGGCAGGGCCGCGGCGAAGCGCTGGCGGGCTTCGTCGACATGCTCCGGCGGGGCATCCTCGACGGGCGCCGGAACGCCGTAGCTGGCCAGCGTCGCCCGCCCGCCATACTCCAGCCAGTCCGGCCCGGCCTCCGGCTTCTCGATGAAGTCCATCATCGCGGCCTCGTGGTTGCCGCGCAGATGGATGGCGCCGAAGCCGGGCAGGGGCTCGCGGCACAGCCGTTCGATGACCATCGCGGAGTCCGGGCCGCGGTCCACATAATCGCCGAGAAAGACCAGATACTTGACGAGGTCGGCGCCGCTGGCCGCATCGCGGTCGATCTGCGCCAGCAACTGGTCCAGCAGATCCAGGCGTCCGTGGATGTCGCCGACCGCGTAGACGCGCACCCCCCGCGGCACATGGCTCGCGACGGGTTCCGGGTCCGACCACAGTTTGCGCGCAAAGCCGAACACGCTCCGCTCTCCTCCGTCCTCGATGGGTGGGTCCTGCCTTGACAGGATGGGGATGACGGCGCGCGCACTCAAGTCGCACACCCGCATGCCCGGCCCGGGTTCGCCCATTCATCCACAAGGGGCGAGTCGGACTGGAAAGAGTGGGTGCCGTCAAGCGGCCGGAGTGGTTAACCCGTATGGTGGCATCAGGAGCCGGGCATGGCGCGGTCCAGCGCCTCCAGCAGGCCGCCCAGCCGGAATTCAACGGTTCGCCGGTCAAGCCGCGGCCAGTGATAGACCTGGGTCGCGCCGCTGGCCTGCTTCTGGAACTCCAGCCGCAGCCGGCGGTCGGAGCGGATCAGCGGCAGAAGACGCTCCATCGGGCCGCAGGTCAGGCCGATGCGCCGCGGCTCCTTGATCGCGGCGAAGCGGCTCAGCATCTCCGCTCCAGCGTCCTCGTCGGCGATGGCGCCCTCGGCCACCTGACGCAGGAAGCGGGTGAATTCGGGCGCCCCCCCTTCCGCTGCCGCGTCGGTCGGGCCTGCGTCATCGAGCGCGTCGGCGAGTTCGGAAAGCTGGCGTGGCGTGTAGAAGCGCTGCGCCGGGGCGCCGTCCACCGCCAGGGTGACGGGGTGGGCGAGTGTGATGGGCTCGTCGAGCACGATGTAGAGGGAGGTGCAGGCCACGTCGCGCACCACGCTGATGCTCAGTTCGCCAAGGCCGCCCCGGTTGTCGGCGAAGGGCTGGACAGTGGACACGGTGCAGCGCCGCCCGGCGCCTTCTCCGGCACAGACGGTGTCCGAGACAGTGTTGGAGACAGTGTTGGAGACAGGGGGGGCCTCCACGGCCAGGGCGGACGTGACCGTTCCCAGCCCGGCCACCAGCAGGAACAGCCCGATCCGGCGCGTCATCGGCAATTCAATCCTCCTCCGGCGCATGATCTGAACGGGGGACGCTACCAGGGCCGGGCTTTCGTCCTGGTTAATGGTCCGGTTCGATGGGACGGTGCGAACGCCCGGCAATCCCACTTTGGTGCCGCGTTTTCGCCGGTCCGGACTCTGGTAGTATGTGGGAAAAGAAGGACAAGGGGGGAGGGGCGCCATGGACGAGAGCCCGATCCGCGTGCGCCGGTTTCGCGAAATCCTGCTGTGGCCGGTGCAGTTGATGCCGCTGAAGGCGGGCGCGCAGATCCAGAACCATTGGGAGTGGCTGGGCGGGCCGGGTTGCCCCTGGCAGGAGGTGGCGGACGAGTTCACCCAGGACCCCGGCGAATTCAGCGAGCGCCATTACAGCGAGTTCGTGTCCTTCCTGCCCTATGTGCAGCGCTTCCTCTATGGCGAGGGGCAGGCGCGCGACCACCGGCCCGGCTATGGCGGCTCTCCGATCCGCGTCTTCCGACGGCGCGACGTGGCGGCGCTGGCGGTCACCCTGCGGCGGGGGCAGGCGCCGGTGCGCTTGGCCATCGCCCATGTCGATCTCTATTTCTTCCACGACGTCGACGTGACGATCCTCGGGGTGGAACTGTTCGGCGAGAATCTGCCGCTGGACCGCGTGCAGGATACGCTGTTCCGGCTGGGCCGCACCTATCCACCCGCCTGGGAGCCGGACGGCAGCGCCGCGCAGTGCCCGCACCGCGTCGAATGGCTCGGCGCCGACGGTGCCGTGCTCGCCGTCTCCGACTATGAGCGGAAGGCCGATTACCTGTCCTTCGTGTGCCGCCACCGGGCGCCGCGCATCGCCGCACACTGGTCGTTCCTTCTGCGTCCCCTGGTCCACCACCATTCGGAGGAGGCCGGGCTGCTGCGCTATCGCCAGCTCGAGTATCAGCGGATGCCGGCCATGGCCTATCTGTCGCTGGACGAGCCGGAACGGCTGGAACGGGCGGATTGGGTGCGGCTGGGCTTCGCCACGTCGCCCGGATTGGGACCCAGCGAGGTGATGCCCTTCGCCCCCGCCTTCCTGGAGGGGTTCGAGCAGCGCTACTGCTACGACCGCTATTGGGATCCGCGGGCGCCCGGCGCCTGGACGCGCAGCCGCATCCTGTGCTGCGGCCATTCGCTGGTCATGGTGGGGCCGGAGGGCGACGCCTTCTTCACCGACGCGGAAACCGGGCTGCTCGGCCAGTTCCGGCACCAGTATTTCCTGCTGGGGCTGGTCGTGCATTTCCACCGGGCGGCGCTGGTGATGCTGTCCGACCGGCTGGTGCTGGCGGTCAGCCAACTCGACATCGGCACCGTGGAGTCAGTCAAGCGGTTCAAGCGCGACATCCGGCAGGTGTTCGAGATCTTCCTGCGCTTCACCCACCGCTACTGGTTCCATGAGCTTTCGATCCAGGGACCGCTGCGCGACCTGTTCCGCCTGTGGGCCGGGCATCTCGGCACCGACCGCCTCTACGCCGAGGTGCGGGACGAGGTTCAGGACATGTCCGATTACCTCGACAGCGATGGGCTGCGGCGCCAAGCCAACACGGTGCTGCGGCTGACCGTGGTCACGGTGGTCAGCACCATCGGCACGCTGGTCACCGGATTCCTCGGCATGAACCTGCTCGCCATGGCCGACGACCCGCTGCCGGCGCGCGTTCTGTTCTTTTTGTTCGTCCTGCTGGCGACGGTCGGGCTGATTGCCTTCAGCGTAATGCGGTCCAAGCGGCTGGCCGACTTCCTGGAGGCGCTGTCGGACGAGCGGCTGCCGGGGCGAAGCAAGCTGGCGCTCCTGACGAAGGTGTGGGAGCGCCCGAGTCGCCGCACCGGGCCACCCTTGTGAACCATTGGGCACGGGATTTTCTGGAAGACCGGAAGGGTAGGGAAGCGTTGCCACGAATGGAGGGGGTGGGCGCCAAAGAACAGGCTTGGAGCCGGAACCAGCCGGCCAAGCTCGCGTTCTACTCAGCGAAAGCTCCACATTTGGGAGGACGCCATGAGTATCGGCACCATTCTGCTCATCATTTTGATTCTCGTTCTAATCGGCGCGGTTCCTGCCTGGCCGCACAGCCGCGGTTGGGGGTACGGCCCGAGCGGTATCCTCGGCGTGCTGCTGCTGGTCCTGATCGTGCTGCTGCTGATGGGCCGTATCTGACGGGAAACCCGTCCGGGCGACCCAGCGCGCGGGCGCCGTTCCCGTTCCGCCACCGGCTCCTGGGCGTCACGCTCCGGGGCTGCGGCCGGGACGGGAACGGCGCCCGTTGCGCATGACGAACATCAGCCAGCCGATCGGTCCCAGGATCAGCACCATCACCACCCAGCCGGCGCGCGGGCCGAACGGGCAGCGTGTGCCGGGGGGCGGGCGCCACGGGCCGCCGCGCCGTGACAGCATCACATGAAGGAGAGGCGCGCCATAGAGGGCGACCAGGATCAGCCAGGGTGCGAAGTCTTGTGCCATGGCGGCATGCTACCCCAGAACGGGTGGCCGCTCCCACCACGGAGCGGCGGGAGCAACGTCGTCGGCGCTTGTTCGGTGATGTGTCCAAATGGTAATACCGCAACACAGGAATGGACTTCATGCGTATGAGGCATGGTTGCGCCGCAGCGTGGCGGACGATTATCCTCAGCGGTGTCCGATAAGCCGAAAGGCCGATATCATGGCGGTTGAGATCGAACGGCGGTTTCTGGTCCGGAGGGACATCCGTCCTCTGTGCCGAAACGGCCTGTCCATCGTCCAGGGCTATCTTCCCTCCGACGATGGCCGGACGGTGCGGGTCCGGGTGGCCGGTCCGGACGCCACGCTGACCGTCAAAGGTCCCCGCCGCGGCCTGTGTCGCGAGGAGGTCGAACACCCGCTGCCCCTCGACCTTGCCTTGGGCCTGCTGCGCCACAGTTGCCGGCGCGGCCTGATCGAGAAGACCCGCTACCTAGTCCACCATCATGGTCTCTGTTGGGAAATCGATGTGTTCGGCGGCGAGAACGCTGGTCTGGTGATCGCCGAGGTCGAACTGTCCGATCCCGATCAGGTCGTTCCGCTTCCCGACTGGGTGGGGGCGGAGATCACGCACCGGGCGGCCTACAGCAACTCCGCCCTGTCGCGCAGCCCGATCCGCCACTGGGTCAGCGCGGCTTAACTCCCCTGCCGGAAAAAAAGAAGCCCCGATCCGAAGGGAGGACCGGGGCCAAGGCTGCGTGGATGACTGTGTGCAATGCAGCAATCCGCGTGCCAGATTGTGCGGGCACTCCGGCGATGCGCCAAAAGGGGAACGCAGCCCGGCGCCGTCCTGTTGCAAAAGGGCCGTCCGGACGGGCGGCGGGCAACGGCGAACGGGAGTCTGGCACGATGTCTCAGTACGAGAACCGGTGGAAGGACGAGGCCCGCAACGTGGACGAGGACGACCGCCGCGACGTCCGCGACCGCAACGAATTTGGGCGCGGCGCCTATGGCGCAGGCGGTTATCCCCGGAGTGACTACGAAAACGGCGGTTCCGGCGGGCGCGATCCCGGTCGCCGCTGGGGCAGCGATTGGGGCCACGCCGAGCGCGGATGGCATCGCGACGACCGCGGGTCGGATGGCCGGATGCGGGGTGAGCGCCATCGCGACGAGCCCATCGGCATGGCGCGGGAGCGTAATTTCTGGGAGCAGGCGGGTGACGAGGTCGCCTCCTGGTTCGGCAACGACGATGCCGAACGTCGCCGCCAGGAGGATGAGCGCCGCGCCCAGTTCCGCGGTCGCGGTCCGCGGGGTTACACCCGGTCGGACGAGCGGATCCGCGATGATCTGAACGACCGGCTGACCGAGGACCCCTATCTCGACGCGACCGACATTGCGGTGTCCGTGTCGGGTGGCGAGGTCACGCTGGATGGCACGGTGGACGACCGCATGGCAAAGCGCCGTGCCGAGGATTTGGCCGACGCCATCTCCGGCGTCCGTCACGTCCAGAACAACCTGCGCCTTCGCGAGCCGGGCGGCACCATGGCCTTCTGATATGGCCTTCTGATCGGGTGCCGGCCTTCGAGGCGCTGACGAGACGCCCCCGCTCCATCCGGTGCGGGGGCTTTCGCGCGTGCGCTCAATGGGCGGTGGTGGTGGTGCCGGCGTCTTCGGCCATGAAGGGGCTGTACTGCTTGTCCACCGACTGGATGTGCTCGATGAACCATTCCTTCAGGAGCAGGATCAGATCGATGCGCAGCATCATCTCATTGCTGTCGTCATCGTCCAGGGTCAGCTTTTGCACCTCGTCAATGAAATAGCGGTGCGCGGCCCGGTGGGCGTCGAGACCGGGATAGCCCTGCTGCTCCATCAGCGCCTCCTCCCGCTTGAAATGCACAGTCGTGTATTCCTGCAAGCCCCCCAGCAGCCCGGACAGGCTGGCGCGGTCCTTCTCCGCGATGCCGGCCTTCAATAGCCGGTTGAACATGTCGAGCAATTTTCGGTGGTCGTCGTCGAGAACTTCGACGCCGACGCTCATCGATTTATCCCAGGCAACATGTTGCATCGGATCAATCCTTTCAGAGGGCCGGGTCAGGCGAGTATAGGGGCCGCGGAAATCTTGTGCTGCGATGTTAAAACCGGCAACAGCGGCGGCACAAGCGGCAAAAAACCGCAGGCCGGAGGTTGTGCCGTACCCTGTTGAGCTTATGGGCCGGCAAAGGATGTGCTTCCCCGCGCGCCGTCCAGGCATTATGAAAATGCCAGGGATCTGCGGAGTTCGGGACGATGGCGCTGCTGGACGATATTCTGGAAAAGAAGCGGGTTCTGGACGACGCCCGGCCGATGCCGTTGACGGTGGTCCGCGATCTGGCGGACCGCTTCGAGCGCGGCCTGACCACCGCCTGCCTCCTCGTCGAGGGGGTGGAACTGTCCCCCGACGACATCCGCATGGTGCTGGACCGCGGCGCGGTGCTGCGCAGCCGTCCGGCCGAGCCGCAGCGCCTCGCGCTCAACCACCGCGCAGCGCTGGAGCTGATGGCCCGCCTATCCTTCCAGGGTGGCGGGGTGGTGACGGAGCGCACCATCGCGGCCTTCCATGGCGTGCTGTACCAGGGGATCGACACGAACGCGGGGCGCTACCGGGACGGCGCGCTGAAGGACGACGCCGGGGCCTCCCCCGATCCGGCGAAGGTGCGGGTGTCGATGTCGGCGCTGTCCGGCTGGCTGCGCCGGACGGAAGCGGGGCCGGAGGCCGCCTTCGAGGCGCATCACCGGCTGATGAGCGTCCGCCCCTTCTTCCAGGGCAACGCCGCGACCGCGCTTCTGCTGTGCAACCTGATCCTGAACCGCGCCGGCTTCCCGCCGGTGGTGGTCACGGACGAGGATCGCGAGATGTACGCCGCGATGGTGGAGCGTGCCTGGTCGCTCGGCGACAAGACGCCGTTCCGCGACCTGATGATGCGCCTGCTCGACCGCAGCCTGAACCTGTGCCTGCGCAGCGCCGCCCGCGCGCTCCGCGACTTCGAGCCGGACGATGAGGACGAGGGTGCCTTCGGCGACGCCCATGAGGAGGGCTATGGCCGGCGCCCCTGAGAGGATCTGACGGTCAGACCCGGGCCGGCAGCAGCAGGCGCGACGGGCGAGCGCCGCCGCCGTGGATCAGCAGGGTGATCGGCTGCGCGTCGACCAGCCGCGTTTCGCCCGGCTCCGCCCCAGTCCCCGGATTGACGGGGTAGGCCGGGAAGCAGGACCCGGCAAGGCTGAGGCGCAGCGCGCTTCCGGCGGGCAGGGTCGCGCAAAGCGCGCGCAGGGCCACCGGCATGGGGCGCTGCGCGCCGCCCGGCTCCACCCTCGCGTGGCCCTGGCTGAGCGGCAGGACGCGCCCGTCGGGCAGCACGGCGGAGAGGACGGCGCTGACGTCGAAGGACGGCGCGTCGGCCTCCACCCAGATCTCCAGGGCGGCCTGACCGGACAACGTCAGCGGCGCCGTGAGCGGAGCGGTGTCGTAGACCGCCACGTCGGGGCGGGCGTCGGCGGCGGCACGGTCGTGCGGACCGGCGTCGGGCGCGGCATGACCGCCCACGGTGGGCACCGGATCGCGCGGGTCGTGAACCAGCACGTCGAGGAAGGCTTCGTCCGGCGCGTCACCGCTTAGGGCGCCGTTGCGCCGCGTGGCGAGGCCGTCGCTGGACAGATGCAGCGGGTGCGCGGCGGGCGGCAGGACCGGCAGGTCGCGCCAGCGGCGTTCCAGAGCGTCGAAGAGACGGATCGGGCCGCCGCGCTCCGCTCCGTTCATCTCCCCCTTCAGGAAGCGCTCGAACCAGCCGAGTTGCACGGCGTCGAAGGATGGCACGTCGGACGGCGTCAGGCGGTCGAGCCCGGCATGGACCGCCACCCCGTGGCGATCCCACGGGCCGACCAGCAGGCGGACGGTGCCGTCGCCGCCGGCGGACAGGGCGTCGTGCGCCGCCAGCGTGCCGGTCAGGCGCGGGTCGTACCAGCCGCCGATCTGAAGGACGGAGACCTCACCGATACCACCGGACAGGGCGTTGCGCGGTGACAGCTCGTCCCAGCTTCCGCCTGGGCCGGGCGTGGTCAGCCAGTCGTCGTAATGGCAGTGCCGCGCATAGTCCCGCAGCACCCGCGGGCGGGACGGGATCTCGTCGTCCAGCGGCAGGCTGCGGATCGCCTCCAGGAGCGCGCGGTAGGCTGCGCCATCCTCCAGCCGGCGGGCGGACTCCGCCGCGCAGTGCAGCGCCCAGCCCATCGCGTCGGCCAGCCGGAAGGCGCCGCCCTCCGTCGCCCAGTCGGTGAAGACGTCCCAGCCGGCCAGCGCCGGAACCACCGCGCGCAACGCGTCGGGCCGCTCGGCCATGGCCAGGAGCTGCGCCATTCCGGCGTAGCCGCTGCCGTACATGCCGACCGTGCCGTTGGAGCCGGGCAGGGAGGCCGCCCAGGCCACCGCGTCGGCGCCGTCCTCGCGCTCCGCCTCGAAGGGGCGGAAACGGCCCTCCGACGTGCCGCGCCCGCGCACGTCCTGCACCACGACGACATAACCGCGGGCGGCGTACCAGCGCGGGTGCGCGTAATGGCTGGTCATCGCCGTGCGCCGCCCGCAGGTCAGACGCAGCAGCAGGACGGGCCAGGGTCCGACCCCGTCGGGACGGTAGAGGTCGGCGTCCAGCCGCAAGCCGTCGCGCGTCCGCATGGAGACGGTTTCGGGAGGCCGGACGGCCAGGAGGGGCGGCTGTTCGAGAATCACCGGGGCCATATGGGTCATGGAGCGCCGTGCCGAGCAACTGTGACCGGAAACTCTCGCAAGCGCTGTGCCATGACTGGCGGATGGCCGTCGCGATGGTCCCTCTCCCGCCCCGGGAGAGGGAAGGGGCCCGCGCAACGCGCGGGAAGGGCGAGGGTGACGCCGAGAATCAGTGCCTTGATCCTTGGGCGACCCTCACCCGGCGCCTTCGGCGCCACCCTCTCCCGGGGCGGGAGAGGGTGCTTAAAGGATGGGCAGACGCCTTTCCGGAAGGCGCTTTTACGAATCGTAGCTCATCAGCGAGACGCTGGGCACGTCCAGCTTGTCGCGGCCGTTGAGGAAGGTCAGCTCGACCAGGAAGGCGGCGGCGCGGACGTCGGCGCCGACGCGGCGCAGCAGGCTGATCGCCGCGGCCATGGTGCCACCGGTCGCCAGCAGATCGTCCAGGACGACCACGCGCTGGCCGGGCTTCACGGCGTCGGCCTGAACCTCGATGGTGTCGGTGCCGTATTCCAGGTCGTAGGAGTGGGCGACCTTGTCGCCGGGCAGCTTGCCGTGCTTGCGCACCATGATGAAGCCGGTGCCGAGCGCCAGGGCCAGCGGGGCTGCGATCAGGAAGCCGCGCGATTCGATGCCCACCAGCAGCTCCGGCTTGTGCGGGCGCAGCGCCTCGGCGAGCTGGTCCACCGCTTCCTTCCACGCCTCGGCGTGAGCCAGCAGCGGGGAGATGTCGTAGAAGAGGATGCCGGGTTTCGGGAAGTCGGCGATGCCGCGGATGTGGTTCTTCAGATCGATGGAGTTCGGCATGGTGAAAAGGTTCCTGTGCAACGGCGGCGCCATACTATCGGGGCGGCCGTCCGCGTGCAAACCACCGCTGTGCGGCTGTTTTTCCCCGGCTTGAGGTTGACCATCGGGGGGGCTTGCGGCCAAGTTCCTCTCCACAAGCATGAGCATCGCCGCATGGCGGCACCGGAAGGGAAGGGCAGGACGGGGCATGGCGCGCGAAAGGGCGTGGTTGGAATCGTCGCGCGCCGGCGACGGTGAGTGGCGGCTGACGGCTCTCGGCCATTGGGATTTGCAGGCCGCCGGCTCCCTGTCGGCTACGCTCGACGGCTTCGCGCTGGATGGTGGCGGGGCGGTCAGCCTCGACCTGTCGCGGCTGGACGCCATGGACACGGTTGGGGCCTATCTGCTGTCCACCCTGTCCGACCGGCTGAAGGCGGCGGGCCACGGCGTCGATCTGTCCGCCATCCGCCCGGAGCACGCGGCCCTGTTCGAGGCCGTGCGAGAGGTCGGCCCACCGCCGGTCGAGCGGGCGCAGACGCACCGCCCCATCCTCGACATGCTGGAGCGCACCGGACGCACCGCCGTGGACGGGCTGCGCGAGGGGCGGGACCTGCTGTCCTTCCTCGGCCTCATTGCCATCACCTTCGGGCGGCTGATCGTGAATCCGCGGCGGCTGCGCTTCCGCTCGGTGATGTTCCACATCGAGCAGACCGGTCTGAACGCCCTGCCGATCCTCGGGCTGCTGTCCTTCCTGATCGGCGTGGTGCTGGCCTTCCAGGGGGCGGACCAGCTCCGCCGCTTCGGGGCGGAGCTGTTCGTGGTCAATCTGCTGGGCGTGTCGATCCTGCGCGAGATCGGCATCCTGATGACCGCCATCATCGTGGCGGGGCGCTCCGGCTCGGCCTTCACCGCGCAGATCGGCACCATGAAGGTGAACCAGGAGGTGGATGCCATCAGCACGCTGGGGCTGGACGTGGTGGAGCTTCTGGTGGTGCCGCGCGCGCTGGCCCTGATGATCACCCTGCCGCTGCTGGCCTTCTACGCCGACATCATGGGGCTGTTCGGCGGCGCGGTGATGAGCTACGCGACGCTGGACATCACCTTCGGGCAGTTCATCCGCCAGCTTCACGGCGCCGTCACGCTGCCGCATTTCCTGGTTGGACTGGTGAAGGCGCCGGTCTTCGCCCTGGTGATCGCCATGGTCGGCTGCTACGAGGGGCTGAAGGTCTCCGGCAGCGCCGAGAGCGTGGGCACGCTGACCACCAAGTCGGTGGTGGAGTCCATCTTCCTGGTGATCGTCCTGGACGCAGTGTTCTCCGTCCTGTTCTCCTTCCTCAGGCTGTGAGGGACCGTGGCGCCTTTCGACGATGACCAACGGACCGGTGCGCAGGACGCGGTGATCCGCGTGCGCGGGCTGGTCACGCGCTTCGGCCCGCAGGTGGTCCATGACGGGCTCGACCTCGACGTGCGGCGGGGCGAGGTGCTGGGCGTGGTCGGCGGCTCCGGCACCGGCAAGTCGGTTCTGCTGAAGGAAATCCTCGGCCTGATCCGCCCGGCGGACGGCCGGATCGAGCTGCTGGGACGCGACACCGCCGACCTGCCGGAGCGCGAGCGTGTGGCGCTCCAGGCGCGCACCGGCGTGCTGTTCCAGAACGGTGCGCTGTTCAGCTCGATGACCGTGGCGCAGAATGTCATGGTCCCGCTGCGCGAGCACACCAACCTCTCGGCGGCGCTGGCGGCGGAGATCGCGCGGGTCAAGATCGCCATGTCCGGCCTGCCGCCCAACGCCGGGGCGAAGTTCCCGTCGGAGCTGTCGGGCGGCATGATCAAGCGCGCCGGGCTGGCGCGCGCTCTGGCGCTCGACCCCGACATCCTGTTCCTCGACGAGCCGACGGCCGGGCTGGACCCCATCGGCGCCGCCGCCTTCGACCAGCTGATCCGCAACCTCCAGCGCAGCCTGGGGCTGACCGTCTTCATGGTCACCCACGACCTGGACAGCCTGACCTCCATCTGCGACCGCATCGCCGTGCTGGTGGACAAGAAGATTCGCGTGGGCACGCTGGAGGAGCATCTCCGCGACCCGCATCCCTGGATTCACGACTATTTCCACGGACCGCGCGGCCGCGCCGCGCGCCATGCAGAAAGCTGACCGGACGCCATGGAAACCCGCACCAGCTACATCCTCGTGGGCAGCTTCGTGTTGGCCTTGCTTGCCGGCCTGTTCGTCTTCACGGTCTGGGTCGCCAAAATCCAGTTGGAGGAGACGCGCCAGCCCTATTACATCTACTTCACCGGCTCGGTGACCGGCCTACAGGAGGGCAGCCCGGTGCGCTACCGCGGCATCCCCGTGGGCACGGCGACCGACATCCGCCTGGACCCCAACGACGTCAGCCGCGTGCGCGTGCGGATCGAGGTGCAGGAAGGCACGCCGATCAAGACCGACTCCATCGCCTCGCTGGAGGTCCAGGGCATCACCGGCGGCGCCTATGTCCAGATTTCCGGCGGAACGGAGATGAGCGAGCTTCTGCGCACCGCGCACGACGGGGGCATTCCGGTGATCCCGTCGCGCCCGTCCTCGCTGACGGTGTTCGTCGACGCCGCCCCGCAGCTTCTGAACCGCGCGCTGGACCTGACCAACCGGGTGGCGGATCTGCTGACCCCGCAGAACCAGGCGGCCATCGCCGAGATTCTGGCGAACACCCGCGACCTGACCGGCGAGTTGGCCCGCGCCAGCCAGGGGCTGGACACGACCCTCGCCCAGGCCAACCGGACGCTCCAGGGCTTCGAGACGGTCGGACCGCAGATCGGCGACACCATGGACCAGGCGCAGCGCACGCTGGCCGCGGTGGAAGGCGGGATGAAGACGGTGACCGGCGATCTGCACACGTTGGCCGGGTCGCTGAACAAGACCGCCAACCAGCTCAACGCCATGATCGGGGAGAACCGCGGGGCGATCCGCGACTTCACCGATGGCGGGCTGTATGACCTGACCTTGCTGATCTCGCAGTTGCGCGACCTGTCGGGGCAATTGTCCCGCGTCGTGACGCGGATCGAGAACGACCCGTCGAACTTCCTGTTCGGCGGAACCCGCCAGGGCGTGGAGGTGCGTGGACGATGATGAGCCGCTTGGTGACGAGCCGTTTGATGAAGGGGGTGGGGGCGGCGCTGCTGGCGGTCGGCCTGATGACCGGTTGCGCGGCGCTGAATCCCACCGCGCCCAACCTCTATACGCTGACGCCGGGAGCCGTGGCCGAGACCGGGCTGCCGCCGGTGCGCTGGCAGCTGCTGGTGGAGCCTCCGGCGGCCAGCGCCGGGATCGACACGCCGCGCATCGCGGTCACCCGTTCCGCCACCGCGCTCGACTACTTCGCAGGGGTGTCCTGGGCCGACCGGGCGCCGAACATGGTGCAGGGGCTGATCGTCCAGTCCTTCGAGGACAGCCGGCGGATCGTCTCGGTCGGGCGGGATTCGGCGGGCTTGCGCTCCGACTTCCTGTTGAAGACCGAACTGCGCGACTTCCAGGCGGAATTCAGCGACGCCAGCGCCTCGGCGCCGGACCGGGTGCGGGTGCGGCTGTCGGCCAAGCTGGTCGCCATGCCCAACCGGACCATCGAGGCGGGCGAGACCTTCGACGCCGTGGTCCCGGTGCGCGGGTCGGATTTCACCGACGTGATCACGGCCTTCAACACGGCGCTGGGTCAGGTGGAAGGCGCGCTGGTCGACTGGACCCTGCGGCGGGGCGAGGCGGTGTTCCGTGCGGACGCCGGTCGGACTGGTTCGGCGGGCTCCCGTTGAGGAAAGCGCTTGCTATGCGTACAAAGCCTCATACGTAATAGGGATCTGGGACGGGCAGGGGCTGACGGGGCAGAGCATCCGATGATGGAGCTTTCGGAGCTTTCGCGCGACGAATTGCAGGCGATGTCGGAGGCCGCGCGGGAGGTCCGGCTGTGCCAGCGCGTGCTCGCCAAGACCGGCGACACGGTGGTGGGGGAGCTGCTGCGCGGGCACGGCACGCTCTACGAATGGCGCCACTACCCGCCGGGCGACGTCTACGACGCCGAGTATCATGCGCAATATTATTACCATTGCCACCCCGAGGACGAGCGGCCCGAGGGCGAGCATGGGCATTTTCACACCTTCCTGCGCCCGCTGGGCATGCCGCCGGGCATGGAGCCGGTGCCCTTGAGGGATTACGAGAAGCCGGACAACCCCAACGACGCGCTGTCCCATCTGATGGGAATCGCCATGGATGCGGCGGGGCAGCCGGTGCGCCTGTTCACGACCAACCGCTGGGTGACGGGGGAGACGTGGTACGCGGCCGACGACGTGATCCGCATGCTCGACAGCTTCACCGTGGATCACGCCCGTCCGTCCTGGCCGGCGAACCGCTGGATCACCGCGATGATGCGGCTGTTCCGGCCACAGATCCATAGCTTGCTGCATGAGCGCGACCGGACGGTCGCCGCCTGGAGCGATCGTCATCCGAATGTCTGGGTCTATGAGGACCGGGCGTTGGAGGTCACGTCGCAGATCCTGATTTCGGTGGAGGAACAGGTCGCCGCGGTGGATCACGCGCTGCGCGGCGTGCGGCGGCGGTCCTCCGTGCTGCCGGAGCCGCCGCGCTTCGTCACGCCGTAACGCACCGTGGTTGGGCTGCCGCCGGTCAAACCGGCAGCAGCGCCTTGCCCGTGGTGACCGGAATCTGCCGGGCCTGGGCCATCACCGCCTTCTGGACCTTTTCGAAGGCGCGCACCTCGAGCTGGCGCACGCGCTCGCGCGAGACGTGGAAGTGCTGGCTCAGCTCCTCCAGGGTCAGCGGCTCGTCGCGCAGGCGGCGGGCCACCAGGATCTGCCGCTCGCGGTCGTCGAGAACGCCCAGCCCCAGCTTGAGGAACTGCTGGCGGCGCTTGCGCTCCTGCGCACCGGCCAGGATCGCCTCCTGGTCGGGGCTCTCGTCGGCCAGAAGGTCCAGCCATTCGCTGTCGCCATCCTCGGCCAGGGTGGCGTTCAGCGAGCGGTCGGTGCCCAGCCGGCGGTTCATCTCGATCACGTCGGCCTGGGAGACGTCCAGCGTCGTCGCGATGCTCTCCACCGCTTCCGGAGACAGATCGCCGCCGAAGGTGCCGTTCTCGGCGTCCTGAAGCTGCGCCTTAAGCCGGCGCAGGCTGAAGAACAGCTTCTTCTGGGCCGCCGTGGTGCCGATCTTCACCAGCGACCAGTTGTGCAGCACATATTCCTGGATCGCGGCGCGGATCCACCAGGACGCGTAGGTAGCGAAGCGGAACCCCTTGTCGGGGTCGAACTTCTGCGCCGCCTGCATGACGCCGACGTTTCCTTCGGCGATCAGGTCGGACAGCGGCAGGCCGT
Source organism: Azospirillum formosense (assembly GCF_013340925.1). Lineage (GTDB taxonomy): Bacteria > Pseudomonadota > Alphaproteobacteria > Azospirillales > Azospirillaceae > Azospirillum > Azospirillum formosense. Next base: position 27,071 of record NZ_WHOR01000033.1, read on the forward strand.
AGCCCTGATAGCCGCGGGCCATTTTGAAAACGAGCCGGAGGTGGCTGCCGATCAGCTTGTCGAGGGCGCGGCGGTCCTGCCGCTCCCGCCAGCGGATGGCGAGGTCGCGTTCCTGCTCGGGGGTGAGGTAGTCGTACTTGCGGGTTTCTTTTAGAAAGAGGGTGAGGGGTTCGCCAGAAACTGCCAGTTCCGTCAAAGAGCTTCTCCTGATTCCGGCATCCTCGGGAAACACCCTGCAATGGACCGATGGCCCCCGGCCCGGCTGGCCGGCGGGGCCATCGGAGCGGGGTGGGATCGGCTGTGGCCCAGGGCCGGCCGTGAATGTGTGGATGTCGGCAAGAGCTTAGAAATAAGAGGTCGCGGGCGCGGTTCAAGAGGTGGGGGGAAAGAAAGTATCCGCAACCGGAAAATGGGAACTCCCTGGAATGGGCCGCGTTGGGGGTCGGGTCGGGCCGGCTGCAATCGGCCCTGTGACCGCCAACGGAGGACCGCGGCCATGGACCTCGATCCGCTCCTTCTGTCACGAATCCAGTTCGCTTTCGTGATTTCTTTTCACATTCTTTTTCCCTCTTTTACGGTGGGGCTGGCCTGCTGGATCGCGGTTCTGGAGGCGCGGTGGCTGATCACCGGCAAGGCGCTGTACCGCAGCCTGTCGGAATTCTGGACGCGGATCTTCGCCATTTCCTTCGGCATGGGCGTGGTGTCGGGAATCGTGATGACCTACCAGTTCGGCACGAACTGGAGCCGCTGGTCCGACATCGTCGGCAACGTTCTGGGGCCGCTGATCCAGTACGAGGTGGTGACCGCCTTCTTCCTGGAGGCCGCCTTTCTCGGCATCCTGCTGTTCGGGCGGGACCGCGTGCCACGGGGCATCCATTTCCTGGCGGCCGTGCTGGTGGCGACGGGGACGGTCCTCTCCTCCTTCTGGATTCTCTCGGCGAACAGCTGGATGCACACCCCGGCGGGGGCGGAACTGCGCGACGGGCGGTTCTTCGTCACCGACTGGTGGGCGGTGGTCTTCAACCCCTCCTTCCCCTACCGGCTGGCCCACATGCTGACCGCGATGTTCCTGACCACCGGATTCGTGGTGGCGGGCATCAGCGCCTTCTACCTGCTGCGCAACCGCTTCCTGGACCACGCGCGGGTCGGGCTCAGCATGTCACTGGCGCTCATCACCGTCCTGGCGCCCTTGCAGATCTTCCTCGGCGACCTGCACGGGCTGAACACGCTGGAGCACCAGCCGGCCAAGATCGCCGCGATGGAGGGGCATTGGGAAGGCGGGGCGCGGGCGCCGCTGATCCTGTTCGCCATCCCCGACAACGAGGCGGAGACCAACCACGCGGAAATCGCCATTCCCGCCCTGTCCAGCCTGATCCTGACCCACGAGTGGGACGGGGTGGTCCCCGGTCTGAAGAACTTTCCGGTGGCGGACCGCCCCAACCCGGAGATCCTGTTCTGGACTTTCCGCATCATGGTGGCGATCGGCATGATCATGCTGACGGTGGCGCTGATTCACCTGGTGCAACGGATGCGCGGGAGGCTCTACAGCCCGAACTGGTTCCACAAGGTTCTGGTCGGCTGCATGCCGCTGGGCTTCATCGCCATCCTCGCCGGCTGGTTCACCACCGAGATCGGGCGCCAGCCCTGGGTGGTCTACGGGATGATCCGCACGGCGGACGCGGTGACTCCGGCCCTGACCGGCGGGGCGGTCCTGACCTCGCTGATCGTGTTCATGGTGGTCTACACGATCATCTACGGGGCCGGGACCTACTACCTGTTCCGCCTGCTGACCATCGGCCCGGCGCGGCTGACCGACGAGGATCTGGAGATTCCCGCGGTGGCGCAGGGCCACCAGCCGAAGCGGCCCCTGTCGGTTCCCGGCGAATCCATCGAACCCGCGGAGTGACGTCCATGGAAGGCAGCCTGCTGACCCTCGCCTGGGTCGCCATCGTCGGTTTCGCCGTCTTCATGTATGTGCTGATGGACGGCTTCGACCTCGGCATCGGCATCCTCTACCCCTTCGCCCCCAGCGAGGAGGCGCGGGACGTCATGATGAACTCGGTGGCGCCGGTCTGGGACTTCAACGAGACGTGGCTGATCCTCGGCGGGGCGGGGCTGTTCGCGGCCTTTCCCATCGCCTACGCCGTCGTCCTGCCGGCGATGTATCTGCCGCTGCTGGTGATGCTGATCGCCCTGGTCTTCCGCGGCGTGGCCTTCGAGTTCCGCTTCAAGGCGCGGAGCAGCCGCCATTTGTGGAACAAGGCCTTCTTCCTCGGCTCGCTGCTCGCCACCTTCGCGCAGGGGGTGGTTCTCGGCTCCTTCATCCAGGGGATCGAGGTGGAGGGGCGCAACTTTGCCGGGACCATGCTGGACTGGCTGACTCCCTTCAGCCTGTTCTGCGGCGTGGCCCTGATCGCCGGCTACGCGCTGCTGGGGAGCACGTGGCTGATCTGGCGGACCATCGGGATTTTGCAGGACTGGTGCTTCCGCGTGGCGCGGCGGCTGCTGATCGTGGTGCTGGTTCTGGTCGCGGCGGTCAGCCTGTGGACGCCCTTCCTGGACGCCTCCATCGCCGCGCGCTGGTTCTCGGTTCCCAACATCCTGCTGCTGTCGCCGGTGCCGCTGATGGTCGGCTTCCTCGCCTTCGGCCTGTGGCGGGCGCTGGACGAGGGGCGGGAGGCGCTGCCCTTCGCCTTCGCCATGGGGCTGTTCGCCCTGTCCTATCTGGGGCTGGCGATCAGCCTGTGGCCGGTGCTGATCCCGCCGGGAATCACCATCTGGCAGGCGGCGGCCCCGCCGGAGACGCAGGTCTTCCTGCTGATCGGCATGGCCTTCCTGATTCCAACGATCCTGGTCTACACCGCCTACAGCTACTGGGTGTTCCGCGGCAAGGTGACGGGTGCCATCGGTTACCATTGATGGCGGCGACCATTGAGAACCCGCGTGATGCTGGCGTACAACAGCCGACCCCTTTCGACGGAGACCGCGCCATGACCCCAGACACCGCCCCGGACATCAGCTTCGCCGAGGTGATGCTGCGCAAGGGCGCGGAACTGCTGCAGGACACGCCGTCGGACGACGCGGCGGAGGAGGCGGTGAACATCATGGCGCGCCGTCTCGCCATCGCCGCGACGATGGACGCCCCGCTGGTCGTCCACGCCGAGGGCGGAGGGCGGCCGGAGATGTTCGAGGAGGCGATGCGGCTGGCCGGAGTCTCCGCCGGGGAGCGCGCCGCCGCGCTGGCCGAGGCCCGGCAGGCCGAGCGCGCCGTGGTGTTCGAATTCGACGGCACCGGCCCGCTGACCGGCAACCGCGTCGTGGCCGCGGTGATTCGCCCGGAGGACCGGCTGGACCTTCTGGAGGCCTACATCGCCATCGGGCGCCTGCGTGATGGGACCGCCCAGGTGACCGTCGCCCCGGCGACCCTGCGCCTCGACGCCCGCGCGCTGGCGGAGACGCTGGCGCTGATCGGTCCGGCGGCGCAGCACAGCCTCAACGCCGCCAACGCCGCCATGGCCCACGCGGCGAACATCACCGCTTTGCCGGGGCATGAGCTGGACAGCATGCCGGGCGCCCTGGTCGCGCTCTACTGGCATGCCTTCTGCCTGTCCTCGGCCCGCACGCGGCTGCGCCCCACCGGGCCGAACGCGCCGACCCTGCATTGAAGGCCGGGAGACGGCCCGTGAGGGTGCTGTTCCGCGCCGACGCCGGGGCCTCCATCGGGGCCGGGCATGTCATGCGCTGCCTCGCCGTGGCGGAAGCGGTGCAGGAACTGGGCGGCGATGCACTGTTCGCCGCGGCGAGCCTGCCGCCGGCTTTGGACGAGCGTCTGCGCGCTGCCGGCATGGCCGTTCACCGGATCGACGCGGCCCCTGGCAGCGCCGCCGACCTCGCCGCGACGCGCGCCATCGCGGCGGAAGCCGGCACCGCGGCCATCGTGCTGGACGGTTATGGATTCTCCGAAGGCTGGCGGGCCGGGCTGGACGGGACGGGGCTGCGCATCCTGGCTTTCGACGACGCCGGGACAGGGGAGCCGATCCACGCCGGGTTGATCGTCAACGCCGCGCCGGACGCCGCGTCGCTGCCCTACCGTAAGGGCAACCCCGACGCCCGGCTGCTGCTCGGCCCAAACTATGCACCGCTGCGGCGGGAGGTGCGGGAGGCCGCGGCGGCGGCCAAGCTACCGCTTGAGGAACGCGGCGGCCTGCTGGTGACCTTCGGCGGCTCCGACCCGCTGGGGCTGACGGCTCCGGTGATCGAACGTCTCGCGCCGCGCCTGCCGCCCGGCGTCTGGCTAGATGTGGCGGTCGGCGGGGCGGTGCGCGACGTGGCCGCGGTTGATGCCGCGGCGGAGTGTTTCAAAGACAGCGTGCGGCTGCACCGCGACACGCCGCGCATGGGTCGCCTGATGGCGCAGGCCGGGCTGGCCGTTTCGGCGGCAGGCACCACGACGGGGGAACTGGCGGCCATCGGCACGCCCGCCGTCCTCGTCACCATCGCCGACAACCAGTTGGAGGCCGCCCGCCAGTCGGAGGCTCTGGGCTGGTGCGCCCTGGTGGCCGGACAGACCGAAGGTGCTCCGGAGCGGATCGCGGACGTGGCGCTGGAGCTTTGGGCCGATCCGGCGCGGCGGCGGATCATGGCGGACAAGCTGGCGGGGATCGTCGATGGCCAGGGCGCCTTGCGCATCGCGCGGGCTCTGGCGGAGGCGGTCACCCCGCGGTGAAGCCGCCGTCCACGGGCAGCACCGTCCCGGTCACCCAGCGCCCGCTGTCGGCCAGCAGATAGGCCACGGCGTCGGCCACGTCCTGCGGCGCGCCGTAGCCCAACGGGTGGGCGGCGGCGAGCGCGGCGTTCTGCTCCGCCGGCAGCATGGCGAACTGCTTCTCCGCCTTGGCGCCCAGCACCACCGCCGGGGCCACCACATTGACGCGGATTCGCTTGTCGGCCAGTTCCAGCGCCAGCGATTGCGCCACCGAGACCAGCGCCGCCTTGCTCGCGGCGTAGAGCGAGCGGCCCTTTTGGCCCTTCAGCCCGGCGACCGAGCCGACATAGACGATCGACCCGCCGCCCGGCGCGACGACGCCCTTCTGGTGGAAGCCGCGCGCCAGCATCAGCGACGCTCCGACGTTCAGCGTGAAATAGCGGTCGAACTGCGCCCGGTTGACCTGGCGCAGAACGGAATAGCCCTGCTCCGACGCGGAATGGACCAGCCCGGCAAAGGGGCCGCCGGCCTCCGCCAGCCCCTTCATCCAGCCGGGAATGGCGTCGAGGTCGGTCAGGTCGAAGGGGGCGACGCCGTGCCGCTCCGGCCCGTCCAGCAGGGCGCGGGTGGCCTCCAGCGCATCGGCGCGGCGGCCGACCAGCGTGAGGGCGGCCCCCAGCCCGGCCAGCGTCCGGCAGATCTCACGCCCGATGTCGCTGTCGGCGGAGGCCCCGGTCACCAGCAGGCGCCGTCCCGTGAGGTCGAGCGGGTTGCGCATGGTCCGGCGGCTCAGGGCGTCAGCAGGGGGAAGTCGTCGGGAATCTCCTGCACCTCCGGCGCGGGGATCGGCCCGACGTCGGCGACCACGGCGCCCCAGGACCAGCCGACGCCGAAGCCGGCCAGCAGCATCTTGCGCGTGCCGGTGGACAGCGCCTCGCCCAGCCGGTGGCTGACCGCCAGCGGGATGGAGGCGGAGCTGGTGTTGCCGAAGTCGTGCATGTCCACGAGGAATTTTTCCGGCGGAAACTTGGTCTTCTTGCGCAGATGCTCCAGCATGAAGGCGTTGGCCTGGTGCATCACGCAGAGGTCGATGTCCTCCACCCCCACCCCGGCGAACTCCAGAGTCTCGCGGATCAGCGGCGGCACGGCGCGCAGCG
>NZ_WHOR01000340.1:0-5170 GCF_013340925.1 Azospirillum formosense
TCTCGTTGGCTGGCTGTCCAAGCGCCTGGGCAAGCCCCTGCAGGCGCCGCGGCTTGCCGACAAGGGCTACGATCTGGTGGGCGGTCGGTTGCTGTCCGACGCGCGGGGGCCGGCGGCCCAGCTCATGTACCAGGATGCGGCCGGTCGCCGCATCACCCTCTACATCCGGCCGGCCTCCGACGCGCCGGACACGTCCTTCCGTTTTGCCCAGGACGGCAACGTCCAGGCTTTCTACTGGCGGGACAACGGGTTGGCGTGGGCGGTAACGGGCGACCTCGACCGAGTGACCCTTTCGGCCATAGCCGAGGAGGTGTACGGCGCGTTGAACTCATAACACCCACAGACTTATGCACAGGAATGTTGCTCAAGCCCCCTATCCCTCTATCCGGCCATCTGGTAGGTTGGCCGGCGTTGGGCACAAAATATTGCGCCTTATGGAAAACGGCCGTCTGGTCGGAAGGTATATTGGTTAACCAAGTCACCGGTTACCGGACCACGGGAGACAGGGGATGAGTTGGACGGACGAGCGGGTTCAGCAGCTTAAGGACCTCTGGGCCCAGGGGCTGAGCGCGAGTGAAATCGCGGACATCCTGGGCGACATCACCCGCAACGCGGTGATCGGGAAGGCGCACCGCCTCGGCTTGTCGGGACGCCCGTCGCCGATCAAGAAGAAGCCGACCCGGGGCGCGACGATCCTCGCCTTGACCGAGCGCATGTGCAAATGGCCGGTCGGCGACCCGAAGCACCAGGATTTCCATTTCTGCGGCAAGCCCTCGCTGCCCGGCCTGCCTTACTGCGCCGAGCACGCGGCGGTGGCCTACCAGCCGGCCTCGTCCGGCAAGAAGCGCGACGAGGACCGCAACACCGGTGAGCGCAACGTCGGCGCCGCCTAGACTCCGCCGGATTTCTCCGCCGGATTTCCGGATTTCGGGCGCTCTTCACGCGAGCGCCCGCCCGACACGGCGGCCGTAAGAGGAGCGCCGGTCAGAGGGGCGCCGCGGTGATCGCCCACCAGCTTCCGGCGACCAGCATCGCCGAGACACCCGTCGCCGCCACACCCAGACCCAGACCGGCGGCGACCGCCAAACCGTCCTTCACGATCAGCCCCAGCGCGATCACCAGCACCGCCAGACCGGGCAGGGTGTTGCCGAACGGAATGGGCAGGGCGATCAGAACGCCCATCACCAACACGAAGAGGCCCAGCGGCCGCAGCACCCCCTGATGGGTCAGCGACGGCCAGCGCGTGCGCAGCCGGGCCTCCAGCCGCTCCACCAGCGGTGTTCCCTTCTCCACGATCTTTTCAAGCGTGCCGCGCGCCACGCGGCGGCGCCCGATCCAGCCCGGCACCTCCAGGCGGTCGCGGCCCACGATCATTTGAATCGCCACCAGCACCAGCACCGTGCCGAAGATCAGGCCCGCCGGCAGCCCCGGTGTCGGAACCACGGCGGGGACCGCCAGCGCCAGCAGCAGGAAACCAGGAGCCCGGTCGCCGAGATGGCCCAGCACCTCGCCCAGCGATGGCTTGTCGCCGGTCATGCGTCCGTGCAGCCGTTTCAGCAGCGCGGACGCCCGTGCCGGGTCCTTCATGTCCATGACCTGCTCCAACTCCCTATCCCATTGTCGTCATCCCATTGTCGTCGCGTGGATGTGGTGGCGCGGCGGCTCACAGGAAAGGGGGGAGCGGGACAAGCCGTTGGGGGGTCAGTACTCCTCGACCTCGTGCTTCACCTGCACCAGACGGCCGCTCAGCAGCGACAGCATCAGCTGCACCAGCATCTCGTGGACGATCAGCGTGTGGGTGTTGCCGCTGTCCTGCATGTGCTGGCGCAGCGCCTCGCGCACCTTCGGAACGCCGGTCACGTCGATCAGCACATCCACCGCCTCGCCGAACCGGGCGAGGTCCATGAAATCGGTCGTGGTGGCGACGCCGCGCTCACGGGCGAGCCGCATGCCGGGCGCCTCGGCGTCCAGGTCGGCGACGCCGAGGATCTCGACGAAGGAGGCGTCCAGAAGCTGCGTCAGCAGGGGCGTTCCGGTTTCGCCGGCGCCGATCACGGCGATGCGGAAGATATCCTTGGCCATGGGAAAGTCTCGAATTCCGGTTCGTCAGGTCCACGCCGCCATTGAGGCCGCGCGGGCAAGAAAAAAGCGGGGAGCCGAAACTCCCCGCCGCAACCTTACATCGACCGGGCATCCCGTTTGACCGGGACGCGTCGTCGCACCTGACGCGGAACTGGCGTTACGCCCAGGCGGCCATCTTCTTCTGCAGGTTCTCGTCGAGCTTGTCGAGGAACTGCTTGGTGGTCAGCCAGGGCTGCTCCGGACCGATGAGGATCGCGAGATCCTTGGTCATGAAGCCCGACTCGACGGTCTCGACGCAGACGCGCTCCAGCGTCTCGGCGAACTTCACGACGTCCGGCGTGTTGTCGAACTTACCGCGGTAGGCCAGACCCTGCGTCCAGGCGTAGATCGAGGCGATCGGGTTGGTGGAGGTTTCCTTGCCCTTCTGGTGCTCGCGGTAGTGGCGGGTCACCGTGCCGTGGGCGGCCTCCGCCTCGACGGTCTTGCCGTCCGGCGTGATCAGCACCGAGGTCATCAGGCCCAGCGAGCCGAAGCCCTGCGCCACGACGTCCGACTCCACGTCGCCGTCGTAGTTCTTGCAGGCCCACACGAAGCCGCCTTCCCACTTCAGGGCCGAGGCGACCATGTCGTCGATCAGGCGGTGCTCGTAGACGAGGCCCTTGGCCTTGAACTGGGCGGCGTAATGCTCGTCGAACACCTTCTGGAAGATGTCCTTGAAGCGCCCGTCATAGGCCTTGAGGATCGTGTTCTTGGTGGACAGGTAGACCGGGTAGCCGCGCTCCAGGCCGTACATGAAGCTGGAGTGGGCGAAGCCCTCGATCGACTCGTCCAGGTTGTACATGCCCATGGCGACGCCGCCGCCGGGGAAATCGTACACCTCGTGCTCGATCGGCTCGCCGCCGCCTTCCGGCACCCACTTGATGGTCAGCTTGCCCTTGCCGGGAACGACGAAGTCGGTGGCCTTGTACTGGTCGCCGAAGGCGTGACGGCCGATGATGATCGGCTTGGTCCAGCCCGGAACGTAGCGCGGGACGTTGGAGCAGACGATCGGCTCGCGGAAGACGGTGCCGCCCAGGATGTTGCGGATCGTGCCGTTCGGCGACTTCCACATCTTCTTGAGATTGAACTCCGTCACCCGCGCCTCGTCCGGGGTGATGGTCGCGCACTTGACGCCGACGCCGTACTGCTTGATCGCGTTGGCCGATTCGACCGTCACCCGGTCGTCCGTCTTGTCGCGGTTCTCGACGCTGAGATCGTAGTATTTCAGGTCGATGTCGAGATACGGCAGGATCAGCTTGTCCTTGATGAACTGCCAGATGATGCGCGTCATCTCGTCGCCGTCGAGTTCGACGACCGGATTGGCTACCTTGATCTTCGTCATGGGTGCGAGTTCTCCCCGAACGGGTAGGGGTTGTCTTATGCTTGGACGCCGGGCGCGCTGTGCGAGGGCACGGGCCGGGGCGTCCATCCGAAGACGGGCCCCGGTTCCCCGGACGGAAACGGATGGCGGTTATATAGCACCGGCGCACCGCCGAAAGAAAGGACCGCGGGGCATCAAAACAGACGATATCGCGCTGAAAACGGCGCGATTTGCGCGATCTGGTCCTACCACTTGGCCTTTTCAGAGCTTTTGTGTGGGAATCTTCAACGCGGGCTCAGGTTCATAGGCCAGCGCGGCAAACACGTCATCCACGTCATCGACGACCGTGTACAGCGCGCGGTGCGCCGGCTGGGTGAAACCCTGCGCCACCGTATGGTCGATCAGGCCGAGCAACGGGCGCCAATATCCGTCCACATCCACGATCACCACCGGCTTGTCGTGCAGGCCCAACTGCTTCCAGGTCAGGGTCTCGAACGCCTCGTCCAGCGTGCCGAGGCCGCCCGGCAGCACGACGAAGGCGTCGGCCCGGTTCACCATCATGCGCTTGCGGGTGTGCATGCTGTCGACGACGTGCAGTTCGGTCAGGCCGGTGTGCTCGATCTCGGCGGACTGGATGTGCTCCGGGATGATGCCGACGACCTGGCCGCCGGCGGCGAGCGCGGCGTCGGCGGCGATGCCCATCAGCCCGACGCGCCCGCCGCCGTAGACGAGCTGGATGCCCCGCCGGGCGAGCCCGTCGCCCAACATATGGGCGGCCTCCTTGTGGACAGCGGCGACGCGGCTGGATGAGCCGCAATAGACGCAGACGGAATTCGGGGCTCTCATCGCTCACCCTTTCTCGCCGGTTGGGTACACGTTCCGGTGACTGTTCCGGTGCGCCCGGCGGGGTCACCTAATGCAAGGGAATAGCAAAGCCGGGGCGGCGTCTACCCGGACATCGGACTTCAGCCCATCGGGAGGAATCATTATGGATTCGCGCGTCGTCAACGCCCTGGCCGCCATCTCGGTGGCCACGTTCCTGTTCCTCGGCTTCGGCGGCGGGATCGGCTTTCTGACCGGCGGCGGCAAGGCGAACGCGGGCGGCGCCACGACCGTTCAAGCCACGGAAACCAGCATCTCTGCGGCTGACCTGTCCTCCAGCCGCCATTCCGAGACGGTTGCCAAGCTGGAGAAATGAGCCTGGAGGCGTGAGCATGGGGTCGCACCGCCCGGCGGCGCGAAGGCGGTGCGCGGGTCCCGATGCGGCTATGCGTCGGCCCCATCGGCGGTGTTCGGTTCCACCGCCGCAATCTGCTATCCTGCCGCAAGCCGGCGTGTCCGCCGGCAATGATGCGGCGGTGCTCCGGTGAAGCAAGCTCTCCTGTTCGGCGGTGCGGCGACGGTCGCCGCGGCCGCTGTTGTCGCGTATCTGGCCTTCGATCCAGCGCCCGCGCCGGGCACCCGCGCCGGAACGGCCGGGTCCGGAGCGACCGTCGCGCTGGGCAGCGTGACCCCGGCCAGGCCGCCGGCCGCCGCGCCCGCCCCGGCGAAAGCCGCGGAGGAGCCAGCCGGGCCGCGCTTCGACATTGTGCGCGTCGCCCCGGACGGCGCCACCGTGATGGCCGGCCGCGCCACGCCGGGCTCGTCGGTGACCGTCCATGACGGGGATCGCGCGCTCGGTTCCGTCAACGCCGACGCGCGCGGCGAGTGGGTTCTGCTTCCCGACCA
>NZ_WHOR01000341.1:0-5150 GCF_013340925.1 Azospirillum formosense
GTCCAGACCGTCGCCACCCTGTCGGTCCTGACGCTGGCGACGGTCGCCCCGCTGGCCGCCGCCTCGCTGGGGGTGGGGTCGGAGGCGGTCGGCTACCAGATCAGCGTCATCTACAGCGCCGCCGCCCTGGTGTCGGCCTTCGCCGGGCTGGTGGTCCGCCGCTGGGGCGCCGGGACGGTGGGCGTCCTGGCGCTGGCTTTGGGGCTGGTGGGCTGCCTCGGCATCGCCACCGGCTTTCTGTGGGTCGCGGCGTTGGCGTCGGTGCTGCTTGGCATCGGCTACGGGCTGGTGAACCCCTCCTCCTCCCACCTGCTGAACCGCTTCACCCCGCCGGCCCGGCGCAATCTGGTCTTCTCGCTGAAGCAGACCGGCGTGCCGCTGGCCGGCGTGCTGGCCGGGCTGACCCTGCCGGGAATCGGCGAGATCGCCGGCTGGCGCGGAGCGGCGCTGGCGGTGGCCGGCATGTTCGCGCTGCTGCTGGCCCTCTTCGCACCGGGCCGCCGGGTGTGGGACGACGACCGCAGCCCCGGTCTGCCGATCCGCGGCAACCTGATGGAGGGGCCGCGGCTGGTCTGGCGGGTGCCGGCGCTGCGCGGCTTCGCCCTGATGGGATTCTTCTTCTCGGCGATCCAGCTGTCGCTGATGGCCTTCACGGTGAACATGCTGGTGCACGACCTGCACTGGTCCATCGTGTCCGCCGGGCTGGCCGTGTCGGTGATGCAGGCGGCGGGGGCGGCGGCGCGCATCGGCTGGGGGTTGCTGGCCGACCGGCTGCGCTCCGGTGTGGCGGTGCTGGGCGGGATCGGCGTGCTGTCCGCCAGCGCCGCGTTGGCCACCGCCGGTCTGGGGCCAAGTTGGCCGGTGCCCGCGGTGATCGGTGTTCTGACGGTGTTCGGCATCGCCGCCATCGGCTGGAACGGCGTGTTCCTGGCAGAGGTGGCGCGGGTCGCGCCGAAGGGCACGGCCAGCACGGCGACGGGCGGCGCGCTGATGTTCACCTTCTCCGGCGTCGTCGTCGGGCCGGCGCTGTTCGCCACCCTGTTCAACACGGTCGGCAGCTACGGCGAGACCTTCGCCCTGATGATGGCCTTCCCGCTGGCCGGGGCGGCGGCCGTCCTGTTCTGGTCGCGCCGCAAAAGCTGATGGCGCGGCTCACCAACCATCGCATAGAGTTGTCCGTACAATAATGTTGGCATGCCGCACTGTTTTCCCCTATGATCGTTCGGACAAGCGGGCCAGAAGCGTCCGAACGCAATCTTGGGAGGGAAGCCGATGTTCAATCCGTCGCTGTTCAGGCCATTCTGGGCGAAGACGCTGCTGGTGGGAATGACGGTGGCCGGGCTGGCCGCCGGATCGCCGGGCCAGGCCCGCGCGCAGGCGGCGCCGGTCGAGATGGTGATGACGGACGAGATCGCGACGTCCCACTGGACCGCCAAGATGATGGACGAGTATGCCGCCCTCATCGAGGAGCGCTCGAAGGGCCGCATCAAGCCGAAGGTCTTCCATTCCGGCACGCTCTACAAGGACAAGGACGCCGTCGCCGCCCTCGGGTCGGGCGCCGTGCACATGGTCTGGCCGGTCAGCGTGCAGCTTGAGAGCATCGCCCCGCAGTACGGCGTGGTGAACCTGCCCTTCGCCGTCACCGACGCGGCGATGTCCAAGCCGGAAACCGCGCAGGAGGTCTCCAAGCTGCTGTCCGGTCTGGTGGCCGACAAGGGCATCCGCGTCATGGGGTTGATGCGCACCGCCGACCTGATCTTCCTGTTCAAGGACAAGGAGGTCGACTCCGTCGGCGACCTGAAGGGCAGCAAGATCCGCCTGACCGGCGGGCGCGTCCTTCAGCTTCTGATGCGCGACTTCGGGGCCAGCCCGGTGTCGATGCCCGCCTCCGAAATGGCGGCGGCGCTGATGCAGGGGGCCATCGACGGCATCTACACCTCGGCCGGCGGCTGGGAGATGGTCGGCACCAACGCCGCCAAGGTCGCCTCGCTGGTGCCGGGCATGAGCCTGCTCACCTACTCGGTCCTGGTCGACGACAAGTGGATGAAGGGCCTGCCCGACGACCTGCGCCAGGTGGTGGAGACGACCACCAACGAGATCATCGCCAAGCAGTGGCAGCGCGCCATCGACGCCGACAAGAAGACCATGGACCAGATGATCGCCCAGGGCGGGCGTCTGGCCGTGGCGCCCGAGGCGGAGCAGGCGAAGTTCCGCGAGATCGCCAACAAGGTCAACCAGGACTATGTCCGGCGCTACCCTGAGATCTGGAAGCAGTATCAGGCCATCGTCGGCAACAAGAGCTGAGGCGATCCCCCTCGCTTCACCTCGCGGTGCGGGCGGCGTTCCGGAAGGAGCGCCATCCGCACCGTTTTTTTATGCGTGCTCAGACCGACCGCATGAGGCCGCCGTCCACCCGGATGTTCTGTCCGGTGATGTAGCCGGCCCCGTCAGAGGCGAGAAAGGCGACGGTCGCCGCGATCTCCTCGCTCTTGCCGTAGCGGGCCATCGGGACGCCCTGGCGCCGCTCCTCGGTCGCCGGAAGGCTGTCGATCCAGCCGGGCAGCACGTTGTTCATCCGCACATTGTCGGCGGCGTACTGGTCGGCGAACAGCTTGGTGAAGGAGGCCAGCCCGGCCCGCGCGACGGCGGAGGTCGGGAACATCGGGCTCGGCTCGAAGGCCCAGGCGGTCGAGATGTTGATGATCGTCCCGCCCTTCTGCCCGACCATGACCGGGGTCACCAGCCGGACCGCCCGGACGACGTTCAGGAAATAGACTTCGATCCCCTTGTGCCAGTCCTCATCGGTCAGTTCCAGCAGGCCTTTTCGCGGCCCGTGGCCGGCGCTGTTCACCAGCGCGTCGATGCGCCCCCAGCGCTCCATCGTCCGGGTCACCAGACGCTCCAGGTCCTCGGCGGACTGGTTCGAGCCGGTCACGCCGATCCCGCCCAGTTCCTCCGCCAAAGCCTCGCCCTTGCCGGAGGAGGACAGCACCGCGATGTTGAACCCGTCCGCCGCGAGGCGCCGCGCCGCCGCGGCCCCCATGCCGCTGCCGCCCGCGGTGATGATGGCAACCTTATCGCCCATGATTCGTCACCCCTCTCCTGCCGGAACGGTTCGTCCGTTCCTTCTCTCCTCCTGTATCGCACCGGATGCAGGACGGGGCCAAGGGAAGCGTGCGCGCGCCTTCGGGCACCGGCAAGGAAGCGCCGGAATTGGACCGGTCAGAGGGCGAGCAGGAAAGCCAGCGAGGCGACGGGAGCCACCGTGACGAAGCCGACGGCGACGAAACGCTCGACCGGGCTCCAGGACGCCCAATCCCGCTGAAGCGAGGACAAGAACGACTTCATGATCCCTCACGGACCGGCTGATGTTGCAATGCATATAAGATACGGTTTCCGAGGGCGTTCGTGCCAGGGGCGTGGCTTCCATATCGCGAAATATCGGGGGGTGATGCAGCGCCGCCACAGGCCGGAAAGCGGCACTCCGAAAGGGCTTTGCCGGGCCGGCGCCGTCAAAGGTTGCCCATCGGCCACAGAAACCGATCGACGGGCGGTTCAGGGCGATGCACCACCACTCTCGCCGAACAGGGCGAGGATGCGCGCCGCCGCCAGCTCCGGCGGGATCGAGGCGATGCAATGCGCCTCCGCCGCCGTGCAGCTTTCCGCCGAACAGGGCGGAAGCGCCGCCGCGGGCCGCAGCACCAGCGCCCGCGCGCACCAGGGACGGAAGCGCTCCGGCGCGTGGACGTGGTTGGAGTCCCCGCCCTCCGGATGGCAGGAGAAGACGGCGACCGGCACGCCCACCGCGGCCCCCAGGTGGGCGGGGCCGGAATCCATGGCGATCAGCCCCGCCGTCCGCTCGATCACCGCCGCCGCCAAGCGCAGCCCGGTCCGCCCGGTGAGGTCGGTCACCCGCCCCGGCAGGGCGGCGGCGATCCGCTCCGCCGCCGCCCGCTCCAACTCCGTGCCGAGAACCGCCACCCGCGCCCTGAGCGCGATCGCCACCACGGCGACCACCGCCGCCAGCCGCTCCGGCGGGTATTCGCGACGCGACGCGGCGGCCCCCGGCGCCACGGCGATGGTCCGCTCCCCCGCCGCATCGGCCATCAGGCGGGCAGCCTCGGCCCGGTCCTCCGCGGTCAGATGCAGTTCGACCCCGTCGCCGTCCGGCACGCCGCCGGCGAAGCGCAGCAAGGCGAGGTTCTGCTCCACCTCGTGGCGGCCCGGCGGAGGGGTCAGCCGGTGGGTGAAGGCGCGGTCGAAGCCGGCGTTGCCCGACGCCTTCCAGGGCGTGACCGTTTCGGAGAATCCCACAACGGCGCGGGCGCGGCTGTTCGCGGCGAGCGCCGTGGCGCCGTGGCGGTCGAAATCGTAGCGGGGCACCAGCGTCAGGTCGAAGCCGGCGCGGAAGGCCTCCGCAAAGGCCACCGCACCGCCCGGCGTGACACCGCGCAGGTCGATGCCGCCGTCCGGCTTCGGGTGCGGCGCCACCACCGCATCGGCGTGCGGGCAGGTCACGGCGAGGTCGGCCACGGCGGGGCGCACCGCCAGCACGATGCGCGCCCGCGGCGCCGAAGCCCGCAGACCGCGCAGGAAGGGCGTGGCGAGCACGAAGTCGCCCGCCTCGTCCAGCTTCACCACCAGGATGCGCCGGGCGGACGAAAGGTCGAACACGGCGCCCGTCATGCCGCGCTGATGTCGATGCGGGCGGGCGGCAGGCCGGCGCACCAGCGCCGCCACGCCATGCGGTAGCCGGCCTCGACCGCCCGGACGTACCCCGTCTCGTCCATCAGCGGGGAGCGCGCCATGCGCTCGCGCAGGCCCGCGCGCTGCGCCTCCAGGAAGGCGCGGTCCGTGGCCAGCCGAACGGCGAGCGCCACGTAATCGTCCACGCGCTCCACCACGAGCCCGCCCAGCCCGACACTGCCGAGCATGGTGGCGCCCCAGCGGGAGATCATCGCCTCCCCCGCGATGGACAGCACGGGAACCCCCATCCACAGCGCGTCGCAGGTCGTCGTGCCGCCGTTGGCGAAGACGGGGTCCAGCGCGCAATCGAGCAGCCGGTAATCCTCGTAGGGGTCCGGGGCGGTGCCGCGCAGCAGCAGCCGCGACTCCTCGACTCCATGGGCGGCGAAGGCGTCCAGCACCCG
>NZ_WHOR01000342.1:0-5078 GCF_013340925.1 Azospirillum formosense
ATCGGTCGGGCGGGGTGCCCCATTTCATGAAGACGAAAAGGCCGGGCTGCGGCCCCTCCCCCGCGCGGGCGGTCGGCGGGGAGCGGACAACGCCGCCCCACGCGGGAAGGAAGGGCCGCAGCCCGTGGTCCGCCGGCTTGCTTGCCGACAGCTTACTTGCCGACGGCCGACGGGTTGTCGAGGCTGTCCGAACCGGCCAGCTCAACCGAGACGCCCAGGGCGGCGACGACGCCTTCCAGGGCCTTCTTCTGGTCGACCAGACGGTCCACCGCGGTCGCAATGATCGCGTTGCCCTCGGCGTTGTCGGTGCCAATCATCTGGTCGTAAGCCATCTTGCCGCTGTCGGCGGTGTCCTTCATGACCTTCATGGCGGCGGTGGTGGCGGTCATCGCCTCCTTCACCTTGGCGTCGGCCTCCGGCGCGGTGGCGGCGACATACTGCGACAGCGACGGGCCGGTCACGACCTTGCCGTCCACGCGGGTGTAGCGCCCGTTGTAGACGTTGACCATGCCGACCTGGTCGTAATAGTGCGAGTTGTGGGTGTTGTCGGAGAAGCAGTCATGCTCCTCCTCCGGATCGTGCAGCATAAGGCCGAGCTTCATGCGCTCGCCGGCCAGCTCGCCGTAGCTGAGGCTGCCGAGGCCGGTCAGGATGCGGGCGACGCCCTCCGACTCCTTGGCCTTGGCGATGGAGGCGCGGGCCTTGCCCTTGGCGCCCCAGGCCTTGGCCATCTCCTCCAGATCCTCGACCAGCATCTGGGTGGCGACGGTCAGGAACTGGGCGCGGCGGTCGCAGTTGCCGTTGGTGCAGTCCTTGCCCTTGGCGTAGTCGGTCGCCTTGCGGGCGCCGGCGCCCGGACCCGTGCCGTTCAGGTCCTGGCCCCACAGCAGGAACTCGACGGCGTGGTAGCCGGTCGCCACGTTGGCCTCGACCTTGCCGGCCTCGTGCAGCGTGTCGGCCAGCAGCTCCTTGGTGATCTTGCGGGCGTCGATGGTCTTGTCGCCGGCCTTGATCTTCGGGTTGGCGATCACGTTGGCCTTGGCGAACGGGTTGCTGTCGCCGCCGGCGTAGCTGTCGTCCACATAGTCGATCAGGCCCTCGTCCAGCGGCCAGGCGTTGACCTTGCCTTCCCACTCGTCGACGATCGGGTTGCCGAAGCGGAAGGCCTCGGTCTGCATGTAGGGGACGCGGGCGTTCAGCCACGCCGTGCGGGCGGCGGCCAGCGTCGCCTCCGACGGGTTGGCCACCAGCGCGTCGATGGCCTTCTTCAGCGCCTTGGCGGTGCTGGCGGAGTCCTCGTAGCCGGCCTGGGCGATGTCGGCGTAGGTCTTCACCACGTCCTTGTAGGCGGGCTTGGCCGTCTGGGCGTCGGCGGCGAGCGGCGCCAGCGCGATGAGAGCCGCGGCGGCAAGGCCGGAGGCGTGCTTGAACATGAAGGTCTCCTCAAGCGTCGGTGATCGTTGGCGTCACAGCCATGAAAGTGCGAAGCATTCTCAACATGCGCCGCTAATCACTCTCATTGTCAAGATGCAATTGCCAAGCAGGCTGCGCATTGCTGATTTTGCGGCGGAACGCGGGGCCACGGCGGCGGCCCCACCCGCCCGCGCTCACTTCAGAAGCGGTTCGTAACGGGCGTCGGTCAGGGTCTTCATGAAGGCGACCAGCGCCTTGATTCGGCGGTCGTCGAGCGCCGGGCCCTCCTCCAGCTCCTTGATGGAGACGGTGGCGGCGACCTCCGGATTGCCCCAGGGCTTGCCAGTCTCCGGGTTGATCTGGTCGGCCGGCTTGCGGCTGTTGTACTTGTTGTAGAAGCGGACGACGGTCTCCAGGTCCTTGAAGACGCCGTTGTGCATGTAGGGGCCGGTCACCGCGACGTTGCGCAGGGTCGGCGTCTTGAACTTCCCCTCATAAGCCTTCTGGCCCTTCAGCGCCGGATTCTCGGCCAGCCCGCGGTCGATGTGCGTCGCCGCCACCCCGTTGGCCGCCCGCAGCTCCGCGTTCACCGGCACGCCGATGTTGTGGTATTCGTAGTTGGTGAAGACCTCGTTCGTCGCCGCCGGCATGGCGTTCAGCTTGTGGCAGACGTTGCAGTTGGTGAACTGCTGCGAGAAGAACAGGGTCATCCCCAGCTCCTCCTCGCCGGTCATCTTGTAGTCGCCGCGCAGATAGCGATCGTACTTGGAATCGAAGGGCGAGAAGACGTCGGTCCTCTCGAAGGCGGCGATGCTGTCGGTCATCGCGTCGTAGGCGCGATCGGCGTCGTCCAGCACCCCCGCGCCGTAGAGGGCGACGAAGCTGCGCGCGTAGTCCGGGTTCTCCTTCAGCCGCCCCTGCACCTCCGCCTTGGAGGCCATGGCCATCTCGGCGGGGTTGAGCGGCGGACCGCCGGCCTGCTCCTGGAGGGTGGCGGCCCGGCCGTCGTGGAACTGCCCGCCGAAGGGAACCCCGCTGGCCTTGAAGCCGAAGCGCGGGGCAAGGTGGGCGTAGGCGGCGGTCGGCGCGTTGCGGTCGCCCAGCGACTTGCCGTCGGCCCCCAGCGACGCCGCACCGCGCGGGTCGGCGAAGCCGAATTCCGGGTTGTGGCAGGTCGCGCAGGATTGGCTGCGGGTGGAGGACAGGTTGTTGTCGAAGAACAGCGCCTTGCCCAGCTCGGCCTTGGCTTTCTGCAATTCAGCCGGATCGGCGGCCATGCCGGACCCACCGGCGATCAACAGGCCAGCGATCAACAGAGAGGGCAGCGCCGCGGCCGGCGCGGCGTATTTGCCGAACAATGACATCCTGACACTCGCTCCTTGACGGCGGTGGCCCACGGCGGCAATCCATGGCGGGGCCTGCCGGTCAGTATCCATGCCCTTCGGCCTGGATGATAGTTATTCTCATTATCACGAACGTGCGACCTATTGCCACTGGTCGTAGGACCGGCGGGATTAACCCCTCGCCCCGTTCGTCCGGCCCTGTTCCCGGATGGACGATCCGGTCCGGGCGCTTCGCCCTGACGGAAAAGGGTACCCCGACCCGGCTACCGACTCTGCTTCGCCAACCGGTGGGCTTGCCGCCATTCCGGGGCGAGGCGGCACCACCGTCGGGACTCCAAATGCTCCGAACGCCACGAAGGGAGCGGCGGCCCCCACACCGGCGCAATCCCGGCACAATCCGATAATCACTTCAAATTCTAACCATTTCCTTCCAAAGCAATCCGTCCGTCATTCGCCTCCCCACGTGGCGTTCTTCTCCCCGTTTCTTTGACGCGACGCCTTTGCGCATGGCGATGCCCACGCTTTGCCTGAAATCCGTGCGGAAAGTTGCGTTTCGGATGGCTAGGACAACGGCGCAGGCCCGCCGGACTACCCCTATCGATAGGTTTAATAAAATACCGGCCTTCGCCATCCTTCAAATCACAGACGCCGTGCATTCCCTGAAAATCAGTAATCAGACCCCTCCGCTTCACCGCATTGAAGCGAAACCCCTTCGCATCTCAATTATCAACGGAGACAATCAATGACCCTCTTCGCCAACATCCGCGCCATCATTTCCCCGGTCCAGGCCGCGACCAAGGACCGCAAGGGCATCACGGCCCTCGAATACGGTCTGGCGGCGGCGCTCGTCGCGCTCGTCATCATCGGCGGCGCCCGCACCTTCGGCACCAACGTCAGCACCCTGTTCACCGGCATCGGCACCACGGTCAGCGGCACCTCGACGACCATCCCGTAAGCGCCGTCGCCCCACCCCCCTCCCACGCAAAGTCCCGCCATGGATATGATCGCGCTCTTCGATCCCCTCTCCCTGGCGCTGCCCATGGCGGGACTTGCGCTGGGTTGGGCGGCGGCGGACGACCTGTGCCGGCGCATCATTCCGGACACCGCGTCCATCCTCCTCGCCACCCTCGGCCTCGCGCTTCCGCTCTGGCAGGGCGCCCCCTTCCCGTGGGTCAGCCTTGTTGCCGCCGCCACGCTGTTCCTGGTCCTGTGCGCCCTGCACGGGCGGGGCTGGCTGGGCGGCGGCGACGTGAAGCTGGCCTCGGCCATCCTGCTGCTGGTCGGGGTGGAGCGGGCCGCCCCCTTCGCGACCGCCACCGCGCTGGCCGGCGGGGTTCTCTCCCTCCTCTATCTCGCCGGTTGGCTGGCCCTGCGCAACGCGCGCCCGGCGCGCCGGTTGCTGCGCCGCTTCGGCGGTCGCTCCGGCCCGGCCCGCGTCCTGACCCATCTTCTGGCGGCCGAGGCGCACCGCATCGCCACCCGCCATTCCGTGCCCTACGGCGTCGCCCTGGCCACCGGCGGGCTTCTCACCCTCTCCAACCCCACCGGAGGAGCGGCATGGTTCTGAGAGTGCTTTTCCTGTCCCTGCTGCTCGTCGGGCTGTCGCTGGTGGGCTACGTGTCCTTCTCGATGCTGCCGGCCCCGACCGCCGCCGTCGCGGTCCCGGCGCCCCAGGCGCCCATGGACTCCGTACTGGTCGCCGCCCGCCCGATCTCCACCGGCATGCTGCTGCGCGCCGAGGATCTGCGCTGGGAGGCCTGGCCGCCGGGCCGTCTGGTGGACGGCTACATGGTGCGGGGCCGGGTGGCGGAAAGCGCCTACAGCGGCGCCGTCACCCGCCGGTCCTTCGCGGCGGGCGAGCCGATCATGGCCGGGCACATCGTGGCGCCGGGGGAGCGCGGCTTCCTCGCCGCCGTCCTGTCGCCGGGCAGCCGCGCCGTCTCGGTGGCGGTGGACGCGGTCAGCGCGACCGGCGGGCTGATCTGGCCCGGCGACCGCGTGGACCTGATCCTGACCCAGAATTTCGAATCCCAGGCGGGGCGTGACCTGCGCAGCCGGGCGGTCGGCGAGACCGTCCTGCAGAACCTGCGCGTCATCGCCATCGACCAGCAGCTCGGCGAGGCCGGCATGGTGAAGAACGGGCCGGACGGGCGCGTCCCCCGCACCGTGACGCTGGAGGTCACCGCCCGCCAGAGCGAGACGGTCACCGTCGCCGCCACCATGGGCAAGCTGTCGCTGGCTTTGCGCAGCCTGCTCGCCGACGAGACCGCCCTGGCCGCCGGGGAGGCGGAGCCCGCCTCCGCCCCCACCTGGGCCGAGGAC
>NZ_WHOR01000343.1:0-5056 GCF_013340925.1 Azospirillum formosense
ACCCTAACCCTCTCCCCAGAGGGGAGAGGGAACTTGCTCCGCTTTCCCACACCCTGGAATGACGACGCCCATGAACGCCTTCTCCCTTCGCGCCGCCGCTCTCGCCGGCACCGCCTTCGCCGCCCTGACGGCGGCTCCGGCCCTGGCCGAGCCGAGCTTCGACCTGATCCTCGGCGGCGATGCCTATTTCCAGGGCGCCTACATCCGCCAGCAGCAGGATGACGGCCTGCGCCCGCGCGAGTTCGCCAACCGCTACCGTCTGGTCGTCACCCCGACGGCCACCGCCGACAACGGCCTGACCTACGGCGCGCGGCTGCGCATCGTGGCGGGCAACGGCGATCCCACCGTCTCGACCCGCAACATCGAGAACGACCGCGCCTTCCTCTTCGCCAACGGCGCCTTCGGCACGATCCAGGCCGGCGTCATCAACGGCCTGTCGGACGAGTACGGGATGATCGGCCCGAACGTCGAGGGCGTGGCCGGCAGCCCGGACAGCAACGGCATCCTGTTCCTCAACGGCTCCTCGACCTTCGGCGCCCTGCCGCTGGCGGCGACCAGCATGCGCACGCTGATCGCCTACGACACCGGGACCAAGCTGATCTACATCACGCCGAGCTTCGGCGGCCTGTCGGCGGCGGTGTCCTACATGCCGCGCAGCGGCGACTCCAACAGCTCGGTCAACCGCCGCACCACGGACGTGCTGGGTGACCTGCTGTCCTTCCGCGACGTGGTCGAGGCCGGCGCCGCCTTCCAGACGGCGGTGGGAGATTTCAGCGTCGAGGGCAGCGCCTTCTACGCGACCGGCCAAGCGGTGCGCCAGACCGACGGCGTCGTCAGCCAGTCCTTCGAGGACCTGAACTCCGTCCATGTCGGGGCCAACCTCGGCTACGGTCCGGTGAAGGTCGGCGCCAGCTACGCCTACAGCGGCGACAGCGGCTACGCCGAGGGCCTCGCCCAGACGCGGGCGCAGCAGAACTGGATCTTCGGCGCGCAGTACAGCGCGGGGCCGCTGCTGTTCGCCGCCAACTACCTGCGGGCGCTGGGCAACGACAGCGCGACCATGTCCACGCCGAGCAAGGCGGACATCTGGCAGGGCGGCGTCACCTGGACCGTCGCGCCCGGCTTCACCGCCGGGTTGGAGTACGACTACGTGCAGTCCACCCTGCAGGCGGGCCGCCCCGACGGCGGCGACCTCAAGGACCGCGCGCACATCGTGATGCTCGACACCCGTCTGGCCTTCTGATCACGGCGGCCCCGGTTCGCGTTCCGGACCGGGGCCGCAGCGTTTTCGCGGGCTTGCTCCCCGCTTAAATCGTTTGTTGGCACCACGGAGCGCGGTCTACCCTGGCCACCCGAACCAACTTAAAAAGGGTGCGCCGGTGTTCGCGTTCCATCTCGCCTTTCCCATCCGGGACATCGAGGAAACCCGCCATTTCTACGTCGACGTCCTGGGCTGCCGCGAAGGGCGCTCCACCGAGCGGTGGATCGATTTCGACTTCTTCGGCAACCAGATCTCCGCCCACCGCTCGTCCGAGCCGCGCTCGACCGAGACCAGCATGGTCGACGGCAAGGCGGTGCCGCTTCATCATTTCGGGGCGGTGCTGCCGCGCCCGGTGTGGGACGCGCTGAGGGAACGTCTGGAGGCCGCCGGCGCGACCTTCCTTCTGGAGCCGCAGATCCGCTACCCCGGCAAGCCCTCGGAGCAGGGGACCTTCTTCATCCTCGACCCCTCCGGCAACGGGCTGGAGTTCAAGAGCTTCACCGACGACTCCGGCATGTTCGCCCAGGTCGAGGCGACCTGAACGAGAGAGGTCGAGGCGACCTGACGCACTGAAGGAAAATCTATACTGGCGGAGCGGCGTCCGGGGCCGGCGGCGCGGCGGTCTGGACCGGCGGGGCCGGCGGGGCCGCCGGCACGTCGTCGCTGCCCTCGCTGCGGTCGCGGTAGAGGGCGGCGCGGGCGAGCAGCATCAGCGTGATCGGCGTGGTCACGAGCATGGAGACCGCGATCAGGATCTCGTGCAGAACCAGCCGCGACTGGAGCACGGTGAAGCACAGCATCGAGGCCAACAGCACGAAGCCGATGCCCATGCTGGTCCCCAGCGTCGGGGCGTGGACGCGCTCGTAAAAGCTGCGCAGCCGCACGAACCCGATGGACCCGATGAGCGCCAGCGCGGAGCCGAGCAGCAGGAACAGCGCCACCGGGATCGCCGCCCAGACCGGCAGGTCGGCCAGATGCGTCATTCGATCACCTCTCCGCGCATGAGGAACTTCGCCAGGGCCGCCGTCGCGACGAAGCCGAGCAGCGCGATGATCAGCGCCGCCTCGAAATAGAGCGTGCTGCCGGTGCGGATGCCGAAGGTCAGCAGCAGCATCGTGGCGTTGACGTAGA
This sequence comes from Azospirillum formosense, assembly GCF_013340925.1. Classification (GTDB taxonomy): domain Bacteria; phylum Pseudomonadota; class Alphaproteobacteria; order Azospirillales; family Azospirillaceae; genus Azospirillum; species Azospirillum formosense. The sequence goes on from NZ_WHOR01000343.1 coordinate 2,393, forward strand.
GCGTGTCGAGCCCGAGCACCCGATCCTGCGCCCGCGGCCCGCGCAGCACGCGGAAGGTCGCGCAGGCCATCGCGGCGACCAGCATGATCTGCGCCAGGAAGATCGACCAGAGCAGCAGCGTGGCGGTCATTCGAAGATCTCCATCAGGCGCTTCTCGTACCGTCCCTTGATGGTGTCGATCCAGGTCTTCTCGTCGACCAGATCGAGGATATGGAGAAGGATGGTGTTGTTCGCGGAATTGTACTCCACCCAGATCGTCCCCGGTGTCCCCGTGATGATGCAGGCCAGAGTCGCCAAACCGTAAGGGGCGCGCATGTCCAGCGGAATGTGGAGAAAACCGGACACCCGCTCCGTCTTGCGCGGATTGAGGATGATCTTGACGACCGCGAGGTTGGAGCGCGCGATGTCGGCGATGACCAGCGCGGCGAGCGCGAAGGCGGCGCGCGGCCGCTTCAGCCGCCCGCCCGGCGGGTCGAGCGCCCGGAAGCCCCAGAGCGCGACCGTCGCCAGGATGCCGCCCATCAGGATGGAGCCCAGAGCCACGCTCTCGGTCAGCAGCAGCCATATCGCCACGAGCGCGGCGGTCAGCAGCGGATAGGGCAGCCAACGCTTCATGGCGCAACCCCCTTGCCGGTTCCCGGCGCCGCGGGCGCCATCACCCCCTGGATGTAGCGTTGCGGCCCGTGAAGGGAGCGGGCGGTGTCCTCCATGTAGCGCATCACCGGCCCGGCCTGGACGGTCAGCGCCACGCAGAGCGCCAGGAGCATCATCACCGGACCGAGTTCGACGAGGCGCACGCGCGGCAGCTCGCCCGCGGGCGACGCCCAGAAGACGTCGATGCCGGTTCGGCTCATCGCGACCACCGTCGCCAGGCCGGACAGGATCAGCGCCGCCATCAGCGCCCAGGTGGTGAAGGGAAGCCCCTCCGCTCCCTGCGCGAGCATCGGCGCCAGGATGGCGAACTTGGCGAGGAAGCCGGAGAGCGGCGGCAGGCCGGCGAGCAGCAGCGCGCAGGCCATGAAGGCGATGCCGAGGATCGCCATGATCGCCGGGATCGACACGCCGATGGCGTCGTCGTCGTCCGATTCCTCGTCCTCGCCCTCGCCGAAGGCCTCGCGCGTCACCGCCAGCACGTCGGCGCCGACCATGCGGCCGCGTTCGACCAGCTCGATCAGCAGGAACAGCCCGGCGATCGCCAGGATGGAGCTGGTCATGTAGAACAGCGCGCCGCCGGTCACCGCCGTCTGCCCGGCGCCGACGGCGGCCAGCAGCGTGCCCGAGGAGACCAGCACGCTGGCGCCGGCCAGCCGCGCCAGATTCTGCGTCGCCAGCACCGCGATGGAGCCGAAGGCGATGGTCAGGACCCCGCCGATCAGCAGCCAATGCCCGCCGAACCCCGCCGAGGTCCCGGCGCCCTCGCCGAAGACCAGCAGCCAGATCCGGATGATCGCGTAGATGCCGACCTTGCTGAGGATCGAGATGATCGCGGCGGACGGCGCCCCGACCGTGGTGTAGGTGTTCGGCAGCCAGAAGCCCAGCGGCCACATGCCCGCCTTGATGAGGAAGGCGACGCCGAGGATCGCCGCCCCGGCCTCCAGCAGCCCACGGTCCTCCGGCGCGATCCCGGCGATGCGCACGGCCAGCTCGGCCATGTTCAGCGTGCCGGACACGCCGTAGATCATGCTCACCCCGATCAGGAAGAGCAGGGACGCCGCCAGGTTGATGGCGATGTAATGCAGCCCGGCGCGCACGCGGGCGAGGCCGGAGCCATGCAGCGCCAAGCCGTAGGACGCGGCCAGCATGATCTCGAAGAAGACGAAGAGGTTGAACAGGTCGCCGGTCAGGAAGGCGCCGTTCAGCCCCATCAGCTGGAACTGGAACAGCGAGTGGAAGTGCGCCCCCGCCTTCTGCCAGCGCGCCAGCGCGAAGACCAGGGCGGACAGGCCAAGGATGCCGGTCAGCACCAGCATCATCGCCGACAGCCGGTCGAGCACCAGGACGATGCCGAACAGCGACGGCCAGTCGCCCAGCCGGTAGACGCGCACGGTGGCGTCCGCCCCGGTGGCGGTGTGGTCCGTCAGATAGAGCAGCAGAACCGCCAGCGCCAGCAGCGCCGACGCCGACGCCACGCCGAGCGTGGCCTTCAGCGCCCGCCGCCGCTCGTCGATCAGCATCAGCAGCGCACCGACCAGCAGCGGGATGATGATCGGCGCAATCACCAGATGATTCATCCAAGCGCTCATTGGCCACCCGTTCACCGGGACTTCTCCTTGCCGTCCACATGGTCGGTTCCGGTCAGGCCCCGCGCGGCGAGGAGCAGGACGAGGAACAGCGCCGTCGTCGCGAAGCTGATGACGATGGCCGTGAGGACCAGGGCCTGCGGCACCGGGTCGGCGTGGGTGGCGAGGCTGCCGGCCATGCCGCGCTCCAGCACCGGGGCCGCCCCCGTGCGCAGGCCGCCGGTCGAGAAGATGAACAGGTTGACGGCGTAGGAAAGCAGCGACAGGCCGATGATGACCTGGAAGGTGCGGGGACGCAGCAGCAGCCAGACGCCGGAGCCCGTCAGCACCCCGATCCCGAGGGCGAGGATAAGTTCCATCAGTCGTCTCCGGTTGCGGCGGGCGGGGGGCGCGCGGGGGCGGGGGGGGGGGGGGCGGGCCCTTT
>NZ_WHOR01000344.1:0-5033 GCF_013340925.1 Azospirillum formosense
GTCAGATGGGGTACGGAGACACCGTCTTCCCCGCCCGTGCCTTCGCCCTTCCCTTCGCCCATGCCGCCATGACCGGCGGCGGCGAGCAGCGAGTCCAGCAGCGCCGACGCGCCGAAGCGGAAGGTGTCCGGCTTGGCCCAGCCCTTGCCCTGGATCGTGGCGGCGAGCGCCAGGAAGGCCGCCGCCCCGTCGGCGTCGCGGATGCCGCCCGCGGCCTTGAAGCCCACCGGCTTGCCCGACTCATGGATGACGTGCAGCAGCAGCGCCGCCGCCTCCAGCGTCGCGGCCGGCTGCACCTTGCCGGTGGAGGTCTTCAGGAAATCCGCCCCGGCGGCGATGGAGTCGCGGGCCGCCCAGGCCAGCAGCTCCGGGTCGGGAAAGCAGCCGGACTCCAGGATCACCTTCATCGTCACGTCGGTCCCGCAGGCCTCGCGGCAGGCACGGATCACGTTCATCGGCTGGGTGCGTGCGCCATCGATGAAAGCGCGGTAGGGAAGCACGACGTCGATCTCGTTCGCGCCGTCCTTGATGGCCACCCTGGTCTCCGCCGCCACCGTCGCCGCGTCGGCCTCGCCCGAGGGGAAGTTGACGACGGTGGCGATCCTGACGCCGCTGCCCTTCAGCGCCTTGCGCGCGGTCTTGACGAAGCGCGGCCAGACGCACACCGCGGCGACCTTGCCGGCGGGGGTGACGGCGCGCTTGCACAGCGCCTCCACCGTCTGGTCGGTGTCGTCGTCGTTCAGGCTGGTCAGGTCGAGCAGGCCGATGGCCCGGCCGGCCCCCTTGGCGTCGGCCTTGACGGCGGCCGCGGTGTCGAGCGCCCGTTGCAGATCGGCGGGAAGTTTCATGACCGGCGTCCTTCGTCTATGTTCAGCCCGTCGAGAAAGCCGGTCAGCAGCCGCTCCAGATCGAAGGCGGCGGCCGAGGCGGCGCGCAGGGTCTGGTCATGGTCCACCGGCCCGTCGCCGAGTCCCACGCCCAGGTTGGTGATGACCGCGCAGCCCACGACCCGAAGGCCGCAATGCCGCGCGACGATGCATTCGGGCACCGTGGACATGCCGACCGCGTCCGCCCCCAGGACCTTCAACATCCGGACCTCGGCCGGCGTCTCGAAGGAAGGGCCGGGATAGGCGGCGTACACGCCCTCGACCAGATCGATGTTCAGCTCCAGCGCCCGGCGCCGCATCAGCGCGCGCAGGGTGGGGTCCCAGGCGTCGGTCATGCTGGGAAAGCGCGGCCCGAAGCTGTCCTCATTGGGGCCGGTCAGCGGGTTGGCGCCCAGCATGTTGATGTGGTCGGAAATCGCCATCAGCCGCCCCGGCCCGACCTCCACCCGCAGGGAGCCGGCGGCGCAGGTCAGCACCAGCGTGTCGCAGCCGGCCAGCTTCAGCGCGCGGACCGCCGTCTTCAGCGCGTCGAAGCCGTTGCCCTCATAGGCGTGGACGCGGCCCTGCATGCAGGCGACGGGCTGGCCGCCGAGACGACCCAGCACCAGCCGGCCCATGTGCCCCTCCACGCTGGGCAGCGGGAAGCCGGGCAGGTCGCCGTAGGGCATGACGGTCGCCCCCTCGATCCGGTCGGCGACCCCGCCCAGGCCGGAGCCGAGCACGATCCCCACCCGCGGGCGGAAGCCGGGGACCCGGTGCAGGATTTCCGCGGCGGCGCGTGCGGCGGTCATGGCGGTCAGTTCCCCTCAGAAATCGAGATTGTCGGGGCCGAAGGAGTGCGGCAGCAGTTCCTCCAACGTAAACGTGCGACGGAGCCCTTCCGGTCCACAGACGTGAATCGGCGTGTCGGGTTTGGCGAATTCGCGCAGCCGCTGGCGGCAGCCGCCGCAGGGTGTGCAGAGCCGACCGTCGCCGGGCTGGCCGCCCATCACGACGATCGCCCGAACGCTGCGGTCCCCGGCCAGGATCATCGCCCCGATGGCCGAGGCCTCGGCGCACTGGCCCTGCGGGTAAGCGGCGTTCTCCACATTCGCCCCGGCGTGGATGCGCCCGGATTCGCCCAAAATGGCCGCACCGACCGAAAAATGAGAATAGGGCGCGTAGGCCTGCGCCATCGCGTCGCGGGCAGCGGCAATCAGGGAGTCGGCGATCGGGGATTCCTGCGGGTTGTTCATCACCGCTCCTTCACATAGGGGACGCCGCTGGCCCTCGGCGCCACCGCCCGGCCGACGAAGCCGGCGAGCAGGAGCACGGTCAGCACATAGGGCAGCATCTGGATGAACTGCACCGGGATCACCCCCACCACCGGCAGCGGCACGCCTTGCAGGCGCACCTGCACCGCGTCGGTGAAGGCGAACAGCAGGCAGGCGAACAGCGTCGGCCAGGGCCGCCATTTCCCGAAGATCAGCGCGGCCAGCGCCAGATAGCCCTTGCCCGCGGTCATGTCGCGCACGAAGCCGGCGCCGTGGGCGGTGGACAGATAGGCGCCGGCGACGCCGGTCAGCACCCCGGTGACGATCACCGCCTGATAGCGCAGCCGCGTGACCGACAGGCCCGCCGTGTCGACAGCCGCGGGGTTCTCCCCCACCGCGCGCAGCCGCAGCCCGAAGCGGGAGCGGGTGAACAGCCAGTGGGTCGCCACCACCAGGAGGACGGTCAGCCAGATCAGCACGTTGGCGTCGTCGATCAGCTCCCGGTAGACGGGGCCGAGGACCGGAATCCCGGACAGCGCCTCCACCCCCGGCAGATGGATTTGCGGCAGCCGCGCCTCCCCCGGCAGCAGCGGGGTCTGGCCGCCCTGGCGGAACCAGGCGTAGGCCAGGGTCGGCGCCAGCCCGGCGACCAGGATGTTGATCGCCATGCCCGACACCACCTGGTTGCCCTTGTGGGTGATGCAGGCGAATCCATGGACCAGCGCCAGCGCCACCGAGGCCGCGACGGCGGCGCCCAGCCCCAGCCAAGGACTGCCGGTGGACGACGCGACGGCGGCGGCGAAGAAGGCGCCGGCCAGCATCTTGCCCTCCAGCCCGATGTCCACCACCCCCGCCCGCTCGCTGTAGAGCGCCGCGAAGGCGGCCAGCACCAGCGGAGTCGCCACGCGGATGGTGGCGTCGGCCAGCAGCAGGACGACGAGCAGGGCGTCATCCATGCGCCGCCCCTCCACCGCCGCGGCGGAACAGCGCCTCGACCCGCGGCTTGAACAGGTTCTCCAGCGCCCCGGCGAAGAGGATGACGAGCCCCTGGATGACCATCACCAGCTCCCGGTTCACGGTGGGGTATTCGAAGGACACCTGCCCGCCCCCCTGTGCCAGCACGCCGAACAGCAGAGCCGCCAGGATGATTCCCACCGGATGGTTGCGCCCCATCAGCGCCACGGCGATGCCGACGAAGCCCACCCCGCCGGTGAAGTTCAGCAGAATGCGGTGCTGCACCCCCATGATCTCGTTCACGCCGACGAAGCCGGCAAGCGCCCCGGAGATGGCCATGGCCAGGATGATGTTCCGCGCCGGGGAGATGCCGGCATAGACCGCTGCCCGCTCGTTCCGCCCGACCGTGCGGATCTCGTAGCCCCAGCGGGTCCGCCACACGAACAGGTAAAACAGCGCGCAGCAGGCCAGCGCCCACAGGAAGGACAGGTTCAGCGGCGAGGCCGGGATGGCGACGCCGATCCAGCCCAGCGCCCGGTCCATGGTCGGCAGCCAGACGCCGGGACCGAACTCCCGCGTTTCCGGCGACTGCGATCCGGGGCGGATCAGCACGTCCACCAGCAGATAGGTCATGATCGCGGCGGCGATGAAGTTGAACATGATCGTCGTGATGACGATGTGGCTGCCGCGCTTGGCCTGGAGCCAGCCGGGGATCGCCGCCCAGGCCGCCCCGAACAGCGCCGACAGGGCGACCGCGCCCAGCGCCGCCACCGGCCAGGGCCAGCCGGTCATTGCCAGCCCGACCAGCCCAGCCCCTAGCCCGCCGAGATAGGCCTGCCCTTCCCCGCCGATGTTGAACAGCCCGCAGTGGAAGGCGATGGCGACCGCCAGCCCGGTGAAGATGTAGCTGGTCGTGTAATAGAGGGTGTAGCCGATGGCCTCGGGATAGCCGACCGCCTCGGTCACCAGCAGCGCCAGCACGTCCAGCGGATTCTCGCCGATCACCAGGATGACCAGCCCGGACAGGACGAGGGCGGCGAGCAGGTTCAGCAGCGGCAGGAGCGCGTAGCCGACCCAGCCGGGCACCTCGCCCGGCCGGCCGAAGCCCCGGCTCGTCACCCCCTGCGCCGCGTCCTGCGCCATCCCGGCTCCATCCGTGGAGATTTCCGTTCACAAGCCGGACGGCCCGAACGTCCTTGCCCACAGGAAAGTGCCCCGCGCCACCGTTCAGCGCAAGCGGGAGCGTTCGGGGTCAACCTTACGCTGCCTCCGCCACCCCGGCCATCATCAGGCCGAGACGCCGCTCGTCCGCCTCCTCAGGGGCGACCTCGCCGACCAGACGGCCATCGAACATGACCAGGATGCGGTCGGACAGCGCGCGGATCTCGTCCAGTTCCACCGACACCAGCAGAATCGCCTTGCCCTGGTCGCGCAGAGCCACCAGACGGCGGTGGATGAACTCGATGGCGCCGATGTCCACGCCGCGGGTGGGCTGGCCGACCAGCAGCAGGTCGGGGTTCCGCTCCATCTCGCGGGCCAGGACGATCTTCTGCTGGTTGCCGCCGGAGAAGTTGGCGGCGGGCAGGCGCGGGTCGCGCGGGCGCACGTCGTAGGCGTCCATCTCGGCGGCGCAGCGGTCGAACAAAGCGCGGCGGTCCATCAGCAGCCGCCCGTTGAAGGCCGGATCGCCCTGGTGGCCGAGGATCGCGCATTCCTGCGCCTCGAAGCTCGTGACGAGGCCGACCCGCTGCCGGTCCTCCGGCACATGGCCGACGCCGAGCGCGCGCAGCCCCCGCGCGGTGAAGCGGTCGGGCCGGTCGGTCAACTCCTCCCCGCGCAGGCGGACGGAGCCGCCCGCCGGCGGGCGCATGCCGGCCAGCGCCTCCAGCAGCTCGGACTGGCCGTTGCCCGACACGCCGGCGATGCCGACGATCTCCCC
>NZ_WHOR01000345.1:0-4984 GCF_013340925.1 Azospirillum formosense
TGCCGTTGCTGTGTGTTTTGTTTTATATCTCCTGTACATCCCCGATGTCTCCACCGGGTAGATCGTCGGCCGCGTCCGACGTGTATAAGAGACAGCGTCACGGAGGTCGACGCGGACGGCAAGGACAAGGCGCGGCACGTGGTGGGCAGCCGCCTGACCATGATGCTTCCCGCCTTCCGCGGCATCGCCCCCCTGCGCGGGGTGGAGGGGCTGGTGAACCCGCGCGGCTTCGTGTTGACCGACCGCCACCAGCGCAACCCCACCTTCCGCAACGTCTTCGGGGTCGGCGTCTGCATCGCCATCCCGCCGGTGGAGAAGACCCCCGTCCCGGTCGGCGTTCCGAAGACCGGCTACATGATCGAGACCATGGTGACCGCCGCCGCCCACAACATCCGCGCCATCCTGGACGGCAAGGAGCCGACGGAGGAGGCGACCTGGAACGCGCTCTGCCTCGCCGATTTCGGGGACAGCGGCGTCGCCTTCGTCGCCATGCCGCAGATCCCGCCGCGCAACGTCAACTGGTCGTCGCACGGGCGCTGGGTCCATCTCGCCAAGGTCGGCTTCGAGCGCTACTTCCTGCGCAAGGTGCGCAAGGGCATCGGCGAGCCGGTCTATGAACGCTACGCGCTGAAACTGCTGGGCCTGACGCGCGTGCAGCCGGACGCGCCGGCCACGCTCGACGGATAAGGAGCCATACGGATTGAAAGTGGCCGGGCACGGGTGTATGCGGCGCGAGGGGGAAACGGACGCCCCCCGCGCCTTTTCCCGTTCACCGGCCCTGCCCGAAGGAAGCCATGCCCCCCACGCCCCGACCGCTTCGCCTGACGCTCGCGCTGGCCGCGACGATTCTGGCGGTGGCCCCGGCCGGGGCGGCGGAGCCGCCGATTCGCGTCGGCGTGCTGGCCTACCGCGGCGGCGACCACGCCAACGCCGTCTGGGAACCGACCGTCCGCTATCTGGCGGACCGCTTTCCGCAGCGCGGGGCGGAGATGGTGCCGCTCGACCTGCCGGGCATGGACGCGGCGGTGGCCGCCGGAAGCGTCGATTTCGTGCTGACCAACACCGGCAATTATGTGGAGCTGGAGGCCCGCCACGGCGTCACCCGCATCGCCACGCTCCATTCCTCCCGCTCCGGCGCGTCGGGGGCGGCGGTGGGGTCCGCTCTGATCGTCCGGGCCGGGCGCGACGACATTCGGACGCTTGCGGACCTCAAGGGCAAGTCCGTGATGGCGGTGGACCCCGACGCCTTCGGCGGCTTCCAGATCGCCTGGGGCGCGATGCTGACGGCCGGGGTCGATCCCTACGCCGATGTGAAGGAGCTGCGCTTCTCCGGCTTCCCGGTGGACCGCGTCGCCTTCGCCGTCCGCGACGGGGAGGTGGACGCCGGCGTTCTGCGCGCCTGCGTGCTGGAGGAGCTGGCCGAGGAAGGCCGCCTCGACCGCGCGGGGTTCCAGGTCGTCGGCGCCCGGACGGAGCCGGGATTCGGCTGCGCCCTGTCCACTGGCCTCTACCCCGACTGGCCGCTCGCCCGGCTGGCCAACACGCCGGAGGATCTGGCCAAGGCGGTGGTGGTCGCGCTGTTCCAGATGCCCGACGGCCATCCGGCGGCGCTGGCCGGCGGCTACGAGGGCTGGACGGTGCCGATGGACTACCAGCCGGTCCACGGCCTGTTCCGCAGCCTGCGCGTCGGCCCCTACGAGCATCTGCGCGACGTCACCCTGCTCGACCTCGCGCGCGAGCATTGGCACTGGCTGGCGCTGGCCGCGCTGGCCCTGCTGTGGTGGGCGGTCCATTCGCTGCGGGTCGAGCATCTCATCAAGGTGCGCACCGCCGAGCTGCGCGCCGCCAACCGCGAGCTGCGCCGCGAGATGGCCGAGCGCCGCCGCGCCGAGGACACCGCGCGGGAGCGGCAGAAGGAGATGGACCACGTCGCCCGCCTCTCCATCCTCGGCGAGATGGCCAGCAACATCGCGCATGAGCTGAACCAGCCGCTGGGCGCCATCGCCAACTACGCCCGCGGCTGCACGCGGCGGCTGGAGGCCGGGGTGGGCAGCACTGCCGAGTTCGCCGAGGCGTCCCGCGCCATCGCCGCCCAGGCCGACCGCGCCGGGCAGATCATCGCCCGCATCCGCGACTTCGTGCGCAAGCGCGCCGCCCAGCTGGAGCCGGCCGACGTCAACGGCGCGGTGGAGGCGGCGCTGCAGCTCTGCGAGGGGCGGGCGCGCAGCGGCAACATCCCGGTCACCCGCGACCTGGCCCCCGGCCTGCCGCCGGTCCTGGCCGACCGGGTGCAGATCGAGCAGGTCGTCCTGAACCTCGTCAAGAACGCCTTGGACGCCATGGATGGCGAGACGGAGGGGGGACGCGGCGTCACCGTGCATACCGGGCTGGACGCGGAAGGGCGGGTGGAGATCGCCGTGGCCGACCGTGGGCACGGCCTGTCGGAGGACGCGCGGGCGCGCCTGTTCGACCCCTTCTTCACCACCAAGCCGGGCGGCATGGGCCTCGGCCTGTCGATCTGCCGGACCATCGTGGAAAGCCATGGCGGCCATCTCTGGGCCACCGATCATCCGGGCGGGGGCACCGTGGTGCGCTTCGTCCTGCCCGCAGCGGAGGAGAAGGTCGATGCAGGCTGACGCGGCCCGCACCGTTTACGTGGTGGACGACGATCCGGCGATGCGCCATTCGCTGGGCTGGCTGATCGGCTCGCTGGGCGTGGCGGTGGAGTCCTTCGGCTCCGGCGAGGAGTTCCTGCGCGCCATGCGCGCCGACCGGCCCGGCTGCCTCGTCACCGACGTGCGGATGCCGGGAATGAGCGGGCTGGAGTTGCAGGACACGCTGGCCCGCGCCGGCTCCGTCCTGGCCGTGGTGGTCATCACCGGCCACGGCGACGTGCCGATGGCCGCCCGCGCCTTCCGCGCCGGGGCGGTGGATGTCATCGAGAAGCCCTTCAACGATCAGCTTCTCCTCGACCGGGTGCACGAGGCGCTGGAGAAATCCCGCCGGGCGTGGGAGGCGCAGGCGCGCAAGGCCCAGGTCCGCGCCCTGCTGGCCCGCCTGACCCCGCGGGAGCGGCAGGTCGCCGATCTGGTGGTGCAGGGCAAGCCGAACAAGGTCATCGCGGCGGAGATCAACCTCAGCCTGAAGACGGTGGAGGTGCACCGCCACAACGTCATGGACAAGCTGGAGGTCGCCTCCGTCTCCGACCTGACTCGGCTGCTTCTGGAAGCGGAGTAGCGCTCAGACGGCCGCCATCGCCTGCCGCACCCAGCCGAGCAGGGCGGGCAGCGGCATCGCCCCGGCGGTGCGCGCCACCTCGCGCCCATGGTGGACCAGCACGAGGGTCGGAATGCTGCGCACGCCGAAGCGGGCGGCCAGATCGGGGGCGGCCTCGGTGTCGACCTTGGCGAGGCGGACATGGGGCTCCAGCCGGCCGGCGGCCTGCTCGAAGACCGGCGCCATCATCCGGCACGGCCCGCACCACTCCGCCCAGAAGTCGATGAGCAGCGGCAGGTCGCTGCGCTCCGCCTGGGCGGTGAAGCGGGCGCTGGTCAGCGCGATGGGCTTGCCCTGGAACAGCGGCTGCCCGCAGTGGCCGCATTTCCCGGCGCCCGGCTGGTCGAGGCGGGTGCGCGGCATGCGGTTCAGGGTGTCGCAGCTCGGGCAGGCGACGTGCAGAAGGTCGGACATGGCGCGGCTCCCTCCAGGACGGGCGTTTTCATCAGCGTGATCTAATGCAGCGTCCGCGAAGCGCAAGAGGCCGGCGGCGCGGGGCAGGGCCGCGGCCGATGCCCCTTTTCATTGCAGGGTCAAGCGGACGGCACGACCCTGCGATGTGCGCCTTCGGCATTGCGGTCGGCGGGGCGCTGTTCCTAGAATGCCGCCCGTGGCCGCCGCCCCGCCGGGAGCGGCCAAGTCCTTCCGCCCACATCCTTCCGCAGAACCGCGATTCCGAATGAAGCCTTCCTTTTCGTCCGCCTCCGCCGCCGGCTGTTCCTCCATGGATGATCCCGGCCTCGCCCTGGCGCGCGCGCGGGCGCTGACGGCGGGATGGGGGGCCGGGGCGCGGGCGCTGTCCGCGCTGCCCGCCGCCGTGGTCCCGGCGCCCTATCGGACGCTGCTCGACCATGACCGCGGCATGACCGCCGTCCTGTCGGAGCGGTGGGGCGAGCCGGTGGGCGTGCGGGTGCTGCGCCAGTGGACGGAGCCGGACGGCACGGCGCTGTGGCGCGACATCGTGCTGACGGTCGGGCCGGACGCGCGGCCGGTGGAGCTGGCGAGCATCCGCATCGCGCTCGGCGGCTTTCCCGCGGCCTTCGCCGATCGGCTTCGCGAGGGGACGGAGCCCTTCGGGCGCCTGCTGGCGCGCAACGGCGTCGCCTTCTCGGTGGAGGTGCTGGGCCTGCTGACCGCTCCGGCCGACCACGTCTGGGCTGCGGAGGGGCGCGTGTCCCCTGGCGCCGCGCTGTACGGGCGCATCGGGCGGCTGGTGCGGGCGGACGGCTGGACCATCGCGGAAACGGTGGAACTGCTTCCCCGCGCCTGACGCCTGACATCGGACGCCGAACGGGGTGCCATCCGGCGGAGCATCTGGTAAATCTGCAAGACCGTCCACCCTCTCCCCAACGGTAACCATGACCGCCCCGCATCTTCCCTATCTGTCGCAGTTCTCGCTGGAAGGCCGGGTGGCGCTGGTCACCGGGTCCGGGCGCGGGCTGGGTCTGGAAATCGCCCGCGCCATGGCCGGATCCGGCGCCCATGTGCTGCTGAACGGGCGCGACGCCGCGCGGCTGGAGCCGTTGGCCGAGGCCATCGCCGCGGCGGGCGGGCCGGCCTCCGGGCTGGCCTTCGACGTGGCCGCCCGGGATGCGGTGCGGGACGCCTACCCGCGGGACGGCCGGGACCAAGGACGGCTTGACATGCCGGTCACGGATGTCGGCCAGAGCAACCGCCATCCGCTGACCGGCTTCGCCGCAGAGGAGAA
>NZ_WHOR01000346.1:0-4982 GCF_013340925.1 Azospirillum formosense
GCGGGAGAGGGGCTGGGGCGTCACGCCGGTTCCAGAACCACCTTCACATCCGCCGGGCGCCCGAAGAAGGGGGCGGTGGTGACCAGCAGCGGGCAGCCGGCGGCGGCGTAGGCCGCCGCGTTGTCCTCCGTCACCCCACCCGCCGCCGCGACGACCGGCGGGCGCGGCAGGCCGCGCGTCACCTCGACCACGGCGCGAGCCTCCTCCGGCGTGCGCTTCTCCAGTTGCAGCACGTCGGCCCCGGCCTGGGCGAAGGCGATGGCGTCCGCCACCGTGTCGACCTCCACCACGATCTTCTTTTCCGGCGCCCGGCGGCGCAGATCGGCGATCCACGCCTCCGGCGATCCGGACAGGAAGGCGCGGTGTTCGGGGAAGACCAGGATCGTTTCCGACAGGCCCAGCCGGTGCATCACCGCCCCGCCGGCCAGCACCGCCTTGACAGACAGGTCCTTGGCGCCGGGGAAGTTCTTGCGGGTGCAGGCGATGGTCACTCCGGGGGCGGCCTCCACGATGCGGCGGGCGCGGGAGGCGATGCCGGAGGCGTATTCGACCAGCGTCTGCGCCACCTTCCAGCCGCGGTGCAGGGCACCCGCCGGGCCGTGCCCCTCCAGAAAGGGCACCCCGGCCTCCACCGCCGTGCCGCTGGGCCGGACGGACGTCACGGTGCCGCCGGCCTTCTCGATCAGGCGGGCGGCCTCCTCCGTCCCGGCCAGCACCATGGCGCCGCGCGCCGTGAACCGGATGCGCGCCGGGGCGGCGGCGATGCCCAGCGAGTCGGTGGTCAGGTCGCCGTAGGGAACGTCCTGGGCGAGAAGCGCGTCGAGCGCGGCATCGGACAGGACGATCATCGGCGGTTCCCTTTTTCCGGTTAAAGCCACCCGCGGCGGCGGAAGTACCAGAGCGGCACGACGGCGGAGAGCACCATCATCACGATGGCCATGGGATAGCCGAAGTCCCAGTCCAGCTCGGGCATGTGGTGGAAGTTCATGCCGTAGGCCGACGCGATCAGGGTCGGCGGCATCAGCGCCACGGAGACGACCGAGAAGATCTTGATGATCGCGTTCTGCTCGATGTTGATCAGGCCGAGCGTGGCGTCGAGCAGGAAGTTCGCCTCGTGCGCCAGGAAGCCCGCGTGCTCGTTCAGTGACCGCAGGTCGCGCGTCAGGGTCTTCAGCGCGGCCTTCTGCTCCTTGGTCAGCCGCCCGGCGGCGACGGAGGAGAGGAAGGCGACCAGCCGGTCCAGCCCGGCGAGGCTGTCACGCACCTTGTGCGTCAGGTCGCCGGCCCGTCCGATGCCGCGCAGCACGCCCTGCAGCTCGTCCGGCTTCTTGGAGCTTCCGACCCCCTTGCTGTTCAGCGAGTCGGTGAAGATGCGCGCGGACAGCCCGTCGATGCGGGCGCCGATCAGCTCCAGCACGTCGGCCACCCGGTCGATCACCGCGTCCAGGATGCCCAGCAGCGCGTCCTCGGCGCTGGCCAGAAGCTCCGGCTGGCGGCTGGTCCGCGCGGCGAAGGTGGCGACGGAGCGCGGCTCGGTGAAGCGCACCGTGATCATGTGCCGGGGGGTCAGGACGAAGGTGACCTCGCCCTGCTCCGGCATCGGCGAATCGGCCCGCGCGATCACCGAGGAGGTGAGGTAGACGGCCTCCCCCTCGGTGTAGAGCTGGCTCGACGCCTCGATTTCCTTCATTTCCTCGCGCGTCGGCAGGTCGCAGCCGGTGACGGCGCCGACATGCGCACGCTCCGCCTCGTCGGGCCGCAGAAGATCGATCCACACCGTGTTGGGCGGCAGCGGCTCTCCGAGGGCGAGCGGCTGCTCGACCACGCGGCCGCCAACCCGGGCGTGGACCGTGATCATGCAAGGGCCTCGGCGGGGACCGGGGCGCCGGCGGCGCGGCAGGCGGCGGCCAGCGTGTTCAGCATCAGGCAGGCGATGGTCATCGGCCCGACGCCGCCCGGCACCGGGGTGATGGCGCCGGCGACCTTGACGGCCTCGTCGTAGGCGACGTCGCCGACCAGCTTGGTCTTGCCCGGCTCGGTCGGGTGCGGCACGCGGTTGATGCCGACGTCGATGACCACGGCGCCCGGCTTGATCCAGTCGCCGCGCACCATCTCCGGACGGCCCACCGCGGCGACCAGGATGTCGGCGCGGCGGCATTCGCCGGGCAGGTCCTGGGTGCGGGAATGGGCGACGGTGACCGTGCAGTCCTGCTGGAGCAGAAGCTGCGCCATCGGCTTGCCGACGATGTTGGAGCGGCCCAGCACCAGCGCCCGCTTGCCCTTCAGGTCGGCGCCCAGCGTGTCGCGGAGCAGCAGCAGGCTGCCCAGCGGGGTGCAGGGCACGATGGCGCCGGGGCTGCCGGTCGCCAGCAGGCCGGCGTTGACGACGTGGAAGCCGTCCGCGTCCTTTTCCGGGACGATGCGGGCCAGAACCTTTTGGGTGTCGATGTGCTTGGGCAGGGGAAGCTGGACCAGGATGCCGTGCACCGCCGGGTCGGCGTTCAGCCGGTCGATCAGGGCCAGCAATTCCACCTCGCCGAGGTCGGCCGGCATGTGGTGGTCGAAGCTGTTCATGCCGAGGTCGGCCAGGGC
Source organism: Azospirillum formosense (assembly GCF_013340925.1). Lineage (GTDB taxonomy): Bacteria > Pseudomonadota > Alphaproteobacteria > Azospirillales > Azospirillaceae > Azospirillum > Azospirillum formosense. The sequence continues at coordinate 2,593 of NZ_WHOR01000346.1, forward strand.
CTTTTCCTTGGACCGGACATAGACCTGGCTCGCCGGGTCCTCGCCCACCAGCACGACGGCGAGGCCGGGGGTGACGCCGTGGCTGGCCTTGAGCGCGGCCACACCCTCGGCCACGCGGGCGCGCAGCCCCGCGGCGAACGCCTTGCCGTCGATGATCCTCGCCTCAGCCATCGCTGTTCCCCGTATCAGGCTTTGCTGTTTCCACCAGCGCCGTCAGCCGGCGCATCAGGTCGGCCGGATCGCCGGCCACATGGACAATCTTGTTCCGGTCGGTGGCGCCGGCCACCACCGTCAGGCTGGTCTTGGGCAGTTTCCACGCCTTGGCCAGCAGCTTCACCACCGCCTCGTTCGCCTTGCCGTTCTCCGGCACGGCGGTGACGGTCACCTTCAGGGCCGTTCCTCCGGACGCTGTGGCGGCCAGCCCGGCGATGGCGTTGCGCGACGCCTTGGGCGTCACCCGCAGCGCCAGCCGGACACCGTCCGCCACGGCTTCGAAGGGAGCGGCTTCCGAAGGTCCCGGCATCAGAAGCGCGGCCAGTATTCCGCCATCAGGTTGCGGATGAAGAAGATCAACAGGATCAGGGCGATCGGCGACAGGTCCAGGCCGCCCATGTTCGGCAGGACGCGGCGGATCGGGCGCAGCACCGGTTCCGTGATGCGGTAGAGGAAGTCGCCGATGACATAGACCGCACGGTTGCGGGTGTTGACGACGTTGAAGGCCACCAGCCAGCTCAGCACCGCCGAAGCGATGAGCAGCCACACATAGAGGCTGAGAACGGTGTCGATCAGCAGGTAGAGCGCAATCATGCCCGGCCCGTCCCTTTATTGTCCGATTTTGCGGGGCACCCTAAGCACAAGCGGCGAGTGCTGTCCAGTGCCGCGCGGCGGGCCGCCACCATCCCCCTGCCATGCCCTTGCGCGCAACCGCCGATGCCCGCAATCGGGCGCGTTCAGAGGGCTTGACAGTCTCCCTCCGCATCACCATTATCCGCCGCACGCCGGTGACGGTGTGTGGGGCCGTAGCTCAGCTGGGAGAGCGACGCGTTCGCAATGCGTAGGTCGGGAGTTCGATCCTCCTCGGCTCCACCAATCACCCCCAAGACAGTGTTGCGACACAGGAATTCGCCCGGAAGCGGTGGAATTCCCCGCGGTGTGGCACCGCCCTGTCGCACGCGGCGTCGGCCGAATCATCCCATTCTTTTTAAAACGTCCGTCGATCCGACCCAAGCCTCAGTGCCTGTGCACGTGGTGGGCATCCGGAAAGTGGGCGTGCCGGTGCCTCAGGCGCACGTGCCGATGCCGGTGGGTGTGCGGCTCGGTCACCGGGCCATCGTGATGGTGCCGGTGATGCTCGTCATGCACATGCGGATGGTCGTGCTCCATCTCGTCATGGTCGTGTTCGTGGTCGTGGTCCTCCGTCAGGTGCAGCCAGACGCCGAGTCCCATCAGGGCTGCGGCCACGGCCAACCCGACCGTCAGCGGCTCCCCGAAGATCGCCAGGGACGCGATGCCCCCGACGAAGGGGGCCGTCGAGAAATAGGCCCCGGTGCGGGCGGCGCCGATGTGGCGCAGGGCGACCACGAACAGCACGAGGCTGACGCCGTAGCCGAGCAGCCCGACCAGCATCGCCGCCGCCGCGGTCGGCGCGGCAGGCAGACCATCGCCGAGCGCCAGGGCGATCCCGACATTGACGGTGCCGGCCACCAGCCCCTTGATCGTGGCGATGTCCGCAGGGTCGGCCAGCGACACCTTGCGGGTCAGGTTGTTGTCCACCGCCCACATCAGGCAGGCGGCGGCGACCGCGGCCGGTCCCCAACCGCCGTCCAGGCTGACCGGTCCGCCCCAGGACAGCACGACCGCCCCCGCCACGATGGCGATCATGCCCGCGACGAGCCGCCGATCGACGCCCTCGCGGAAGACGAACCAGGCCAGCAGGGCGGTGAACACCCCTTCCAGATTGAGCAGCAGCGAGGCGGTGGAGGCCGGCGTCGCGGTCAGGCCGGCCATCAGCAGCACCGGCCCGGCGACTCCACCCGCAGCGACGGCGGCCAGCAGCCAGAGCCACTCGGCGCCGCGGAGGCCGCGCTCGCCGCGCTTCCGTGACCCTGTCAGCAGACGGACCAGCCCCAGCCCGATTCCGGAGCCGAGATACAGCAGGCCCGCCAGCATCCAGGGGGATAGATCGTGGACCAGCAGCTTCGCCAGCGGCGTGCTGAGGCCGAAAAGGACCGCGGCCAGGATGGCGGTCGTTGCGCCGGTTCGGGGCATGAGCGCCTCGCACGCCTGTTGGGTGGGGGAAGTGTTGCCCCCACCCTAACCCTCCCCCGCTTCGCAGGGGAGGGGACGGACGCCATCTCCCTCCCCTGCGCAAGCGGGGGAGGGAGATGGCG
>NZ_WHOR01000347.1:0-4961 GCF_013340925.1 Azospirillum formosense
GTAGCTGCTCGCAATCATCGGCGGCCGTGCTCGCTTTCATCGTCGAATCTTGCTCGGATTCGGTGAGACTGGAGACGGCACTGTGCTCATATTCGATGAGATCCTGCTCGCATTGCGTGAGACGGAACCGTCGGATTTCAATATCCCTTGGAAGGACGTTGACGCAAATCCGGGCAAGCGAGCTTATCAGATACATACGAACTGACTGAGGACGCGCGCGCTGAGGCCGGGTTGGTCGGTGGGACGTTGGTGAACATAGCGGTGGGGAGTTGGCGGCCGACATTCACCGCATGTGCGCCGGACTTCGGCGCCCTGACATCACCCGTCGGTGTAACCGCTGCCATGGAGTGCACCGGCATCGCGGCTGTACGGCAGGTAGCTGAGCAGGTCTGGCCGCTGTTCGGCACGCTGAAACGGTGCGGGCCGGACAGGGGCAGGCGAAGATCATCGAGAGGAAAGAGGGCCTGCCGGTGGAGGGGATGGTCGGACAGCGGCCGAGGCGGCGAGGCGGGTGCAGACCTCCCGCACCAGCGGACTGGCGGCCAGGACATTGCGCGCCAGTTGCCCGTGCAGGGTGTCCAGCTTGGCGTTGCGCGCCAGAGAGACCAGGACCGCGCGCAGATCGTTGTCGGCGCGCTCATGACGGGCGGCGGTTTCCATCTCGCGCGTGAGGTCCTGCTTCTGCTGAGCAGCCCGCGCCTGGAGAAGCGGATGGAACTCCGGCCAGTGCTGGTTCACCACGGCGGACTGGTCTTGGGTGAACCCTTCGATGATGAAATGGCCGGACTGCTCGTCGACCACAATCAGTCGCCCATCAAGCAACCGCGCCTTTGTCCGCTCGACCGCCAATTGCTCCTCCAGGGTCGTCAGGCGCGCCTCGAGGGCGGCCTTAATCCGTTCGGCCTCTTCTCGAGCGGCTATCGCCGCGTCGCGCTTACGGACCGCCTGAGCGACCTCGTCGCGGGCTTGGCCCCACGCCTTCTCTGTCTGTGCGAGTACGGCGGCGGTGTACTCAGCCTGACGTGCTTCCGTGTCCCGCTCCAGGGCCGTCGCCGCCCGATCGGCGTCCCGTTCATCGATCAGCGCGGCGATGCGTGCATCCCGCGCGCGGAGAGCGACTTGCGCGGGATGCATGCCTTTGGTGTGGCGGCCCCAGTAGGAGCGGATCTCGTCGGCGGTGACCGATAGCCCATCTGCTTGGAGGACCGCCGCGACCTCTGGCCACGTCGCTTTGTTCAGCCGCATTTCGGCCACCGTCCCCAAGCACTGCCGGACCCTGTCCGCCTTGGTCACTGGAATGGCTGGCCATACAATCCCCGCGGTCATTTTCTGCCCCACCGTACCTGAGCGTAGCGTTCAAGATACTCTTCTTTTTGGAGAACTCGTAGCAGAAAGCGTGGGCTTTGCCGCACCGTAGCAGTGCTACGAACCGAGTCATCCGTAGCAACCATAGCGATGAAATAACAAAGCCTTAGATATGGGCAGCGGATGCTATGCCCGAAAAGTCCTGCATATTGATGCACAGGTGTGAGGACAAAAAAGAGCACGCGAACCTCCGCCACACGCCGCTTCCGTAGCACGCAGAGCGCCCAAACGGCGGCGCGCGCCGTGCCCCATTGGTCGCCACAAGGCGACAAGCGTCGTGGCGTTGCCGCACCGTTGTCCGCCTGGTGTCCCGTTGTCCGCCCTGTTGTCCGCTCGTGGCCTCCCCGTTGCGTCAGCGTGGTCCGGCGCGTTGTCCTGTTGTCCGCCCCGCCTCCCACCCCACGCAGTTCCTCGCCCAGGCTGTGTCATACGCCGCACACCGGCAAGCCGGTGTGCTGGCGCAGATCACGGTCCCGGCGATGAGCTACGACGTCGAGGCCCGAATGCCAGTGGACGGTGGCGTCACCAAGTGCGAGACGGTCACCGTCCCCCTGCCGCGCATCGACAAATCTGGCGGCAGCTCGTTGGTCGTGAAACAGGCGCATAGCCTGATCAACGTTGGGGCGCCAAGTCATCCCCTGTTCCGGTTGAGTATACCCCATTGAGGCGCTCGCCTGAGACGCTTCTCGCGTCTCATTAGGGTGGATTTCCATATCCGGAGACGCTATCGTCAGCAGGTCCAGACGCATGTGAGACGGACATGGCGATCTACGGCTACGCCCGGGCATCGACCACCGACCAGGACGTCACGATCCAGGAGTAGGCGCTGCTTCGGGCAGGCTGTGACGTGATCCGATCGGAGAAGGCAAGCGGCACCACACGCGCCGGTCGGTCAGAGTTGTCGCTCCTGTTGCAGTTCCTGCACCCGGGGGACACGCTGATGGTCACTCGCATCGACCGCTTGGCGCGCTCGATCAGAGATCTCCAGGACATCGTGCACGAACTGCGCGTGAAGGGCGCGGTGCTGAAGGCAACGGAGCAGCCGATCGATACCGCCACGGCAGCCGGCAAGGCTTTCCTCGACATGCTGGGTGTGTTCGCTGAATTTCGAGACAAACCTCCGACGTGAGCGACAGATGGAGGGAATTGCCCAGGCCAAGGCGAAAGGCGTCTACAAGGGCCGTAAACGGTCCATCGATCCGGCGGAGGTCCGTCGCCTGAAGGAGCAGGAGCGGCTGGGAGCCACGGCCATTGCCGAACGCCTCGGGATCGGACGGGCTTCAGTCTACCGCGCGTTGGCAGCCGGCGATGTCTGAGGGCCGGCGGCAGGTTCCGGCTGAAGCGCTGGTGAACCTGCGCCGCCGGCTGGACACCCTGCCGCCCCGCCACCCGGATCGTCTGGAGATCCTACGATCCGCCGCCGAGCTTTATGGAGTATCCCGAGCCACCGTCTACCGCGCTCTGCAACGGCAGTTGCGGCCGAAAGGAGTTCGTCGGGCCGACCGAGGGAAGCCCCGCAAGCTCAGCTTGGCCGAAATGGAGCGGTACTGCGAAATCATCGCCGCTCTGAAGCTGCGGACCACCAACAAGAAGGGCCGGCATCTTTCTACCGCGCGCGCCATCGAGCTGATGGAGGAACATGGCGTGGAAACGCCTGACGGGCTGGTGAAGCTTCCGTCCGGATCGCTCACCCGGCCGACGGCCGACCGGTATCTCAGGGCCTGGGGATACGACCATATGCGTCTGACCCGTGCGCCGGCGGCCGTGCGGTTCCAGGCGCGGCGGTCGAATGAGCTGTGGCAGTTCGACATGAGCCCGTCGGACCTGAAGCACGTCAAGCAGCTGCTCTGGATCGAGCCCGGCCGGGGAGCGCCCACGCTGATGCTGTTCAGTGTCGCCGACGACCGCAGCGGCGTCGTCTACCAGGAGTACCGATGCGTCTACGGGGAGGACGCGGAGTCGGCTCTGCGCTTCCTCTACAACGCCATGGCGGCGAAACCCGAGGAGGACATGCCGTTCCAGGGCATCCCCGAGGCGATCTACATGGACAACGGCCCGGTCACCCGCTCGCGCGTGTTCCAGAACGTCATGGCCTGCCTGGGCGTCAAGGTGATGACCCACCTTCCGGCGGGGAGCGACGGCCGGCGCACCACCGCCCGGTCGAAGGGCAAGGTCGAGCGGCCGTTCCGCACCGTCAAGGACGTCCATGAGACGCTCTACCACTTCCACGAACCGCAGGACGAGGCGGAGGCGAACCTGTGGCTGCGCCGCTACCTCGTCCGCTACAACGCCCAGGATCACCGGTCCGAACCGCACAGCCGCATCGAGGACTGGGTCCGGAACCTGCCGGAGAAGGGCTGCCGCGAGATGTGTGCCTGGGACCGCTTCTGCGCCTTCGCGCGGGAGCCGGAGCGGCGCAAGGTCGGCATCGACACCCGCGCATCACCGTGGAGGGCGTCGCCTATGAGGTCGATCCGGACCTGGCCGGCGAAGACGTGGTGCTCTGGTGGGGCCTGTTCGACCAGGAACTCTACGTTGAGCACGGCGACCGGCGGTATGGCCCCTACGGTCCGGTCGGCGGCCCCATCCCACTGCACAAATACCGCAAGCACCAGAAGACCAAATCCGAAGAACGGGCCGACCGGGTGGCCGAGCTGGCGGAGCGCATCGGCCTGCCGCGCGCGGCTCTCGACGGCGGCACCGCGCCCCTACCGCCACCCGTCTCTGCACCGGCTCCCAAGGTGGCGTTCGCCGACCCGGATCCCTACCGCACCCTGGCCTTTCCCGACATCATCACGGCCAAACGCGCGATCGCCGGCGAGATCGGCTTGGCGTTGGCGAAACTATCGGCCGAAGACCGGACCTGGATCGACGCGCTGGTGCGGGAGACCCTGGCCAAGGATGAAGTGCTGACGAAGGTGCGGGCGTACTTCAGGCAGCGGACGGGAGGGGGCGGGGCATGCTGACGGAGGTCATGGAGCATTTCAAGTTGGAGCGGGACATGCTGATGGCCGGGTATTACGAGACCGACCATCACCGCCAACTCATCAAGGATGTGAAGGCTTCTATCCTGGCCGGCCGCCTGGTGGCGGTCGCCGGAGTCGTCGGCAGCGGCAAGACCGTGCTGCTCCGCCGCATCCAGGACGAGCTGACCCGCGACGGGCGCGTCACGGTGTCGAAGAGCCTGTCGGTGGACAAGGACCGCACCCACCATCCCCACCCTCATCACCGCGCTGTTCCATGACCTCTCCCCAGACAAGGACCCGAAGATTCCGACCCTCGGCGAGAAGCGCGAGCGCGAATTGCAGCAACTCGTGCGACGCGGCCGCAAGCCGGTGGCCCTGTTCGTGGACGAGGCCCACGACCTGCACGGCAAGACGCTGATCGGTCTGAAGCGATTGATGGAGGTGTTGGCCGATGGCGGCGGCATGCTCTCCGTCGTGCTGGTGGGGCACCCCAAGCTCCGGAACGACCTCCGGCGCCCGACCATGGAGGAGATCGGCTACCGCTCGGTGGTGTTTGAGTTCGACGGCATGGCGGGGAACCAGCTTGCCTACATCCGCTGGCTCCTCGCACGCTGCGCCGGCGAGGGCATC
>NZ_WHOR01000348.1:0-4943 GCF_013340925.1 Azospirillum formosense
CGTGGAGCGTCCCCGCCCCGAGCCCCAGGGCCGCGACCTTCTGGTCGAGATCAAGGCCGTCTCGGTCAACCCCGTCGACACCAAGGTGCGCCGCAACATGCCGCCGGCTCCGGGCGCCATGAAGGTGCTGGGCTGGGATGCCGCCGGCACCGTGGTCGCCGCCGGGCCGCAGGCCACGCTGTTCAAGCCGGGCGACGCCGTCTTCTACGCCGGGGCCATCGACCGCGACGGCACCAACGCCGAGTTCCATCTGGTGGACGAGCGCATCGTCGGGCCGAAGCCGGCCAGCCTCGATTTCGCCCAGGCCGCAGCATTGCCGCTGACCAGCATCACCGCGTGGGAAGCCATGTTCGACCGGCTGGACGTGCGGCGCCCGGTGCCGGGGGCGGCCAACGCCATCCTGATCGTCGGCGGAGCCGGCGGCGTCGGCTCCATCGCCATCCAGCTCGCCCGGCAACTGACCGACCTGACGGTCATCGCCACCGCGTCCCGCGAGGAGACCCAGGCCTGGTGCCGGGACCTGGGCGCCCATCACGTCGTCGACCACCGCAAGCCGCTGGCCGCCCAGGTGGAGGCTCTGGGCATCGGCGCCCCGGCCTTCGTCTTCTCGACCAACGACACCGGCACCCATCTGCCGGAGATCGCCGCCCTGATCGCCCCGCAGGGCCGCGTCGCGCTGATCGACGATCCGGCGGGGCTGGACGTCATGGTGCTGAAGCGCAAGAGCGTGTCGCTGCATTGGGAGTTCATGTTCACCCGGCCGGTGTTCGGCACCGCCGACATCGAGGCCCAGCACGCTTTGCTCAGCGACGTGTCGCGCCTCGTCGACGCCGGCACCGTCCGCACGACGCTGGCCGAGACGTTCGGCACCATCAACGCCGCCAACCTGACGCGCGCCCACGCCCTGCTCGAAAGCGGGCGGGCCAAGGGCAAGATCGTGCTGGCCGGCTTCTGAACCGCGCCTTGCCTTTTGGGCGGGGGACGGCCAGTCCCCCGCCCCATGGGCGCGGAGCGGAGGAGCGAGAATGGCCGCGGCGAACGGGGGCGGAGCGATCATCGTTGATATCTCCTCTCCCGCCCCGGGAGAGGAACCATCAAACGGCTTGGCCCTGCCAGGAACGGCGAGAAGGGTTGGGGCGGCGGGGGAGCCGTGGTATGGGAAGGCGGATTTTCCACCGCCCTTTCCCGCACCGTTCACGCCAAGGATTTCCGCCATGCGCCCGGTCAAGATCGCCCCGTCCATCCTCTCCGCCGATTTCGCCCGGCTGGGCGAGGAAGTGCGCGCCATCGATGCGGCGGGCGCCGACTACATCCACATCGACGTGATGGACGGCCATTTCGTTCCCAACATCACCATCGGCCCGGCGGTGGTGAAGGCGCTGCGCCCGCACACGGCGAAGCCCTTCGACGTGCACCTGATGATCTCCCCGGTGGATCCCTACGTCGCCGCCTTCGCGGACGCCGGCGCCGACATCATCACCGTCCATGCGGAAGCCGGCGCCCACGTCCACCGCACCATCCAGCTCATCAAGTCGCTGGGCAAGAAGGCCGGCCTGTCGCTGAACCCGGCCACCCCGCTGGAGGCCGTCGACTATCTGCTGGAAGACCTCGATCTCGTTCTGGTCATGACGGTCAACCCGGGCTTCGGCGGGCAGAGCTTCATCGCCAACCAGCTTCCCAAGATCCATGAGCTGCGCCGCCGCATCGACGCGCTGGGCAAGCCCATCGACCTCCAGGTGGACGGCGGCATCAACGGCGAGACCGCCCGCATCGCCATCGAAGCGGGAGCCGACGTTCTGGTCGCCGGAACCGCCACCTTCACCGGCGGGCCGGACCGCTACGCCGCCAACATCCGCGCCCTGCGGAGCTGATTCCAGCACTAACCCTTCTCCCTCCCGGCCATGCTCCAGGTGGGTTTATCCGCAAGGGGGTCCTCCTTCGGGCAGAACCAAACGCCGTTTTGGGCGTTATGGCTGCGTGGGATCGAGGACATCGATACTGGAGGGAGAGAGGTTATGGGTATTCTGTGGACGATCATCATCGGCTTCCTGGCCGGCATCGTCGCCAAGTTCCTGATGCCGGGCCGTGATCCGGGCGGCTTCATCATCACCACGCTGCTCGGCATCGCGGGCGCCTTCGTCGCCACCTATCTGGGCGAGGCCGTGGGCTGGTACCGGGCGGGCGAAGGGGCCGGCTTCATCGGCGCCATCGTCGGCGCCATCATCATCCTGGCCATCTACCGCATGATCGCCGGGCGCCGCACCACCGTCTAACCGGCGGCAACACGGCAGCACACATGCAAAGGGCGGCCCGACGGGGCCGCCCTTTTCGCATGTCCAATCCGAACCGCGTGTTACGCCAGCGCCACCGGGCTCGGCATGAAGACCGCGCGGGAGATCGCCGCCTGGATCGCCTCGTTGGTGAAGGGCTTGCGGACGATCTGGCCGAGATGGCGGGCGTCCGCCTCCTCCAGGTCGCCGTCGAAGGCCGTGACAAAAATGGTCCGCATGGCGCGCTTCTGGCGCAGCCGGCGGGCGACCTCCACCCCGCTTCCGCCGTCGGCCAGCCGGACGTCGAGCAGGGCCAGCGTCGGCTTCTCGGCCTCCAGCAGTTCCAGGGCCTCCTGTTCGTTGTTGGCGGTGCCGCAGACGACATGGCCCATGTCGGTGACCAGCGAGCCGATCTCCATCGCCAGGATCGGGTTGTCCTCGACCACCAGAACCCGCTGGGTCAGGGCGTTGCGCACCTTGTCGCGGGCGACGGTCAGCCGGTCCTGGCCCTCCGGCGCGGGGATCTGGAGCACCTGGGCGGCTTCGGGAACCGTCAGCCCTTCCAGCGTGATCAGCAGATACATGCGCCTCTCGCCTTCCGGCAGGGACGCCAGCGCCCGTTCGATGGGGTGCGGCGACGGGGTCGGCAGCCCGTCCCCGTCCTCGTCGAACAGCAGATGCAGCAGGGCGTAGAGCGGCACCCGCGCCCCGGCTTCCAGCCCGAAGCGGGACGGGGCCATCACGGCGACCTCGACGCAGCGCGTCACGAGATCGTCACCGCGTTCGGTCGCTCCGGTCAGCGCGCGCGCGTAGCGCCGCAGGTAGGGGAGATGATCGTAAAGCTGGCGTGCGTAGACTCGCATGACCCGTTCTTCCGCGCCGGTGGGTGGGTCCTTCCGGCCTTCGGCACCGAGGGGCGCTGGCCGGTCGGCTTGATTAATAACTTGTTAACACTCTGAAACACTATCACGCCCCCCAAGGAGGGCGAACCGAAAAAAAGGCCGAGTCCCCCTTCCCCCGTTGGCAGAGGCCAGATGGCCGAACCGGACCGCAGGACCTACCGCGCCTGCTCCCTCTGCTGGCGCGACCGCCACTGCCAGGGTTTCTCCACCTGCCCCCCCCACAGGCCGAGCCGGCGGCTCTGCGCGAAGGCCTCGCTGGAGGCGTAGGCCGGCGACAGGCTGCGGTAGGCGAAGGCCCAGCCGCGCGCCACCATGGCCGCCCCCAGATCGACGCCGAGCACCCGGCATTCGCCCAATTGCTGGCCGTTGCGGTCGCGTTCGGCGATGGTGCAGGTCACCTCCTGGTCCTTGATCAGGCCGGCCAGCACCGCCGTGGCGATGCGGAAGCAATCGAGTTCGTGCCCGTAGCGGTTCCGGCATTTCTGCCCGACGTCGGGGGCGTCGATTCCCATGAGGCGAACCGGCGTCCCTTTGATGGACAGCGTATCGCCCTCCATGGCGACACCCTGCCCTTTTAACGTCTCGTTGGGGGTGTTGGCGACCTTGCCTTTGGTCGTCCCTCCCTGGGCATACGCCGTTCCGGTTGAGCCGACGAGAAGAATCGCCACCAAAAGGCTTCGCCAGTCAGAACAAGGTCGGCGCGTCATCGGGCGGTGCATCGTCCAAGGGAGCCGCGCACGCTTCGTCGTCGTTGCGCACGTTATTGACGCGCGGTCCCACCGGATGGGCCTCCAGCAGCGCGTCGGGCGCCGGCTTCAGAAGCCCTTCCAGCAGCGGCAGCGGGGCGGCAGGGTCCAGCCACAGGTCCCAGTCCGTCTCGTCCAGGATCACCGGCATGCGCTCGTGCAGCGGCTTCAGCACCGCGTTGGCCGTGGTGGTGACGATGGTCAGCGTCTCCAGCGGTTCCGCGGGGGCGGGGCCGCCCTTCGGGCCGTTCCAGCGCTCCCACAGGCCGGCGAAGGCGAAGGGCGCGCCGTCGCGGCGGCGGATGGCGCAGCCCTGCTTGCGCTTGCCCTCCGCCTTCCACTCATAGAATCCGTCCACGGGGACGAGGCAGCGCCGCTTGCGGAACGCCTCCCGGAAGGACGGCTTCTCGGCCAGCGTCTCCCCGCGCGCGTTGATCAGCCGCGCCCCGATGGACGGGTCGTCCGCCCAGAAGGGCACGAGTCCCCAGCGCAGGGTCACCAGATGGCGCCCATCCTCCTCCCGCCGCACGGCGGGCACCGGCTGGGTGGGGGCCACGTTCCAGCGGGGCTGGAGGTTCGGAAGTTCGGGGAAGCCGAACAGCCGCTGAACCTCCGCGGCCGGCGTGGCGAGTATCATGCGTCCGCACATGGCCTAAGAATAGGTGGCCCGGCGCCCCCACGCCACCGCCGGCTTATGCCCAACCGAGGGTTTTCGCCGGCCAAGGCTCCGCCTATCTTCTCCGGGTGTCTCCCCACGCCACAGGCCCGCGCAATAGGAAGGACCCCGCCCCATGATGAAGTTCGGCATCGGCCAGCCGGTCCCCCGCACCGAAGACGCGCGCCTGCTGACCGGCGGCGGGCGCTACACCGACGACGTGTCGCTTCCCGGCCAGACCTACGCGGTCTTTGTGCGCTCCCCCCACGCCCACGCCGACATCCGCGGAATCGACGCGGTCGAGGCGGCGGCGCAGCCGGGGGGGCCCCGGTCCCTTGTAACCACTTCCGGGCCCCGGGGACTAAGGCGA
>NZ_WHOR01000349.1:0-4928 GCF_013340925.1 Azospirillum formosense
TCCCGAGGGAGGGTCGTCGGCAGAGCAAGAGGTGTAAAAGAGACGGGCCGGGGGCGGTGCTGATCGAGAACGGCGCCTTCTACTCCGCCGCCGAGAAACGCTTCCTCCCCGCCGACGCGGTGAAGGCGCTGGCGGATCAAGCCGGGACGGGGGACGCGACGATCACCTTCTGCAACACCGGCCACCTCGCCTCGGTGTCCTGGTTCGCGCTGAGCGAACTGGCGGGGGTCGACGGGGTGCGCCTCTATGACGGGTCGATGTCGGAATGGACCGCCGATCCGGCCCGCCCGGTCAAGAACGGGCCGGCGGCTTAGTCCTCAAACGCTCTTGCGGCGCCGGCGCAACCGCCCGAGGTCCGACCGGCGCAGCAGGCCCAGCGCCACCGCCAGAACCGCGTAGACCAGCAGGCCGGCAAGGCCCAGCAGCACCAGCCCGCCCAGCCGCTCGAACAGCCCATGGGCGGTCAGCCAGGACGACAGCTGGGTCTGCACCAGCCACAACGTGCCGCCCATGGCGAGCGCCGCGATGGCCATGCGCGGCAGGTTGCGCAGCAGCCGGGCATCAGCCTTGAACAGCCCGCGCCGGGTCAGCAGCCACGCCAGCAGCCCGGCGTTGACCCAGGCGGCGACGGAGGTCGCCACCGCCAGCCCCACTTGCGCCAGCGGTCCCATCAGCGCCAGCTTCAACGCCACGTTGACCGCCGTCGCGGCCAGCGCCACCCGCACCGGGGTCGCCGTGTCGTGCCGGGCGTAGAAGCCGTTGACGAGGCTGCGGATCACCACGAAGGCCGGCAAGCCCAGCGCGTAGGCCTGCAGGGTGGCGGCGGACTGCGCGGCGTCGGTCGGGCCGAAGGCGCCGTGCTGGAACAGCACCGACACGATGGGCAGGCCGGCGACCAGGAAGGCGGCGGCGGCCGGCAGGGTCAGCACCAGCGACAGTTCCACCGCCCGGTTCTGGCTCTCCACCGCGCCCGGCTCGTCCCCGCCCTTGATGCGCCGGGCCATTTCCGGAAGCAGAACGGTCCCCACCGCGATCCCGATGACGCCCAGCGGCAACTGGTTCAGCCGGTCCGCGTAGTAGAGGTAGGACACCGCGCCGGTGGGCAGCAGCGAGGCGATCAGCGTGTCGACGAACAGGTTGATCTGGGTCAGGCCAGACCCCAACGCCGCCGGTCCCAACACGGTCAGGAACCGCTTCACGTCGGGCGTGAAACGCGGCAGGGCCAGCCGCAGCCCCATCCCGGCGCGGCTCGCCTCCCAGTACAGGTACAGGAACTGCGCCAGCCCGGCGGCGAAAACGCCCCAGGACAGGGCGTGGCCGACCGTCGGCATCAGCGGCGCGGCCAGCACCATCGCCGCGATCAGGCACAGGTTGAGCAGGATCGGCGCCGCCGCCGCCGCCCCGAACCGCCCCATGCTGTTCAGCACGCCGGCCAGCAGCGATTCCAGCGAGATGAACAGCAGGTACGGGAAGGTGATGCTGGTGAACAGGACGGCCAGCCGGAATTTCTCCGGCTCGTCGGAGAAGCCCGGCGCGAAGACCGTCATGAACTGCGGCATGATCGCCAGGATGCCGGCCAGAAACAGCAGCTGCACCGCCAGCAGCAGGCTCATCACCTCCTCGGCGAAGCGCTTGGCGGCGGCTTGCCCGTCCTGCACCAGCTTGGCGGAGAACAGCGGCACGAAGGCCGAGTTGAACGCCCCCTCGGCGAACAGGGCGCGGAAATGGTTGGGCAGCCGGAACGCCACGAAGAAGGCGTCGGCCACCGGCCCGGCGCCGAGCAGCGCGGCGGTCAGGACGTCGCGCAGAAAGCCAAGGACGCGGCTGACCAGCGTCAGCCCGCCGACGGACAGGATGTTGCGGAGCACGGTGCGTACGGGTCCTCTGATGGGCGGCGCCATCCTAGCGTTTTCCCCGCCCGCGTCACGCCTTTCGGCATGCCAGCCCGTGTGGAATTTGAAGGCGGTGGGCGGAAACGGTCTGCTAGGATCGCCGCCCACCCATTGTCCTCTCCACCCACCTTCAGACAAGCGGAACGTCCATGGCCCAGGGTCTTCCCCTCACCTATCTGGAAGCCGGCGAAGCGAACGGCGGCACCCCCCTGCTGGTCCTGCACGGCCTGTTCGGGTCGGCGCGCAACTGGCAGACCCTGGCGAAGCGCTTCGCGGAGCGGCACCGGGTCTATGCCCTGGACCTGCGCAACCACGGCGGCGCCCCCTGGTCGGACGAGATGACCTACCCGGCGATGGCCGCGGACGTGCTGCGATTCCTCGACGACCGCGGCTTCGCGCGGGCGTCGGTGGTCGGCCATTCCATGGGCGGCAAGGTGGCGATGACCCTGGCGCTGACCCATCCCGACCGGGTGGAGCGTCTGGCCGTGGCCGACATCGCGCCGGTCGCCTACACCCACACCCACGCGCCTTTCGTGGCCGCGATGAAGCAGGCCAGGCTGGAAGGCTGCACCCGCCGGTCGGAGGTCGAGGCGCAGCTCGTGGATGCGGTGCCGGAAGCCCCCCTGCGCTCCTTCCTGCTGCAGAATCTCGTTCTGGAGCAAGGGTCGTTTCACTGGCGGATCAACCTCGACGCCATCGGCGCCCGCATGGCCGACCTGATCGGCTTCCCGGATCTCGGCGACGCCCGATACGACGGCCCCACCCTGTTCATCGGCGGAACCCGGTCCGACTACATCGTGCCGGAGAACCACGCCGCCATCCACCGCCACTTCCCCAAGGCCGCCATCGAAATGATCGAGGGCGCGGGCCACTGGCTGCACGCCGAACGCCCGCAGGAGTTCGCGGCCCTGGTCGAAGACTTCGCGTAACGTCTTCAGCCGGCAAAAAGAAACGGGGGCCGCGAAGGCCCCCGTTCCCGCATGCTGGCGATGCTAAGTCCTGTCAGAGCGCGCCCTGGCGGGCGCCGGTCTTGGCGGCCGGGCCGGAGGACTGGTTGAAGGCGTCGCGCAGGTAGGGCGACAGCGCCTGCCGCATCGTGCGCAGCCACTCGTGGATGATGATCAGCGAGCGGGAGGCGACCGGCGGGGTCATGCCCAGCTTCACCAGATCCTCGCGGGTCATCTGCGCCACCTCGTCGATGCGGTGGCCGGTCAGGCGCGCCCAGGCCGGGGCCGTGCAGGGAGCCATGGAGATGACCTCCACGCCCTCGCGCTCCACCATCTCCGCCTTGCGGCGGGCGTACTGGCTGTCGTCGAGCTGCGAGAAGGGACCGGAGAAGCCGTTCTCGACCAGAACGCGCTTGGCCTTCGGGGCGATGGTGGCGATGCGCTCCAGCGTGTTCATGCCGGTGGACAGCGAGGCCAGATCGACGGTGACCGGCACCATGAAGGTCAGCCGCTCGCCCTCGCCGACATAGTAGTCGAAGCCCGACACCTCGGCCCAGTTGAAGAACCACTGGGAGATGTTGCCGCCGAAGTCGTAGAGGCGGCCGCCGCGCTGCAACTCCGGGCCGATCTGGTCCCAGAACTCGTAGAAGCCGTCGCCCGACCCCATCATGTTCATGAAGTCCTGGGTGATGCGGCGGTGCTCGACCACCTCCGGACCGAACAGGCGGTTCAGGCGCTCGTTCACCTCATATTCGACGACCTTGAGCTGAAGGCCTTCGAGCATGGCGGTCGCCATCAGGTGATGGGACAGCAGCGTCTTGCCGACGCCACCGCGGTCGTTGAGAACGAAGATGGTGCCCAGCATGCGATCGCCTTTCCAGGGTCTGTTCGTTGTCGAATCTTGAGGTGATGAAATGTGAGGGACCGGCGCCCGGGAGTTGTCAGCCTGGGAAATCGGAGCCTGAACGGGAGGAAGGCCCGGAACCGGAGACGGCTCGTCCGTTGGACCGGCGGAGTCCGCGGCCATGAAAACGGATTCCGGAACGGGGTCCGGTTCTGGAGCGGAAGTGAATTCCGGTTCGGGCACGGCGGATCCGGCGGATTCCAGCGAATCGTCGGCCGCCTTGTCCACCAGGTCCGCTTCGGCCGGTTCCGGCGCAAGCGCCGCATCCTCGTCGTCCGCCGGCTGTCCGGCGGCGAGGGCGGCACGGTGAACCGCGTCCAGCGTTTCACGCGGCGTTGCGCCTCCCGCATCCTCTCCGTCCGCGCCGCCGTCGCGCCCTTCGTTCCCCACAAGGAAGAAGGCGGAGCGCAGGGTGACGGGCGAGATCGGCTGGTTGTCGCGGGCGGTGACGCCCAGCTTCGCCAGCACGTCGGAGATATCCGCCCAGGACAGGCCGCGCTCGCGCATCAGGCCGATGTCGGCGTAGCTTTCGCGGACGGCCTGCATGGCCGAGCGGTTTCCAGTCGGACGATCGGCAAGAAGCCGTTCCAGTTCCGCGCGATCAATCGACACCGTGAGTACCCGGCATGCGTGGTTCTGGGGAGGGGTGGGTAGGATTTGTGATACCGCAGGATTCCGTTCCCCCCGGTGCGGAAAAAATAGTACAAGCGAATGGGGTGCGCAAACGGTTTCCAACCATGTTCAACCGCATTAAACCTGTGACACGGCAACCTTCCTTGGTCTCCATCAGGATTGCAGGATAGGGCCCGGCGTTTGGCGAAGATGCCCTATGATTTTCGATCGCAGGATCAGCGGACCGCCGACTCCGGGCGGACGCCGGGGACGCCCATCGGCTTCCACGAGCTGCGCCAAGCCTGCGAGATTTCAGCCCTTCGGGAGGATCTGGAACGCGTCCTCCAGGACACCGGCGCCCTGCGCGACAGCATCGAGGACGCGGTGGAACAGGTGCGCCAGCGCTTCGCCGCCCTGACGGCGGAGGAGTTGGCGAACTCCGAGACGATGGCGCCGCTGCTCCAGTTCGCCGTGTCCACCCTGCTGTCCATCCGCGACGATGCCCGGCGCATCAACACCCAGACCGGCCCGGTGGACGATGACGACCGTCCCACGCGGGCCGTCGCCGAATCG
>NZ_WHOR01000034.1:0-32056 GCF_013340925.1 Azospirillum formosense
GACGGTAAGGGCCGCGACGGCGGCCCCGCAGGCTCGTGCCTGCGAAGGCAAGCGGCCGGACGGCCGCGCCCGCCGTCCGAGGGCAAGCGCAAAGCCTGATGTGTCAGGCTTTGCGCTTGATTGTATAAGCGGGTCCATAAAGCGGTCGCGGAGTAGACGGGAAGACGCTTCCGGGCTAGAAGGCTGTCGGGTTTCGGCCCACGCCGTTCGACATCACGGAAGCGATCCCCAGTGACGACGATCCCAGTGACGACGACTCCGAAAAGCCTCCGCCTGCGCGGCGCGGCCCTGGCGGCCGCGCTGCTCTGCCTTCCGGTCCTGAGCCTGACCGGCCCGGCCGGCGCCGCTCCGGTGCCGGAGGAGATGGTCAGCCGCCCCGCCGCGAAGCTGCAGGGACTGGACAAGATCACCGCCCGCACCTCCACCTTCACCATCGCGGTCGGCGAGACCAAGGCGCTCGGCAGCCTGCGCATCACGCTGCGCGCCTGCAAGGAGAACCCGCCGATCGAGACGCCGGAAACCGCGGCCTTCCTCGAAGTGATCGAGAACAAGCCCGGCGAACAGGCCGAGCCGGTGTTCAGCGGCTGGATGTTCGCCTCCAGCCCCGCCCTGTCGGCGATGGAACACCCGATCTACGACGTCTGGGTGCTGTCCTGCGAGGGTGACTGAGGCCGTCCCAGCGCCCCGCCCTCAGCCCTCCGCGCCGAACAACGCCGTGATGGCCGCCTCCTGGTCGACGCCGCCGAAGTCCGTCGGCACCGCCAGGGCGGCTGCCAGCCGGTGGCGGTACTCGGCGCGCGGGATCTCCGTGGCGCCGAACTGGCTCAGATGCTCCGTCACGAATTGCGCGTCCAGCAGCGTGTAGCCCGCAGCCCGCAGCCGGGCGACCAGATGCACCAGCGCCACCTTGCTGGCGTCGGTGACGCGGCTGAACATGCTTTCCCCGAAAAAGGCGCCGCCCAGCGCCACACCATACAGGCCGCCGACGAGTTGACCGCCGCTCCAGCATTCCACGCTGTGGGCGCAGCCGCGCTCGTGCAGTTCGGTATAGAGCCGCAGGATATCGCCGTTGATCCAGGTCTTGGGGCGGTCCGGCGTCGGTTCCGCGCAGGCCTCGATCACCGCACGGAAGGCCGTGTCGAAGCGCAGTTCGAACGGGCCGCGCCGCACGGTCTTGCGCAGCTTGCGCGGGACGTGGAAGCCCTCCAGCGGCAGAACGCCACGCCGCTCCGGATCGAACCAGTACAGCTCCTCGGAGTCGGCGTTCTCCGCCATCGGAAAAATGCCGGCGGCGTAGGCGCGCAGAAGCAGCGATGCGGACAGTTCGATCATCGCGGACACTATAGCCGTTTGCCCCCTCACCCCCGCAACGTTATCTCAGCGCACCACTTCCGCGCGACAGGTGGCTCCCACCATGGTATGCAACGGAAAGAGGTGTTCATCGCAGGAGATCCAACATGAAGACGGCTCTGTCAGCCATCATCGTATCGATGGTTGCGTTTCTCTCGATGACCGGCGCGTCATGGGCGCAGCGCAAGGCAGAGCCCGGCACCTTCGATTACTATGTGCTCAGCCTGTCCTGGTCGCCCACCCACTGCGCCAAGAATCAGGGCGACGCCGATCCCGACCAGTGCGGGGTGGAGCGCAAGTTCGGCTTCATCGTCCACGGCCTGTGGCCGCAATACAGCAACGGCGGCTACCCGGCCACCTGCACCCGCGACCGCACGGTCCCCCGCGCCGTGGTGGACGCCACCATGCCGGTGATGCCCAGCGTCGGGCTGATCGTGCATCAATGGACGAAGCACGGCACCTGCAGCGGACTGCCCGTCACCGACTATTTCGCCCAGGTCCGCAAGGCCTTCGCCAAGGTGAAAATCCCTGAGGCGCTCCAGGCCCCGAAATCCGACCTGTCGATCCCGGCGACCCAGGTGGAACGCCTGTTCGTCCAGGCCAACCCTGGGCTGGAACCGGAGTCGGTGGCGCTGGTCTGTTCCAAGCGCGACGTGGCCGAGGTGCGGCTGTGCCTGAACAAGGACCTGTCCTTCATGCCCTGCGGCGCCAAGGTGGTCGACCGCTGCCGCCGCGATGCCCTGCTGACCGCGGCGCCGTGACGGGGTGTCGGATTCTCGCGGGCAACAGGTGCTTCACGGATTTCGCGGATTTAGGCACGGATTTCTTTGGGCTTGCTCAGCGCACGCTGATCGAACAGGCCTGCACTGGGCACGACTATAAAAATCGGTGAAATCCGTGCCAACGTCCGTGAAATCCGTGAAGACCCTGTTGTCATCCGAGAATCCCGCACCCGCAAAAACGAAAAGAGCCCTTCCTCCCCATCGGGAAGAAGGGCTCTTTTCATTGAACCGCTTGGCGGACTTTACTTCTTCATGCCCATCAGCTGTTCAAGCCAGTGGATGTCGTAGTTGCCGTCGATGAAGGCCTGCTGCGCGATGATGCGCTGGTGCAGGGGCAGCGTGGTGTCGACGCCGCCGATCACATACTCCTCGATCGTCCGGCGCAGCCGCATCAGGCACTCGTTGCGGGTGGTGCCGTGGACGACCAGCTTGGCGATCAGGCTGTCGTAGTGCGGCGGGATGCGGTAGCCGTCGTAGAGCGCCGAGTCGACGCGCACGCCCAGGCCGCCCGGGGCGTGGTAGCCCTCGATCTTTCCCGGCGACGGGATGAAGGTCTCCGGATGCTCCGCGTTCACGCGGCACTCGATCGAATGGCCCTGGAAACGGATGTCCGCCTGGCCGTAGCCGAGCGGGGCACCGGTCGCCACGCGGATCTGCTCGCGCACCAGATCGATGCCGGTGATCATCTCGGTGATCGTGTGCTCGACCTGCAGGCGGGTGTTCATCTCGATGAAGTAGAACTGCCCGTCTTCGAACAGGAACTCCATCGTGCCGACGCCGCGGTAGCCGATGGCCGCCGCCGTCTTGGCCGCCAGATCGCCGATGAACGCACGCTGCTCGGCGTTCAGGGCCGGCGACGGGGCCTCCTCGATGACCTTCTGGTGGCGGCGCTGCACGGAGCAGTCGCGCTCGCCGAAATGCACGCAGTTGCCGTGCTCGTCGCCGAGAAGCTGGATCTCGATGTGCCGGGGCTTGCCGAGATACTTCTCGATGTAGACCTCGTCGTTGCCGAAGGCGGCGCGCGCTTCGCCACGGGCGAGCTGGTAGGCTTCCTTGAGCTGGTCGGGGTTGCGGGCGACCTTCATGCCCTTGCCGCCGCCGCCCGCCGCCGCCTTGATGAGGATCGGATAGCCGGTCTCGCGGCCGATCTTCTCCGCCTCTTCCAGCGTCGGCACCGGGCCGTCGGAGCCGGGGACCACGGGCAGCCCCTGCTCCATCACCGTCTTCTTCGCGGTGACCTTGTCGCCCATGATGCGGATGTGCTCCGCGGTCGGGCCGATGAAGGTGAAGCCGTGCTCCTCCACCATCTCCGCGAACTGGGCGTTCTCCGACAGGAAGCCGATGCCGGGATGGATCGCGTCCGCCCCGGTGATCGACGCCGCCGACAGGATCGCCGGAATGTTCAGGTAGCTTTCGCGGGCCGACGCGGGGCCGATGCACACGCTCTCGTCCGCAAGGCGGACGTGCATGGCGTCGGCGTCGGCGGTGGAATGCACCGCCACGGTCTGGATTCCCATCTCACGGCAGGCGCGGTGGATGCGCAGAGCAATCTCACCGCGGTTCGCGATCAGGACCTTCTCGAACATCGCCAAGGGATGATCCCCGCTCACTCGATGATCATAAGGACTTCGCCGAACTCCACCGGCTGGCTGTCGGAGACCAGGACCTCGACAACCGTGCCGCCCCGCGGGGCCTTGATGGGGTTCATGACCTTCATCGCCTCGATGATGAGGACGGTCTGGCCGGCCTTCACCGTGTCGCCGACGCGCACGAAGGGCGTGCCGCCCGGCTCGGCCGCGGCGTAGGCCGTGCCGACCATCGGCGAGGTGACGGCGCCGGGATGGCTGACGGGCTTGCCCGCCGGGGCGGCCGGGGCCGTGGCGGGGGCGGGAGCGGCGACCGGAGCGTGCACGGCCACCGCTTGGGCGGCCGTCGGGCGGGTGACGCGGATCCGCTTCTCGCCCTCGGCAAACTCGATCTCGCTCAAGCCCGTCTCACGCAGGAGATCCGCGAGCTTGCGGACCAGATCGCCGTCGATGTCGAAGCTTGCCATGGTGTTCGTTTTTCCCGTGTTCCTTAGTCGCGCTCGAGGATATTCGCCATGGCGTCCAGCGCCAGCAGATACCCGTGAGGGCCGAAGCCGCAGATCATCCCCTTGGCCACCGCGGAAATGTGCGAATGGTGGCGGATGGCCTCACGCTTGTAGATGTTGGAGAGATGCACCTCGACGATCGGCAGCTCGGACAGGATCAGCGAGTCCATGATGGCGACGGAGGTGTGGCTGTAGGCGCCGGCGTTGATGACGATGCCGTCATGCTCCGTCCGCGCCTGCTGAATCCAGGAAACGAGTTCGCCCTCGTGGTTCGACTGCCGGAAGTCGATGGCCAGCCCGAGCTGTTCGGCGCGTTCCTGGCACGCACCTTCCAGGTCGTCGAGCGTCATGGAGCCATAAATGTGCGGTTCGCGCACGCCCAGCATGTTCAGGTTCGGTCCGTTCAGGACCAGAACGGAAGCGTCGATGGCCACGGGCCACGCCCCTTTTCCAAGATCGAGTCCGCGCGTTTATAGCACTTTGCGTCGCGCTGGCAATGCCGCATGGCGCAAACATTACGCCCATTCGGCGTGTTCTGCCTCCTTCGACGCCAAACGCCTCACGGCGCGGCGGACAGATGGCGGCGCAGGATCTCCTCGAAGGCGCCTCCGTCCTTCAGTTTCTTCAATCCGGCGTTGAAGGCGGCCAGGACCGCCGCCGCCTCCGGCAGCGAACGGGAGAGAATCAGGTGCTGCCCGGCGCGGGCGTAGGGCAAGGGGGCGACGCGGATCTCATCCCCGGCCATCGCCTTCGCCACCGCGCTCCGCCCGGTGAACTCGTCGATGACGAAGGCGTCCACACGGCCCGAGGCGACCATCCGAACGCAGGCCGGCAGGTCCGCCGGGCTTTCCCGCGTCAGCGCGCCCGCCGCGGCCAGTTCCGCCAGCTCCGGCGGCAGGGCGTAGCCGACCGGCGCGCAGACCGTGCGGCCCCGGAAATCCCCCGGCCCGCGAAAGTCCATGCCGCTGTGGGCGGACAGGTAGACGAGCTGCCGCACCTCCAGCAGCGGGTCGGAGAACAGCATCTCCATCTCGCGGTCCGGTGTGCGGACATAGGGGAAGGTGCCCAGGAATTTGCCCGCCAGCACGCCGTCGTAGCCGCGGCGCCAGGGCATGAAGCGCACGCCATACCGCAGCCCGACCTCGTCGAAGGCGCGGCGCACGATCTCGGTCAGCAGGCCGCCCTCGGGCAGGTCCTCACCGGTAAAGGGCGCGAAGTCGTTGCCGGTGACCAGATCCAGAGCCGACCCGAGGGGCGCCGAGTCGAGCGGCATGGCGCGGACGGGACCGAAGGCCGCCAGCAGCAGGAACATGGTTAGGAGACACCGCCGCACCGCCATCACCTGTCTCCTACCCCCTCCCCTGCGGACGCCCGTTCACTCCGCCGGGGCGCGGTTGCGCCGCCCGGCGGGGTCGGTGAACAGGTCGTTGATGCGCTGGACATGCTCCGCCACCGCCTCGCGGATGGAGAAGATGCGCTTCTCGGCGCCGCCGCTCCAGCCCACCGGCTTCTTGCGGAAGATCGAGCGGAAGAAGCGGGTGTTGCGCAGGAAGCCCTGCTGGAGGTTCAGGTCGACGTCGCCGTAGCGCTCCGGCAGGCTGCGGGCGACCCGGCGGGCCATGAAGGAGCGCAGCCAGAAATGGCCGGCGCCGAACAGGCCGCCCAGGACCACCAGCGCCGCCAGCACCCCGACCGGCAGGCCGCCGGCCCAGGCCGGCTGCGACTGGGTCAGCCAGGTGAGGAAGGCCGACACCGTGTCGCCGCCGGCGAGGCTGGCGATCCCGCCGAACAACAGGGCGAGCAGGGCCAGCCACACCGCGTCGCCGATCAGCACCAGCTTGCGCCAGCGCTTCATCGCCGCGGCGAGCTGCGGGACGATCTCGCCCTTCAGCTCCTTCACGAGGCTGTCGATCATGCCGACGATGCGGTAGGCGCGGGCGACCTCCACCTCGTTGATGCGCACCTGGAGTTCGGCGAGGTCGGAGTCGCGCCGCGCCTCGTAGCGGGCCCGCACCGCGTCGTCGGCGATGGCGACCGCCGACTTGCTGTCGTAGAGCGCGTAGAAGCGGCCCGACACCAGACCGGCCTGGGCGATGGCGCGCTGCCACGCGCCGAACACCGCTTCCAGATTGTCTTCCTTCGCCGTGGTGTCGATCTGGTTCAGGATGTAGCAGACCTTGCGCGCGTCGGCGCGGTCCACCGTCTTGGCCACCAGATGCTTCAGCGTGTCCTGCATCGCCCCCGGTTCCGGGTGGCGCCCGTCGAAGAAGACCAGCACGAGGTCGGACAGCTCGACGATGTGGTCGACCAGCCGCAGGACCGAGCGGCGCTGGTCGTCGGCGTCGAAGCCCGGCGAGTCGATGAAGATCTTGCCGCGCGCCCGGTCGCCGGACAGCGTCTTCAGTTGCAGGTAGTTGTCGATGCGCTTGCCCTCGCCCGCCGCGACCTTCTCGATCTCGTCGGCGATCCGGTAGAAGGGGAAGCGCGGGTCAGCGTTCAGCGCGGTGCCCGGCAGGGCCTCCCGCCGGGTTTCCGGCCCATGGCAGATCACCGTGAACTTGTCGTCCACCGCCTGGTTGCCGGTGTTCTGCAGCGGCGCGCCGAGATAGCCGTTGAGGAAGGTGGACTTGCCCGCTGAGAAGGTGCCCAGCACCGCGATCATCGGCCACCAGGGAATGCGCGTGGTCAGCGACTCGTGCGGCCCCAGCAGCCCCAGCCGGACCAGGACCCGGTCGAAATTGCGGAAGGTCGGGATGACCGGGAGAAGGTTCGGGTTTTCCGCGCGGAGATGCGCGTCCAGGGCGGCGAGGCGCTGCTGGAGGGCTTGCCTGGGGGTCATGGCCGGCCGGGTCCCGTCTGCTGTGAAATGGGGTGACGTGTCGTGTCGGGGGCATTCTCTAGCACGAGGCGCCGTTGCGATGGACAGCGAAATCGCCGTGACCGGAAACGCCGTGACGGCGCCGCCGCCTGTGACCTTCTTTGGTGGTATGGATCGGAAACGCCGTCTGAAACGTTGCTTTCGGCATGACTGCCGAAAACGACCCCGACACCGATTCCCTGCGCCTGACCGCGGAGGAACTTGCCTTCCTTCTCAGCGATCCGCAGAGCCGCGCGGACCGGGAGGAACGCAACGCCCGCGCCAACCGGAACCGCACCGAACGGCGGCGCAGCGATCCCGCCTATGCGGAGCGGCTGCGCAACGAGGACCGCTTGCGCCAGCGTCGGCACCGCGCCAAGGCGGCCATCGGCCGGCCCGAGCGGGACCCGGACCCGCCCGTTCCCCTGCCCGCCCTGTCGGCGGCGGACGCCCTGCACCGCCTGGAAGCCCATCTGGACGCCGTCGCCACCCCGCAGGCGGCCCAACTGCGCCGCCGTCCGGAAGCCTTGCGGCGCTACGCCGCGGCGTTCGAACTGTACCGCGCCCTGTCGGACCGCGGGGAGCGCCCGACGCGCGGCGCCCTCGCCGCCGCCTTCGCCACAAGGCTCGGCCTTACCCTCACCCCGTCGCAAATCCAGAAGCTGCGCGATCAGGTGGAAGGATTCGCCCGTCCGGGCGGGCCCTGGCACGCTGGCTGACCGGCAGGGCGGAAAGGCCGATACAGCGCGTCACGCAGACTGGCCGACGCGGCCTCTGTTCGGCTCGCAAACGGTCATTAACTCGTTATTAACCATGAATTAAGGAGCCGTTAAGGCTGCCCGGCGGCTCCGCCGCGCGTTGGAAACCACATCGATGCACTGCGTGACGGGCTGTATCGGGCTTGCCACCGCCCTACAGGTCGGTCGGGGCGTTCGGCACCGGGGGTTCGGGCCTCGGCGGTGCGGGTTCGGCCGGTGCCGGCTTGGGCAGCGCCGGATTGGCTGGTGCCGGACGGGAGCGGTCCAGCCGGCGGATGACGATGTCGCCCTCCGGCGTGACTTCGGGCGGAGCGAACATCGGCACCTGCCGCACCCACCCCTCAAGAGCCTTCATCAACAGTTCCACCCCCTGGCGGGCCTGCTCGCCCGGCGTGGACGGCGCGCCGGGAGGAGGCGGTGCGGCGCCGGGTGGGGGCGGCGTGTCGGCGGCCCCCACCGCCCCCGCCCACAGGGCGCCGGCAAGGACCAGGGGCACCATGATCTTCACGGAGTTGAGACGGCGCGCGGTCATGGGTTCGTCACTCCCGGTTGGTGTGATGGCCTTCCCTGACAAACGTCCGCGCCGCCCTTTCCATCGCACGCTTTTTTCAGCGCGACCCGGTCAGAACTCCTTCCAATCGTCCTCGTCGGCGGAGGCGCGCTGCAGGGTCGCCGCAGCCGCCTTGCTCGCCGTCGCCGGACGGGCCGGAGCCGCCGCCTTGCGGGCGACGGGCTTCGCGGGGGCCGGCTTGGTCGGGGCGATGCTGCGCCGCAGAGCCGGAGCCCCGCCGCCTTGATGACCGGCGGGAGCCGCCATGAACTCCGCGGCGTCCAGCTTGAAGAAGCTGACCAGCGACCGCAGGTCCGTCGCCTGGTTGGCGAGCGACTGCGCGGCGGCGGTGGTTTCCTCGACCAGCGCGGCGTTCTTCTGGGTCATCTCGTCCATCTGCGAGACGGTGGCGTTGATCTCGTCGAGCGCCGCCGCCTGCTCCGAGGAGGCGGAAGCCATCTCGGCGATCAGCCCGGCGACCTGCTGGACGCCCGACACGATGCCCTCCAGCGCGTCGCCGGCCTTCTTGACCAGTTCCACCCCGTCCTTCACCTGGCTGTCGCTGTCCAGGATCAGGCCCTTGATCTCCTTGGACGCCTGGGCGGAGCGCTGGGCGAGGTTGCGCACCTCCTGCGCCACCACGGCGAAGCCGCGGCCCGCGTCGCCGGCCCGCGCCGCCTCCACCGCCGCGTTCAGCGCCAGCAGGTTGGTCTGGAAGGCGATCTCGTCGATCACCCCGATGATGTCGGTGATCTTGCGGCTCGACGCCTCGATGCGCTTCATCGCGTCAATGGCGGAGTCCGCCACCGTCCCGCCGGACTCCGCGGCGGTGCGGGCGTCGGCGGCCATGCCGTTGGCGCGCTGGGCGTTGTCGGCGTTGGAACGCACCGTGGCACCCAGCTCCTCCATGCTCGCCGCCGTCTCCTCCAGCGAGGAGGCCTGCTGCTCCGTCCGCTCCGCGAGGTCGCTCGACCCCAGCGAGACCTCGGACGCGGCGCCGGAAATCGCGTCGGTGGCGCGCAGGATCTGGCCGACGATCTCCGACAGCTTGGCGGAGGTGGTGTTGACGTCGGTCTTCAGCGTCTGGAAGGCGCCCTGGTAGTCGCGCTCCACCCGCTTGTTGAGGTCGCCCTGGGCGAGCGCGCTGAGCACCGCGCCGAGGTCGGCGATGACCGCCTCCACCGTGTCGGTCAGCCGGTTGATGCCTTCCGACATCGTCCGATAGAAGCCGTCCTTGCCGGTCAGATCGAGTCGGCGCGACAGGTCGCCCTTCGACACGCCGTCGATCAGCGCGGCGATCTCCTCGCCGATCGCCGTCTCGCGGGCGCGCTGCGCCTCGTCGGCGCGGCGTTCGGCCTCCAGACGCTCGCGCTCGGCCTCGTCCATCGCCTTCTTCTGGATGGCGTTGTCCTTGAACACCTGAACCGCCTGCGCCATCCGCCCGATCTCGTCGCGGTTGGCCAGGGCCGGGATGGTCACCGTCAGGTCGCCCCCGGCGAGGTTGGTCATCGTCTCGGTCATCGACACGACCGGCTTCACGATGGACCGCGCCACCGCCCAGGCCAGCAGCAGGCCGAACAGGAAGGCGCCGACCGCAATCGTCACGTTGGCCGACAGGGTGCGGTCCATGCCGCCGGTGGTTTCGGCCAGCACGCCGTCACGATCCTTGCCCTCGATCGCGACGGTGCGGTCGGAGAGGTCGGCGAACTCGACGCCGCGGGCGCCCATCACGTCGACCAGCCGGGTGTTTTCCAGCATGACGGCGGCGGTTTCGCGGAACAGCGAGACGTAGCGGTCGGAGAGCTGGTCGGCGGCCAGCGCCGCGGCCCGGCGCGCCGGGTTGTTCAGCCGCTCGGTCGCCCGGCGGATGGCCTCGCCGAAAGCGTCGTCGCGGGCCGACACCTCGGCGATGATCGACTCGTTCGGGCTGGTGAAGAAGCGCGATGCGGCCAGCCGCGCCATCAACAGCTGCTCCTGCGCGAGGGCGGCGTTGGCCGCCGCCTCGTGCTCGCCGTCGGCGATCAGGGTAGAGACGAGCTGCGACACGGTCTCGCGCGCCTTCTCGCCCGCCGGGACGAGTTGCTCGGCGTAGAGGCGGTCGCGGCGCAGGCGAAGCTCCGCCAGCGTGTTGAAGTCGGTCACGTAGTTGGCGAAGACCTGATTCATCCGCTCCAGCAGGGCACGGCGCTCACCGGTCGTTCCATCCAGGGCGCCCCGCAAATCCTTCACGAGGGTCGCCTGGACGGCGCGCACCTGGTCCGCGACCTTCGGGTCGCCGAACGTGTTGAAGGTCAAGGCGAGGCGGCGCATCTGAGCGACCTGCGCGTCGATGGAGCTGACCTGGATCGAGTGGTTGCTCACCGCCGCGTAGGATTCGAAGCCGTCCCGCGCCACCCCCAGGCCCCGCACCCCGATGGCGACGACCACCGCCAGCAACAGCAGAACCACGAGGAAACCGAAGTAAATGCGGGTTCCGACCTTGAAGCGCCCCGCCAGACTGCTTGCCTGCATAGACCTGATCCTTTGATTGCGATCCGGCGGCGCAGGGGAGCGTCGCCACCGATCGTCGCCGCCAACCGGCCGCACCGTGCCGACCTGCCGGCCCTGCGCGGCCTGTGGCGCGAACTCCATTCCATGGGCCTATCCGAATTTGATTATCAAAGTGTTTCCACACCAACCTGCAGGCTCAGAATCCCCACAATTCGACAGGTCCGGCACGCGCGACGCTCCGTTTCCCTCCGCTTGCTTCCCCCCCCCACCGCCTTGCCGCCACGCAACCGGCACGCGCGACGCTGGCAAAACACCGCAATCAACGTTTTCAGCACCCCGGCACCGCAAGGGCACCAGAGAAGCGATACGCCATTATGCCCGTCAAAGTCATGGCATCGGCGCAGTAATTTCAGAGATTCCGCTTGCCTGCTGGAAAGTTATGTGTGAACAATCCCAACGACATTCTCAAATCCAACATATTTATTCGCAAGCATTGGAGTTCTCGGTCGATGAGCGAACCTGCGGTACGCAAAAGAGGGCGACGCGGATCGCCCGAATCCTGGTCGGTCGACGCTCATGTCGGTCAGCGCGTGCGCATGCGCCGCACCTTGCTGGGCATGAGCCAGGAGAAGCTGGGCGAGGCCATTGGCCTGACGTTTCAGCAGGTTCAGAAATACGAACGAGGCTCCAACCGTATTTCCGCTGGAACGCTTTATCGCCTGGGACAGGTACTTGACGTTCCCGTCAGTTTTTTCTTCGATTGCTACAACGATCCGCAGCGTCCCGTCGGAAAGGCGGCCGCAGCGTACAACACGCGGATCGAAGACAGTTCGATCAGCCGTCGCGAGGCGCGCCTGCTTCGCCTGTGGCGGGCGGCACCGGAGGGCGTGGGAGACGAGCTTCTGTCGCTCCTGAGTTCCCTGTCGCCCGACCTGCACGACGCACGGGATGACGAGGATGGTAGGCCGACGGAAACCGGGTCCCCCGCCGCCGCGCCGCCGAACGCCTTCCCGCGGGAGGGGATCGTCCTGACGGCCCCGCCATCGCCCAAGCCCGGCCCGGTGCCGCCGGTCGGCAAGGCGGCTCTGAAAGCCGTCGTCAAGCCCCGCATCAAGGCCGACACGGCGACCGGCGGCAAGCGGCGGCGTCACGGTGCCGTCTGGGACCCTGCGGACATTCAACGCGCAGGTAAGTCGCCCACCGGCAAACCCGGCAAGGCGCCCACCTGACGGCGGAACGACAACGGGGCGGCGCTGTCGGACGCCGCCCCGCCTACCGATGGGTTAAGAAAAGCCCTGGATCAGAAGCGCAGGATCGCTGCGGTCGAGGCCCCGGACGGCAATTCCCCCTTGGTCACCACATGCACCTCGCCGCCGCGCAGCAGCGTTTCCGTGGCGGCCTCCTCGACGAGGTCTATGGCGCCGTCCGTCTCGTGGTGCAACGGGAAGGCCCGGTGATAATCCTCCCGGAAGTGACCCCAAACCTTGTCGTTTTCAGCCACCAGAAGGACCCCGACCCGCCCTTCGCGGGCCGCCACCATCACGTCCTCGGCCCGCGTCGTCGTCCGCTCCGCCGTGCTGCGGTCGCCATAGAGGGCGTTGAACCGCTCCACCGCGGTCCGACGGGTCGATTCGAACATCGGCCGGACCAGCGCATAGGCGCGGCGATGCAGGTCTTCGATCCCCAGGGCATCGGGGTTCGTCACGACTCCCTCCTCCAACAAGCCTTGAAGATGGGTGTCCTTGCGCAGATGGCCCTGGATCTCCTCGTCGGCGATCAGGACGAGCGGACCGCGGAAAGGCTTCAAATGATCCCGCACGCTGGCGCCGACCCGCCCGAGATACTCGATGAGATGAGCCTTTCGCAGCTCCTCCGGGTCTTCGCCGAAGTTGTGCGTCTTGACCATCGACACACCACCCCGATCCGTGCGGTCGGCATGGCGGGCCGGCGGGGCGGAGTGCAGGCTGTTCTCGTAATTGGTTTCGGCATGGATTTCCGCGACGCCCTGCGGCAGGCCGGCATCCTCCTCCGCGATGCCGTGACGGGTCGCGCAGAACAGGCGGGCACGACCCGCCGTGACGGCCAGGATCATGAAGGCCCCGTCGTCCGCCAGCAGCGGCAGCAGCGGCCGCAGCGTGAAGCGGGAGTTGACGACCACCTCCTCCGGCAGTTCGACGGGCACGCGGTGGATGGCCGACACGCCCCGGGCCAGGAAAATCGCCAGACCACGGTCCATATGGCGCCAGAACTCGCTCTGTTCCAACAGGTCGGAGGCCGGTTTGAGGAACGCCTCGGCGTCTGGACGGCGCAGACCGTGCTTTTCGCACAGCTGGTCCTGTGCCTTGGAGAGCAGGTTTCGCAGCCGGATCACGTCTTGGCGGATGTCGCGCCCGGCGATGTGGGTGGGCAGGAAGATGGACACCGCCGGGGCGGCATCGACGGTCAGGAGTCGTTCCAGATCGTGTTTGCAGAACATCGCCTTCGTCGCCCTCCGTGTTGCTCGTTCGGGGAGTTCCGATTGGAGCAACCGGCGCGTCGGCCCATGGTTCCGGGATGCCTACCGACTGGGCAGGCGCCCGGAACACGGCGTACGGCAAGTCAGCCTATGACGCCCGCAACGAAGAACTCACCCCCGCCATGGGCAAATCACCAGGTGCGGACCGGCCCGGTGTCGATGTGCACGAAGCCGCTGCGCGGGTAGAAACCGACACCGCCGGCCTCCATGCCGCGGGCCGCGGTGGCGATGGCCTTCAGTTCGACATCCGGCAGCATCACGTCGATGGCCATGCCACGGGTGTGGTAGCTTTCCTTCGCCACCCCGCGCGAGCGGCGACGCGCCATGGCGTTGGTGCGGCGCGACCGATAGCCGCAGATGACCCGGAAGGGCTCGTCGCTGTCCAGAGTCTGGTGCAGGCGGGCCAGGACATCGAACAGACGCGGGTCGTAGCGGCCGACCTGCTTGGCCCGATGATCGCGCAGCAGCACGTCCAGCCTCTTCAGCGCGTCCGGGCGGTAGGCACCATCGGCCCAATAGATGCCGCTGAAGTGCTCGTTGGTGTTGATGTTGTGCAGGGACAGGCGGCGGACACCGCCGACCAGGGGGGCCGCAAGGGCGGGTGCGGCGGGCACCAGGACCGGAACGGCCAAGGCGGTCAGGGCGGCGGCGGCGAAGGTCAGAAACCCACGGCGGCCGGTCTCGCGCCCATTCATCGGCGCGGCACGGTCGTCATTCCCCAAAAGCATCACTCCCTATGCATTTTGGTGATCGGGCCGCACCGTTCCAGCGCCGGGCGACCCCCTATGGATTGTTCGAATAAGACCAAAATTAGTATGGTCATA
Organism: Azospirillum formosense; assembly: GCF_013340925.1. Classification (GTDB taxonomy): domain Bacteria; phylum Pseudomonadota; class Alphaproteobacteria; order Azospirillales; family Azospirillaceae; genus Azospirillum; species Azospirillum formosense. The sequence goes on from NZ_WHOR01000034.1 coordinate 14,219, forward strand.
GCGAACGACTATTCCCTATAGGCTAGGGCTTGACCGGGATCAACCCGAAAATGGCCCGAATCGGTCACAAATCGGCCTCCGGTCGCCCATGGCTCCGGCGCCGCGGCACGGTCGCCCCTCGGCCGGAGGCCGTACGCCGATTTCCCGACCCCATGGAAGCGGATCCCCGCCTCGCCGGGCGGGAGTTCACGTACTACATTTGATAGAAAGGACGGGGGATCGGACCTCCCGCCAGTCGAGGACGGACCATGCAAGCACCCCGGACGCTTACCGACCGATGCCGCCGCCCGGCGCCGATCCTGGCCGCGCTGGCGGTGGCGCTGTCCGTGATCGTCGGGTCGACCGCCACCCCGGCCCCTGCCGAGGCGGCTTCCTACCGCGACATGCTGACCAGCTGGGCCGACCGGCTCGACGCCGCCGCCACCGTGCTGGAGGCGGAACCGGAGCGCCCGGTCACCCGCATCGGGTCCGGCCCGCTTCTCAAGAGGGGCAGCAGCGGCGAGCGCGTGGAACGGCTGACGCAACGCCTGGCCGAGTTGGGCCTTCTCGACCGGGCGCGCCAAGGCGATCTGTTCGATGACCAGGTGGACACCGCGGTGCGCGCCTTCCAGTTCGGCCAGCGCATGAAGGTGGACGGGTTGGTCGGTGGCGGAACGCGGGTGGCCCTGGACCGCAGCCCGCAGGAGGCCGCCGCCCAGATGCGGCGCAGCGCGCTGTCCATGCGCGCCTTCCGCGACACCGCGCCGGACACCGTGATCCTGGTCAACCTGCCCAGCCAGACCACCACGCTGGTCCGCGACGGGGAGGAGGCGCTGACCATGCGCTCGATCGTCGGACGCCCGTCGCGCGAGACGCCGCTGCTTCAGGACCAGATCACCCACGTGATCGTGAACCCAACCTGGACCGTGCCCCCCACCGTCCTGAAGGAGGACAAGCTGCCCCTGTTGCGGGCCAAGGGCACCCCGGGGATCGCGAACGCCGTGGTTTATCTGGACGGCACGCCGGTGGAACCGGCCGGCGTGGACTGGCGCAACGTGTCGCCGCGCCGCGTGCGGATCGTCCAGCAGCCCGGCGACCACAACGCTCTGGGCCGGTACCGTTTCAACATGACCAACCCCCACAACATCTATCTGCACGGCACCAACGAGCCGAGGCTGTTCGACCGGGAGGTCCGCACCGTCAGTTCCGGCTGCGTACGCCTCGAGGACGCGCGCGGCATGGCCGAGGCGCTGCTGGCGACCGAGCATGTGTCCACGGCGCGGCTCGACCGCATGCTGGACCGGCAGGAACCGCAGTGGATCAAGCTGAGCCAGCCGGTGCCGGTGCGCTTCGTCTATTGGACGGCAACGGTGGACGACCGCGACGCCGTCCGTCTGCACCCGGACATCTACGACCTGAACGAGGACACCGCCCCCGCCGCGGCGCCGGATCCGGTCGGCCCCACCTCGGCCGACCCGATGCCCCCGGCCCAGAGGGCCTGAACCGAAGACAAACAACCCGAAGACAAACACCCCAAAGAAAAAAGCCCCCGCCGGTCGGCGGGGGCTTTCGCATCAGGTGGCCCGCAATTCGGTGTCGGATCCGGACGCACGCCAGACCTTGGAAGCGGTTGGACCGGTGTCGCCCGTGGCTTCCACATACTTCACCGGGTCACCGGTCTTGAGCTGGTCCATATCGACGTTCAAACAGCTGTTCCGGTGGAAATAAAGCTGCGTCCCGGTGTTGGTCGTGATGAAGCCGTGGTCCTCGTTCGGGTTGAGCTGCGACACACGACCCGGCTGTTCCGGATCATGCACCTTCACATCGCGGCGCATCTTGTCCTTGTATTCCTTCAACTGCCGGTCGGCGGCTTCGAAGGCGTCGCGGATCGAGGTCCGGGCGTCGGGGTTGGCGTAGCGTTCCTTCGCTTTGTTCGGCTTGCGGCTGACCACGATGTCCTGGCCCGGCACCATCAACTCGATATGGACGTCGAAGACGTTGCCGGTCTTGTGCTGGCGGTGCTGGGCTTCCACGGCGACCCGCATCCCGACCAGCCGGTCGAACAGCTTTTCCGTCTTCTCCGCCCGTTCGCGGATGTAGGCCTCCAACTCCGGCTGGGAGTCCATGTTGTGGAAGGCGATTTCCAGGTTCGTGTCCATGGGGTCCTCTTTAAGCACGACATGAGGAAAGCGGCGTGGCGCGGCCGCGTTCAGGAGTCGCGGGCTTGGCCGGGAACGCGGAACTCCTCGCCCTGATCGGCGATGCCCGGCATCTCGCCCTGGTTTTCCATGCTCAGCACGGGCTCGACCGGCTCGGTCCGCTCGGCGGTGTCGTCGGGTCCGTGGGCCGGGTTCGGGCGCAAGGTGTCCCGGTAATTGTCCTCGATGGCGATTTCCTCGCGCGCTAGCGTCCAATGGTCCGCGGCGCGATCCTCCGGACGGCCTTCACGCTCCCAGATCTGGTGAGCGCGCGCTCTGATCCGGCTTTCCAAATCATCCGCCATCCGGGCTGCCTCCTTTCGGTTCTCGTTCCGCGCCCGCCATGCCGTCCTGTCGGGTTGGGCTTTTGGATCGGGCACGCTTCCCGTCAACCGCGCCAGGACACCGAAGTTCCTCACCAGGGGATGCTCGAAGCAGGGAAACCCACGAAAGCCGCGCCGTTTGAATTAATCCCGAAGGGGTGGTATTCGACGAAAGCGACGATCCGGAGGATAAACGTGTGAACCGGTCTGAACGCGGACGCTCTCTGACGTCCTGCCTCCTCACGGGCATGCGCCGCTTCCGCACCTCGCTGTTCGCACTGCCGCTGGCCGCGGGGGCGCTGATGGCGCTCCCGGAGACCGCCGCCCGTGCCGCGGATGGACCGTCGCTGCTGCAACTCGGCCTCTTCCAAAGGGAGGGGGATGCCTGGTGGGCGTGGGACAGCCTGCGCCGCCGCTCGCCCGATCTGGCGGATGGGCTCAGCCCGGCGGTCGTTCCGCTCGACGCGCGGCGCCAGGGCGAGGGTGTCGCCCTGCGGGCCACCGCCCCGGTGGGGCTGGACGTGACGGCGCTGTGCCGCCGCATGCTCGGCGCCGGGTTCGGCTGCCTCGTCCTCGACTCGCCCCCCCTGCCCGCGCCGCCTCAGGCAACGCCCCAAGCAACGCCCAAAGCGCCGGAGATCAAGCCGGCCGCCGACAGCGCACAGCTCGCCGCACCCCACCCCGGTGGGGACGGCAAGGCCGACGTCGCGATCACCTACCCCCCGGAAGCCGCCCGGACCATGGCCGCCATCGAGAAGTCCGGGCGCCGCAAGGGCCGGCTGGGCGCGGTGGTCCCCGACACGGCGCTCGACGTCATGCCGGCCACGCTGAAGGAGGAGGGGTGGAACCTCTGCGCTCTCACCTTCGACGACGGGCCGCACCGGGTGGTCACCCGCCAGATCCTGGACGTGCTGAACCGCGAGAAGATTCCCGCGACCTATTTTCCGGTCGCCAGCGTCGCCGAGAACCAGGGCGAGGTGATCCGCGACTTCATCGCCGCCGGGCACGAGATCGGCAACCACAGCCTGACCCACGCCGACCTGCGCGCCATGGACCCCGACGCGCAGCGGCACGAGATCGCCGAGGCCAACCGCATCCTGCGCGGGTTCGGCGCCGACCCGGTGTTGTTCCGTCCGCCCTATGGACGCTACACGCCGGACCTTCTGGCGATCGCCCGCGAGGAGAGCATGAGCCCGGTCCTGTGGACCGTGGACACCCGCGACTGGCAGGTCCGCGACCCCGACCGCATCGTGCAGCATGTGAAGACCGAGGCGGGGACCGGCAGCGTGCTGCTGCTGCATTCCACCTACCCGTCCACCCTGAACGCCCTGCCCCGCGTGATCGCTGCGATGCGCGCGAAGGGCTGCGAGTTCGTCACCCTGTCGGAGTGGATCAAGCGGATGCACCAGATCGCCACGCCGGCCGCGGCGATGGTCCCCACTCTGGTGAAGGCTGGGGCCAAGGCCGGCGACGCGGCCCTGCGCACCGCGAACTGAGCCGCGCGGAGTGCCGGAACCGGATCGGTTCCTTTACTTTCCCGTCTTCTGCTTGCGGATCTGCAGGTACTTGCGGATGGTCGCCTCGACCTCCGGCGGCAGCATGTTCCAGGCACCGGACACCGAACCGCCCTTGACGTCCTCGATGGTCACGGTGGCGGCGAAAGTGAACTTACCGCAGGGGTCATCGATCCGCACCGTGATGCGCGCGGTCTGGCTGGGAATCAGGGACCCGTCGAAGCCGGTCGCCACGAAACCCTTGTGGCTGACCCCGGCCAAGGGGAAACTCTTGCCATCGAACTCGATCACGTTCGACGGACCCGCGGGCGCGTTGGGCCGGCGCGGCGCCGCCTTCCTCTCGTCCTTGACGGTCACTTTCAGAAAATCGAACAACCCCATGCACAGCCCCCGCCGAACAGCGCCGCCGATCGCCACGGCGTCATCACTTTATGCGCGGACTCACATAATGGGGCAACCGTGATTTCCCCGGCGTGATTTCCCCCGCTTGATCTCCCCGGACGGCGGCGATTCAACCGGGCGGCGAAGCCACCCTCCCACGGCGCTCCGATCCGGCGGCCAGCGCGCTCTGCGCCTGCCGGATGCACAACAGGGCAAAGGGAAGCAGAACAACCAGGACCGCCGCCATGCCCACCGCCACCGTCAGCACTCCAGCCACATCAGCATCGCCCAAATGGGTGGCAAGGGTCAGCAGCAGATGGAGGATCAGTGCGGACAGCATCGCCGCCGCCAACGCCGGAACGGCAAATCCTTGCACGCGCCGGCACCACCACTCACCGGTCGCCGCGCGCCACGGCCATCGCGGACGCGCCGCCGGGCAAGACGTCCCATAGACATCCAGCATGGGCACCCCTCCCGTCATTGCTCATCCGGCGCCGGTTGGATTGAGGCAATACGGCAGGATGAGGCGCAACCACTATAGAGGCAAAAACGCGCGGAACCTAAAATCTGAAGTACTTATTCTGATTGGACGGGCCTCCCGCCAAAGGTTATGGGTCGGAGGCCAACTTCTTCACCTCCCGCGTAGGCTCTCCACAGAGTCTGTGGATAACTGTGTTGACAAGGCCCGGCTTTTCCCGATTCGAGTCAAGCGCGACAAGGCCATAGCCCGATTTGCCTAAATTTCAGGCATGTCACACAAGCCATTGAAATGCATTGCCTTTCCAGATTCCGATGGGTGTTGCAGCGCTCACCCCTGTCAATTGGATTCTGACGCCAAACTCCCGGCGCGGCGATTTCGCGCGGGTCTGTGCCCTGTTGACAACTGAAGGTTCGAATTCCCCGCAAGGGGCACCCCGATCCCGCCGCCCTTCCTCCGACCGGTCGGAACGGTTCGCCAAACCATCCATTCGCTCGGGCTACAATCCGTCACCCCCTCCCGGAGTCAAGGTCACCGTGACCGCGGTTCCACCGCCCGGCTTGCTGAAGACACGAATGCCTCCGCCCATGCGCTCGACCAGCGCCTTGCAGATCAGCAGGCCGAGGCCGCTCCCCACCTCCCCGTCGGCGCCGGGTGCGGCGTGGTGCGGGTCGATGCGGAACAGATGGGGCTGAAGATCTTCCGGGATCCCCAGCCCATTGTCCTGAACCCGCAAGGTCACCCGTCCGTCCGCCACCGCGGCGGACAGCATGACGATGCTTCCCGAGGGAGAGAAGCGCACCGCGTTCTCGATCAGATGCCTCAGCACGGTGCTCAGCGCAGACAGGTCGCTCAGCACCGGGATGGCGACGATGCGGTTGACGACCAGGATGTCGCGGGCACGGGCGCGCGGCTCCACTTCCTCCAGCACGTCCTGGAGCAGGCCCCCCAGATCATAGACCCGCAGGTCCATCGGCACCTGATTCAGCTGCAGGCGGGACCACAGCGACAGGTTCTCGATGGTCCGCATCATTTGTCGCCCGGCGTCGCTGCACAGCGCCGCGTAAGCGCCCAACTGCGCGGCACCCTGGCTGGGGCGGCCGCCCGCCGGATCGGGAGACCCCACGTCGGAGGAGATCATCTGCGTCGCGCCGAGGATGGCGCTCAGCGGGTCCTTCAACTCCTGGCAGATCTGCCCGAGAAAGCGGTTCATGCGCGCGACCGCATCCGCCAGCTGATCCACCCGCTGGGCGCGTTGCGTCTCCTCCTCGCTGCGGCGGGTGATGTCGGTGACGAAAATGCAGAAGCCCGGCGCCGGTCCGCCATCCGAGTCGGCGTCGCCGTCCAGCCGCGAGTCGTTGAAGATCACCCGAAGCGGAGTCCCGTCGGAGCGGATCAGGGTGACATCGTAGCTGCGATGGGGAGCCAGATCGCGGATGGCCGCGTGCCGCTCCAGGACGCTCCGGCTTTCCTCGGCCACATAGGCAAGAAGGTGGGTTCCGACCAGTTCCCCGGCCCGGTAGCCGAGCAAGGCGCACAGCGCCGGGTTGACGGCGACAGTGACCAACTCGCGATCCAGCATCCAGCAGGCTTGCGCGCTCTGATCCAGAATCCGGCGGCTCAAGCGGTCCCAATCGACCGCTGGGCGCCTTGCCTTCGACAGCAGTGCCAGCATGACCCCTCCCGTCATCATCCTGTGCGGGTCAGTCACACGGCCGATTGTTCGTGCATTTTCCTTTCGACCCGCCACCGATGATAGGCACGGGTGGCAGAAACCTTCAACAAAATGTGGGTTTCTCCAATATTATAGAGCCGTCATCGATCTGCGCTTTTCCGCGCCTCCGCTTTCCGATCAGTAACCAGGCGGCTTCCGTGTCCTCACTCCTTAAGTTCTTATGACGCTTTTCATAGGCATCTTGTTGAGGATTGGGGCCTCAGGGATCCTCCGCCGTCGCCGCCCAGCAGCGCAGGACCTCCGCCACGCTCCAGGCCTGCGAAATGCAGCCGCGCGGGCTGAAGGGCGGCTCGGCGTCGAAGATCTCGGAAATGGTGCCGATCCCCGCTTGGTCGAGATGCGGCAGGAAGCCCTGGAGCAGTTCCCGCGCTCCGGCCTTGTCCTCCGGATGCAGCTTCAGCCACGCATCGACATAGGGGCCGATCAGCCATCCCCACACCGTGCCCTGATGGTAGGCGGCGTCGCGGGCACGCAGGTCGCCGAAGTATTTCGGCTTGTAGTCGCGCTGGCCCGGGGCCAGGGAGCGCAGCCCGACCGGGGTCAGCAGCCGCTGCCGCACCGTCTCCACCACCGGCTCCCAGCGGGCGCGGTCGAGCACCGGATTGTCGAGCGAGACGGCGAAGATCTGGTTGGGCCGGCAGGCGTCGTCGTCTCCGCGCTCCCCGTCCACCACGTCGTAGAGATGACCGGCGTGGGCGCACCAGAAGCGCGCGTTGAAGGAGGCGCGGGCCTGTTCGGCCAATTCCTCCAGGGGGCGGGCCGCTTGGGCGTCCCCCTCCTCGGTCAGCCAGCCGGCGGTCAGGCACAGGGCGTTGTACCAGAGCGCGTTGATCTCCACCGCCTTGCCCCGGCGCGGCGTGACCACCCAGTCCTCGACCTTCGCGTCCATCCAGGTGAGCTGGTAGCCCTCCCGCCCCTGGCGCAGCAGCCCGTCGCCCTGGTCCACGGCAATGCCGAAGCGGGCGCCGCGCCGGTGATGGTCGATCACCTCGACCAGCCGGGGCAGCAGCAGTTGCAGCGTGTGCCGGTCGCCGGTCGCGCGGACGTAGCGGTTCAGCGCGTGGAAGAACCACAGGGTGGCGTCGGCGGTGTGGTACAGCCCCTCGTCCTTGCCGTCGGGGAACATGTTGGGGATCAGCCCGTCGCGGATGTAGTGGGCGAAGGTGCGCAGGATCCAGCCGGCCTCCATGTGGCGCCCGGTGCTCAGGGTCAGCCCCTCCAGGCTGATCATGGTGTCGCGGCCCCAATCGGTGAACCAGTGGTAGCCGGCGATCACCGTGCGCACCTCGTCGCCCTCGGCGCGGGCGCGCATCTGGTCGGCGACGCGGCCCGCCGGCACGAACAGGAAGCTGTCCGCCGACAGCACAAGCTCCGCCATCGCTCCTTCGCGCAGCGAGGGATGGGACGATCCGACGATGCGCCGCCGCCGCTCCTTCTCGAAGCGCAGGACGTCGGCGGGCGGCAGCGCCCACAGCCGTTGCCACGGCTCCGTCGCCGCGACGAAGCTCAGCGTCTGGCCCTGGCTGAGGGGGCCGCTGAAATAGCCGGGCGTCCACAGCGAGCCCCGCGATTCGTAGCCGCGCTCCGCCTCCACCGGATAGACGATGTCGCGCCGCGCTCCGCCGTCCAGGGTCAGGGGAAGCTCCGCCCCTTCGATGGTCATGCGCAGCACCGGCAGTTCCGGCCCGGCCCAGACTTCGTATTCATGGCCGCGGGCGGTGACGCGGTAGTCGCGGGCCAACGGCTCGTCCACCGCGGATTCCAGCTTGCGGAAGGCCATCACCGGGCGAAGCCTCAGGAAGATCGGCTGCGGCGCCTTGACCACCCGGTAGGTGACGTGGACGATGTTCTGCAGGTGCGGCAGCACGATCTGCTTCTCGATCACCACGTCGCCGAATTCGTAGCGCCAGACCGGCAGCCCGGACTCCATGCGGAACTCGGCGAGGCCGGAGGGGGCGGCGTCCGATGGGTAGTTCGGGTCGGGCCACTGGTCCGCCTGCGGGTTGTGGCCGGTCAGCCGCCGCTCGGTGCCGCCCGGCTCGATCAGCACGTCGTTGAGCTGGCTCAGCATCACCACCCGGCCCAGCGGCGCCGGCAGGGCCGCCACCAGAAGCCCGTGATAGCGCCGCGTCACCGCCCCCGACAGGGAGGAGGAGGCGTAGCCGCCCAGCCCGTTGGCGACCAGCCATTCGCGGGACAGCGCGGCGTCCGGCGCGGATCGCAGGGCGTCGCGGGTGATCTTGCGGATGAAATCAGCCATGGGTCTCCTGAGCGCTCGCGCCGTTGTCTTCGCCCCGTTCCTCGTCCGGAACACCGTCCGTGGCGGCCAGGACGGCTGCGGCATGGCCGGGAAGCCGCCAACCGCCATCCGAGGATTCCACCGGGGCGATTCCGCAGCCGCCGTAGCGGGGGTCTTCGCTGGACCACAGGGGCGTCCAGTCCCTGCCAACCGGCGGCGCCAGCAGCGGTTCCGGCAGGATGTCCAGCCGCAGGTCGCGGCCGAGATTGACCAGCAACAGCCTGTCGTCCCCGCCCTCTCCATAAAAGCGCAGGACGAACGCCTCTTGGCCCAGCACGGCGCCGTCCAGCCCGCCGTCGCCCTGGGCGTGGAACACCGGGTCCTCGCGGCGCAGGCGCAGAAGGTCGCGGTGCAACGCCCAGACCTCGGCGTGTGTCTCTCGCTCCGCGTGGTCGAGCGTGCAGCGCCGGAAGGTCTCCTCGTCCTGCGGACGCGTCAGATGGGCGCGCATGGCGGGGCTGGCCAGGCTGGGAAATTGGGACAGGAACTCCGCCCGCCCCGTCTCCACCTTGGCGGCCAGATCGGGTTCATGGTCGGCGAAGTAGTGGAAGGGCGCGCTCGCCGCGAACTCCTGCCCCTGGAACAGCATCGGCGTGCCGGGACCCAGCAGCGTCAGCGCGGTCAGCGCCCGGAAGCGCCCCGGCGAAGTCAGGGCATGGATCCGCTGGCCGCGGCCAGAATTGGCGATCTGGTCGTGGTTCTGGAGGAAGGTGACGAAGGCCGGGCGCGGCATCCCACAGGCCGGCGTCCCCCGCCGCTTGCCCTGCCAGCGGGACCATTGCCCCTGGTAGAGGAAGCCGTGCTTGACGGCCGACAGCAGTTCCTGCGGCGTGCCGCGGTAGTCGGTGTAGTAGGCCTCGTTCCGCCCGGTCAGCGCGACCCGGGCCGTATGGTGGAAATCGTCGTTCCACAGGGCGTCCAGCCCGCAGCCGCCTTGGTCCACCGGTGTCGCCATGGTGGCCAGCTGGGGTTCGTTCTCCCCGATCAGCAGGGTGCCGCGCCCGCGCGCCGCGCCGCGGACTGCCTGCCCGATCTCCTGGATGATGTGCGGGGTGGAGCGGTCGAAAATCTGCTGGGTGGCGTCCAGCCGCAGCCCGTCGAGATGGTATTCGTCGACCCAGAAGGCGGCGTTCGCCTGGAAGAACTCCCGCACCGGGCCGCAGTTCGGGCCGTCGAAGTTGAGCGCGTCCCCCCACTCGTTCTTGTAGCGGGTGGTGAAGTAGTCCGGGGAGAAGCGTGACAGGAAATTCCCGCTGGGGCCGAAATGGTTGTAGACCACGTCGAGGATCACCGCGAGGCCCAGCGCGTGGGCGCGGTCCACGAAGCGCCGCATGTCGTCCGGCCCGCCGTAGAGCCGGCTCGGCGCGAACAGGTCCACCCCGTCGTAGCCCCAGCCGAAGCGGCCGGGAAACTCGGCCACCGGCATCAGTTCGAGAACCGTCACCCCCAGCTCCGCCAGACTTGGCAGTTCGCGCACCGCCGCCGCCCAGGTTCCCTCCGGCGTGAAGGTGCCGATGTGCATTTCGTAGACCACCTGCCCGCGCAGGCCGCAGCCCGTCCAGCCGGCGTCGGTCCAGGCGAAGGCGGAGGGGTCCGTCACTTGCGACGGCCCCTCCGGCCCGTCGGGTTGGAAGCGGGAGACCGGGTCGGGGAAGGCCGGGCCGTCGTCGAGTTGAAACCGGTAGAGGCTGCCCACCGACACCCCCTCCACCATCGCGGAGAAATAGCCGTCGCCCTCCGCCTCCAGCGCCACCGCGCGCTCCTCCGGACCGACCCGCAAGCGGACGCTGCGGCAGGCGGGCGCCCAGACCCGCGCCAGCACCCGGTCGCCGGGTGCCGGTTCGACGCCTATGGGACAACGGCGGAGGGTAAAGGCCGACCTGCCGGCCGGCGCTGCATCGGGAGGACTCGACACGGGACGTTCCCACCGCACTGTTTCGACCATCGCCCCAACAGGCGCCGACCGGCTTCGTCCCATGGGGAGCGGGGGTGGTGGCGAACATCTGCGGCATCACCGAGGGGAACACCACGAGATGTTGTGCACGGCCTTCGTCACCCGCCCCTCGGGCGACTCCGCGGCCGGTCATCCCGCCGCCGTTGAACGGGGCCTAGACCCTTTCCCCGAAGCTCTCCGCCGCCGCGTCGATCACCGCGGGGTGGGCGCGCAGCCGGTTGAGCGCGGTGTCCCGCTGGGCATCGTCCAGTTCCAGCGTGACGATGACATCGACGGCGCCGCCGCGCTCCGCGTCGCGCTCCTCGCGCGCGGTTTGGACGACATGGCCACAGCGGTCGCGCAAGCCCCCGACGATCTCCGCCTCGACGCCGCGCCCCTTCTCCGCCGGGTAGGCGTAGACGATCTTCATGGCCTTCCACCCTTCATTCCGGCCCGCCGTCACGGCGCGAAGACGACCCGCATGCAGTCGTCGGCCTTCTCCTTGAACATGCGGTAGCCCTGGGGCGCGTCGTCCAACGCCCATTTGTGGGTCAGCAGGTAGGCGGGATCGAGATCGCCCTTCTCGATGTGCTCGAACAGGCGCTTGACGTAGCGCTGGCCGTGCTGCTGCCCCATGCGGAAGGTCAGCGCCTTGTTCATCGCCGCCCCCATCGGGAACTTGTCGATGAGGCCGCCATAGACGCCGACAATGGACAGAGTGCCGCCCTTGCGGCAGCACTGGATCATCTGGCGCAGGACAGCGGGCCGGTCGCTCTCCAGCCGCAGGACCTGCTTGCCGCGGTCGTAGAGATCCTCGATCGCCGAGGCGCCGCTGTCCGCCTCCATGCCCACCGCGTCGATGCAGACGTCCGGCCCGCGCCCGCCGGTCATCGCCAGCAGGGCGTCGTAGATGTCGACGCGGCTGTAATCCAGCGTCTCCGCCCCCGCCTTCATTTGAGCGGCGCGCAGCCGGTCCGGAAAGCGGTCGATGCCGATCACCCGCTCCGCACCCATCAGGAAGGCGCTCTTCATCGCCATCTGCCCGACGCCGCCGCAGCCCCAGACGGCCACCACGTCACCCGGCTTGATGTTGCCCATGTCGGCGGCCATGTAGCCGGTCGGCACGGCGTCGGAGACGAAGACCGCCTGCTCGTCCGTAACCCCCTCCGGCACGCGGAAGCAGTTGGTGTCGGCGAAGGGGACGCGGATGTATTCGGCGTGGCTTCCGGCATAGCCGCCGAAGGCGTGGCTGTAGCCGAAGATGCCGGCGGTGCAGTGCCCGTAGGCCATCTCCTCGAAGGCCGGTTGCGGGTTGGAGTTGTCGCAGAGCGAGAACTCCTCGTGTTCGCAGTGCCAGCACTTGCCGCAGCCGATGATCGATACGGTGATCACCCGATCGCCGCGGTTCAGCCGCGTCACCTCCGGCCCCTTTTCCACCACCTCGCCCAGGAATTCATGGCCGATGATGTCGCCGGCCCGCATGGTGGGGACGTAGCCGCCGATCAGGTGCAGGTCCGACCCGCAGACCGAGGACAGGCCGACCTTGATGATCGCGTCCTGTGGGGCGAGGATCGTGGGGTCCGGCACCCGCTCCACCCGCAGGTCGTTCACGCCGTTCCAGCAGAGCGCCCTCATCCCGTCACCTCCTGCAATCGTGACCGCGCGCCTCCCCGCACGCCCCGCCCGCTCGGCTGGCCGTCGATGGTGGGAAGCCCGCCGACCTCCATGATCCGCTTCAGGCGGCGCAACGCCTCGCGCGCCTGCTGCTCCGGCGCGGCGCCGAACAGGCGGGACACGGCATCGCCGCCGGCACCGCCCGGCGGGTGGTAGGCCAGCGTCAGGCTGACCTCCGTCCCGCGCCCGCCCGGCGCCGGACGGAACAGGACCGTGCCGCGATGCGGCAGGTCCGCCCCCTCCAGCGTGTGCCAGGTGATGAGTTCGTTCTCCCGGACCTTGTCGAGCCGGCTGTTCCAGACCACCGGAACGCCGCCGGGGCCATGGGCCTTCCAGCGGCTTTCCGTGTCGGACAGGATCTCCACGGCGTCGAGGTGGGGGAACAGCGCCGCCAGATGGCGGACGTTGCGCCAGTGGCGGAACAGCTTGTCGGCCGGAACCGCGATGGTGACGTTCGCCTGGGTGGTCGTCGGCTCGCGGTGCCGCGCCGGCAGAGCAACCTGCCGCAGCGGACTGGACAGCGGAACCCCCGCCGCCCCGGCGAGGAACAGCCCGCCGCCGAGCGCGGCCAGAGCCCAGCTTCCCCGCCGCGCCCCGGCGAAGCCCAGCGCCGTGCCGCCGAGGATGGCGGCCCAGCGTTCGAGCGTCCCGGCGGAGCCCTCCGGGCGCCGCCCGCCGTCCCGGCCGCTGGTCATTGCCCGTCCTTCTTCTTCAGCAGGTTCAGCTCGTACAGCCCCTTCATCAGGTCGTCGTGCAGGTCGATGCGCTCCGCGATGTCGGTGTAGTGGGTGGCGTCGGGCGCCCGCCCGGCCTCGTCCAGCGCACGGTCCCACTGGTTGCCGGCGAAGTCGCCGCGCCCCACGAACATGACCGCGCGCAGTTCCATCCGCTGTTCGGGCGTCAGGTCCTCCAACATCTTCTGAAGCTGGCTCAGCGCACCGCTGGCGTCGGAGGACAGGATGCTGAGTGCGTCGAGATCGGTCGGGTTCCGCGAACCGCGTTCGCTGCGCTGCTCCCCGAGGTCGATGTTGCGCATTCCCGCGAGGAAACGCTGGCGGTCGGCCACGGCCTCGTACGCGAGGTCGGCGGCCTGCTTCACGGTATCGACCGAAATCTGTTTGAGCATGTGTCGCACTTCTTTTCAGTTGCACGGCTTTGCCCGACGCCGACAGCCGGGCTGCGGAGGGCGTCGGAATGCGGCCCGTGTCGCGGACCGCCTCTCGGCACAACCGGAGACGGTGCGGCGAGGTTCCGAAGCAACACGGATGCCCGGTGACTTGTTATCTCCCGCAAGACCTTGGCAAGCCGGAGAACACCCATGCCGCTCCTGTCGGCGCAGATTGGCGAAACCGTGGATGAACCGTTCGCCCCCGTGCGTCTGGACACCGACCGCGGCACCGTGGAGGCCCGCCTCTACGCCGCCCCGGACGGGCACAAGGCGGCGGGAACGCTGGGCGTCATCTGGCTGGGCGGCGTCGGCGGCGGCTTCGACTCGCCGGCCCGCGGGCTCTATCCGCGGCTGGCCGAGGATCTCAGGCCGCACGGCATCGCCTCGCTGCGCATCGGCTACCGCAACCCGCGCGCGCTGGACGAGGCGGTCTACGACGCGCTGTGCGGCCTGACCTTCCTCGGCCAGATGGGCATCCACCATGTCGCGCTGGTCGGCCATTCCTTCGGCGGAGCGGTGGCGATCCAGGCCGCGGCCTCCAACCGCGGCGCGGTCTGCACGGTGGTGACGCTGGCGACCCAGGGGTTGGGCACCGATGCGGTGGCGGACCTCCGCTGCCCGGTGTTGCTGGTCCATGGCGAGGCCGACGAGGTGCTGACGCCCATGTGCTCCATCCATGTCCACCGCATGGCGCGCGAGCCGAAGAAGCTGGTCCTGATGCCCGGCGCCGGCCACGGACTGGACGAGACCGCCGAGGCCGTCTGCCGCGAGGTGCGCGACTGGCTCAAGGCTCAACTGCTGGCGCGGTAGGGCATATCCTCTCCCCCCGCGGCAGGCTCCGGGGTTAGGCTGCGGCCACCGCCCCGAAAAGCCCGGAGCCTGCCGATGCTCGGCACCCTGACCCTTCTTCTCTCCTGCCAGCTGGTGGGGGAACTGACCGCCCGCCTGCTGCATCTGCCCGTGCCGGGGCCGGTGATCGGCATGGTCCTGCTGTTCGCCGGCCTGCTGGTCCGCGGCGGCGTGCCGGAGCCGCTGCAGGAGACGGCGGGCGGCATCCTGCGCCATCTGTCGCTTCTCTTCGTTCCGGCGGGCGTCGGGGTGATGGCTCACCTGAACCGGCTGGAGGCGGAGGCCCTGCCCATCGCCGCCGCCCTGCTGGGCAGCACGCTGATCGGCGTCGCGCTGACCGCCTGGGTGATGAGCGTGCTGAGCCGCCGCGGCCCCGACGCCGAGACCGGCAATGGGGAGGACGCGCCGTGAGCCCCGATTTCCACGAGATCTGGGTCTATCTGTCGGCCAGCCCGCTCGCCGGCCTGACCCTGACGCTGGCCGCCTATCAGGCGGGGATGTGGGTGTTCGAGCGGTTCGGGCGGCGGCCCGCGCTGAACCCCGTGATGATCGCGGTGCTGCTGATCGCCGCGACGCTGATGGTGGCGGGGATCGACTACCGCACCTATTTCGACGGCGCGCAGTTCGTGCATTTCCTGCTCGGCCCCGCCACGGTCGCGCTGGCGGTCCCGCTCTACCGCCAGTTCCAGCAGGTCCGCCGCTCCGCCGTGGCGCTGCTGGTCGCCCTGCTGAGCGGTTCCGCCGCGTCGGCGCTGAGCGCGGTCGCCATCGCCTGGGCGCTGGGCGCGTCGGAGCGGACCATGCTGTCGCTGGCGCCGAAGTCGGTGACCTCCCCCATCGCCATGGGCGTGTCGGAGCAGATCGGCGGGCTGCCGTCCCTCACCGCGGTCTTCGTGATCCTGACCGGGATCATCGCCGCCTCCTTCGGCACCTGGGTCCTGAACCTCGTCCGGGTGACGGATTGGCGGGCGCGCGGCTTCGGGCTGGGGGTGGCCGCCCACGGCATCGGCACCGCCCGCGCGCTCCAGGTCAACGAGGTGGCGGGGGCCTTCGCCGGGCTGGGGATGGGGCTGAACGGGCTGGTGACGGCGATCCTGCTGCCGGTCCTCTACCGCCTGTTCTTTGCGTAAAGTCCCATTCCGCGAAAGAAGATTTCATGGAATCGTGGCTTGACAGGGCAAGCCTGCCTGCGCACAGTGTGGCCCATGATCCGCATCGACCACACGAACGCCCTTCTGCGACTTATCACCCCGGCGCTTTGAGCGTCCGGGTCGTCTGCGTTCGTCCGCCCTGTTCCCTGGTCGAAGTGTCTGTTTTCCCATGAGCACCCATTGTACGCGTCCTTTCGGCACGCGCCCTTGCGGGGCGAAACGTGTCTCCCGGCTGGGGCCGGGGCTGCGACTTAGGAACGGTCGCTGAGCCGCCCGGCAGCTCGGCGACCGTAGTCCCGCCGGTCCCCACACGACACGAGACAACGCCCCGCAACGAAAACCGGGGCTCCCAAGGGATCACGAAGCGTCATGAACCACATCGCCACCCCCGCCGCCGCCGCCTCTGCCAAGCATGAGAAGTACGTCCCCTTCGCCCCGGTGAAGCTGACCGACCGCCAATGGCCGAACCGGACCATCGAGAAGGCGCCGGTCTGGTGCTCGGTGGACCTGCGCGACGGCAACCAGGCGCTGATCGAGCCGATGGGTCCGGACCGCAAGCGCGCGATGTTCGACGCGCTGCTGAAGATGGGCTTCAAGGAGATCGAGATCGGCTTCCCCGCCGCCTCGCAGACCGATTTCGACTTCTGCCGCGAGATCATCGAGGGCGGCAAGATCCCCGACGGCGTGACCATCCAGGTGCTGACCCAGGCCCGTGAGGAGCTGATCCGCCGCACCTTCGAGGGCATCAAGGGCGCCAAGCGCGCCATCGTCCACCTGTACAACTCGACCTCGGAGCTGCAGCGCCGCGTCGTCTTCGGGCTGGACCGCCAGGGCATCGTCGACATCGCCGTCGCCGGCACCAAGCTGATCAAGCAGCTGGCCGCCGAGCATCCGGAGACCGAGATCGTCCTGCAATATTCGCCGGAGAGCTTCACCGGGACCGAGCTGGAGTTCGCCCTGGAGATCTGCGAGGCGGTGATGGAGACCTGGGGCGCCGACGCCGCCAACAAGGTCATCCTGAACCTGCCGGCGACGGTGGAGATGTCGACCCCGAACATCCACGCCGACCAGATCGAGTGGTTCTGCCGCAACATGAAGAACCGCGACGCGGCGATCATCTCCCTGCACCCGCACAACGACCGCGGCACCGGCGTCGCGGCGGCGGAGCTGGGCATGCTGGCCGGCGCCGACCGCGTGGAAGGCACGCTGTTCGGCAACGGCGAGCGCACCGGCAACGTCGACGTGATCACGCTGGCGCTGAACCTGCTGACCCAGGGCGTCGATCCGGAGCTGCGCATCGACGACATCAACGAGATCGTCCGCGTCGCCGAATACTGCACGCAGCTGCCCGTCCATCCGCGCCACCCCTACGCGGGCGAGCTGGTCTTCACGGCCTTCTCCGGCTCGCACCAGGACGCCATCAACAAGGGCCTGAAGGCGCTGGCCAAGTCCAACCACGGCACCTGGGAGGTTCCGTACCTGCCCATCGACCCGCAGGACCTGGGCCGCAGCTACGAGGCGGTGATCCGCATCAACAGTCAGTCGGGCAAGGGCGGCATCGCCTATGTGCTGGAGAAGGATTACGGCATCCAGATCCCGCGCCGCCTGCAGATCGAGTTCTCCAAGACGGTGCAGCGCATCGCCGACGAGACCGGCAAGGAGCTGGCCCCGGCCGACATCCACAACGCCTTCAAGGCGGAGTATCTGGACATCGACGCCCCGCTGGCCCTGATCGAGCATTCGACCGAGCCGCGCGGCCCGAACTCCGGCGCCCGCGTGCTGAACGTGGTGGTGTCGCGCGACGGCGTGGTCAGCACGCTGAAGGGCTCGGGCAAGGGTCCGATCGACGCCTTCCTGGACGCGCTGCGCCAGGGGGCCGGCATCGACCTGCATGTGGTGGACTACCGCGAGCACGCCGTCGGCGAGGGCGAGGACGCCCAGGCCTGCGCCTACGTCGAGGTGAAGACCAACGACGAGCGCACGCTGTTCGGCGTCGGCATGGACGCGGACATCGTGACCGCCTCGCTGCGCGCCCTGGTCAGCGCCGCGAACCGCGCCTCGCGGTAAGGGGTTCGGGGACAGAAAAAGGGGCGCTCCCGCCGGGGCGCCCCTTTTTTGTTGGGGTGGTGGGGAGTGTCCGAGACGGGCCCCCACCC
>NZ_WHOR01000350.1:0-4887 GCF_013340925.1 Azospirillum formosense
TTGCCCCCACCCCGGCCCTCCCCCGCTGTCGCAGGGGAGGGAGATTTCTGCGAAGCGGCGGCAGTCCCCTCCCCTGCGACAGCGGGGGAGGGTTAGGGTGGGGGCAAGGCCGCCCCACCTCTCAAAATTCCTTCCAGTCGTCGTCCTCGCTGACGTTGCGCTTGAGCGCGGCGCCCGACACCGCGCGAGCCGCCGGCTTGGCCGCGGCGCGGGTCGGACGCACCACCGGCGCCACATGCCGCGGGTTCGTAATCGCGACCGGCACGGCGACCGGCATGGCGCGGGGGTCCAGCTTGAAGAAGCCGATCAGCCCCTTCAGGTCGTTGGCCTGACCGGCCATGGCCTGCGCCGCGGCGGTGGTTTCCTCGACCAGCGCGGCGTTCTTCTGGGTCATCTCGTCCATCTGCGAGACGGTGGCGTTGATCTCGTCGAGCGCCGCCGCCTGCTCCGAGGAGGCGGAGGCCATCTCGGCGATCAGCCCGGCGACCTGCTGGACGCCCGACACGATGCCCTCCAGCGCGTCGCCGGCCTTCTTGACCAGCTCCACCCCGTCCTTCACTTGGGCTTCGCTGTCCAGGATCAGGCCCTTGATCTCCTTGGACGCCTGGGCGGAGCGCTGGGCGAGGTTGCGCACCTCCTGGGCCACCACGGCGAAGCCGCGGCCCGCGTCGCCGGCCCGCGCCGCCTCGACCGCCGCGTTCAGCGCCAGCAGGTTGGTCTGGAAGGCGATCTCGTCGATCACCCCGATGATGTCGGTGATCTTGCGGCTCGACGCCTCGATGCGCTTCATCGCGTCAATGGCGGAGTCCGCCACCGCACCACCCGAATCCGCGGCGGTGCGGGCGTCGGCGGCCATGCCGTTGGCGCGCTGGGCGTTGTCGGCGTTGGAGCGCACCGTGGCACCCAGCTCCTCCATGCTCGCCGCCGTCTCCTCCAGCGAGGAGGCCTGCTGCTCCGTCCGCTCCGCGAGGTCGGAGGAGCCGACGGAGACCTCGCCCGCCGCCGAGGCGATGGTGTCCGCCGCCTGGGTGATCTGGCCGACGATCTCCGACAGCTTGGCCGAGGTGGCGTTGACGTCGGTCTTCAGCGTCTGGAAGGCCCCCTCATAGTCGCGCTGCACCCGCTTGTTGAGGTCGCCCTGGGCGAGCGCGCTGAGCACCGCGCCGAGATCGGCGATGACCGCCTCCACCGTGTCGGTCAGCCGGTTGATGCCCGCCGACATGGTCTTGTAGAAGCCGTCCTTGCCGGTCAGGTCGAGGCGGCGCGACAGGTCGCCCTTCGATACGCCGTCGATCAGCGCGGCGATCTCCTCGCCGATCGCCGCCTCGCGGGCGCGCTGCGCCTCGTCGGCGCGGCGCTCGGCCTCCAGGCGGGCGCGCTCGGCCTCGTCCATCGCCTTCTTCTGGATGGCGTTGTCCTTGAACACATGAACCGCCTGGGCCATCTGCCCGATCTCGTCGCCGCGGTCGAGGCCGGGAACGGCGACGTCCAGCTTGTCGGCGGCGAGGTCGTGCATGGTCGCGCTCATCGCCCGCACGGCACCCATCTGGCGGCGGACCAGGAAGAAGCTGACCAGACCGAAGGCCAGCGTGACCAGCGGCGCCACCACCAGGATGGTGCGCTCCACCTCGTCCACCACCCTCATCACGTCGGCCCGCTTCAGCCCGACGAACAGCACGCCGACCACCGAGCCGGAGGCGTCGAGCAGCGGGTCGTATGAGGTGAAGTAGCGCTCGCCCAGGATGTCGGCCTCGCCGCGGTAGGGCTTGCGCTGCGTGATGACGCTGTCGAAGACCGGCCCGGCGCCCAGCTTCGTGCCGTTGGCCCGGCTGCCGTCGGGGTTCTGCACGGTGGTGGCGACGCGGGTGTCGCCGCGGAACACCGTGGCCGCACCGCCGGTCAGCTCGCGGATCTGGTCGACCATGCGGGTGTCGCCGTCGACCCGCACCGATCCGACGTAGAGCGCGCCGTCGCGCAGGCTGTAGTCGGCGCCGTTCTGCTTCAGCAGCATGTGGGCCAGCGCCATGCTGCGCTCCCGCTGCTCCCGCGCGGAGGCGGCGCTGCGGTCGCTCAGCACCTGGCTGGAGGCCAGCGTCAGCACGATGGCCAGGATGAACAGCCCCAGCACGTTCAGCAGGGACAGTTTGGCGGTCAGGGAGAGGTTCTTCAGCACGTTCGGCCCTATGCGGCAATCGCTCCGCAGCCCTCGCCGTCGGAGATAGACAATAAGTCTAATACGGTTTTATCCGTTCGTCCGCGTGCAATTTTTCGGAGATCGATTCCCGTAATCCGTGTGGAGACGTCCTGGCTGAGCGCCATGCAGCCCGCGCACGGCCCGTCTTCCTTGGTTGACGGCTCATGCAGCCCTAGTTTAGGGCAGCCGCTTTTTCCAACCGACCCTTCCCCGGACCCCTCCATGCGCCGCCGCACCAGCAACCCCAGCCCGGCACCCTCCTATGCGGAGGCCGCGTCCAGCACTGGCGACATGGCGGCGCTGCGTTCGCTCGTCCCCTATCTGTGGCCGCATGATTCCTTCGAGACGAAGCTGCGCGTGGTGGTGGCGCTGATCCTGCTGGTCGGCGCCAAGGTGGCGAACGTCTGGGTGCCGCTCTTCTACAAGCGGGCGGTGGACGCGCTGTCGCCGGGCGACGCGGGCGCGCTGGTGACGATCCCGCTGGGGCTGATCGTCGCCTATGGTCTGGCGCGGGTGATGTCGCTGGTCTTCGCGGAGCTGCGCGACGCGGTGTTCGCCAACGTCGCCCAGCGCACCATCCGCAAGGTCGCCCTGTCGGTCTTCCAGCATCTGCACGCCCTGTCGCTGCGCTTCCACCTGGAGCGCCAGACCGGCGGCCTGACCCGCTCGCTGGAGCGCGGCACCCGCGCCATCGAGACGCTGCTGCGCTACGCGCTGTTCTCCATCGTGCCGACGCTGGTGGAGATCACGCTGGTCTGCGTGATCCTGTGGCGGATGTTCGACGGCTGGTTCGCGCTGGCGACCTTCGCCACGGTGGGAAGCTACATCGCCTACACCTTCTTCGTGTCGGAATGGCGCATCCAGTTCCGCCGCGCCATGAACGAGACCGACAACAAGGCCAACACCAAGGCGGTGGACAGCCTGCTGAACTACGAGACCGTCAAGTATTTCGGCAACGAGGGGCACGAGGCCCGGCGCTACGACCAGGCGCTGGCCTCCTACGAGCAGGCGGCGGTGAAGAGCCAGCGCAGCCTGTCGCTGCTGAACATCGGCCAGTCGGCGATCATCTCGCTGGGGCTGGCGGTGGTCATGGGCATGGCGGCGCGCGGCATCGTCAACGGCACGATGACGCTGGGCGACTTCGTGCTGGTGAACACCTACCTGCTGCAGCTCTACCAGCCGCTGAACTTCTTCGGGGTGGTCTACCGCGAGATCAAGCAGGCGCTGATCGACGTGGAGTCGATGGTGACGCTGCTGTCGGTGGACCGCGAGGTCGCCGACCGGCCGGGCGCCCCGGCGCTGGCCATCACCGGGGGCGAGCTGCGCTTCGACGGGGTGGAGTTCGGCTACGACCCGCGGCGGCCGATCCTCAAGGGGGTGAGCTTCACCGTGCCCGCCGGGCGGACGGTGGCCATCGTCGGGCCGTCCGGCGCGGGCAAATCGACCATCGGCCGGCTGCTGTTCCGCTTCTACGACGTGTCGGGCGGCGGCATCCTGATCGACGGGCAGGACATCCGGGAGGTGACCCAGCAATCGCTGCGCGGCGCCATCGGCATCGTCCCTCAGGACACGGTGCTGTTCAACGACACGGTCTACTACAACATCGCCTACGGCCGCCCCGGCGCCAGCCCGGCGGAGGTCGAGCAGGCGGCGCGCCTGGCCCACATCCACAACTTCATCATGGCGCTGCCCGACGGCTACGAGACCACGGTGGGGGAGCGCGGACTGAAGCTGTCCGGCGGCGAGAAGCAGCGCGTCGCCATCGCCCGCACCATCCTGAAGAACCCGGCGATCCTGCTGTTCGATGAGGCGACCTCGGCGCTCGACACCCACACCGAGCGGGAGATCCAGGCCAACCTGCGCGAGGTCAGCCGCGGCCGCACCACGCTGGTCATCGCGCACCGCCTGTCCACCGTGATCGACGCCGACGAGATCCTGGTGATGGAGGCCGGTCGTGTGATCGAACGGGGACGCCACATGGAACTGCTGTCGCGCGGCGGCGCCTATGCCGCATTGTGGGCGCGGCAGCAGGAATCCTCCCAGGGGCCGGAACCGGTTCCGGAAGTCCTTGCCCCCACCTGACCCCTTTCCCACCTCATTTCTTCATCACGACGGAGCATCCCTTTGGGACCGGTACGGCAGGCGCTGCGCGAGGCGACCCGCGACATCCATGAACGGCTCGACCGGGCCGAGGTCCTGCGGCCGCTGACCAGCCCGTCCATCACGGTGGACGAGTACCGCGACGCCCTGATCGCCCTGCACGGCTTCAACGCCCCCATCGAGCGAGCGTTGGGCGAGCGGGCGCTGGGCGAGGGGGCCGAGCGGCTGGACCTGCTGCGCGCCGATCTGGCCGATCTGGGGGTGGACGCCGACTCCCTGCCGGTCGCCGGGGCGCTGCCGGCGCTGGACGGCCTGCCGGAGCGGCTGGCGGCGCGTTACGTGCTCGACGGCTCCGCCCATGGCGGGCGGGCGATGCTGCCCAACGTCACCCGCGCGCTGGGCTTCGACGCCACGCGCGGGGCGCGCTTCCTGGCCTCGGCCGGGATCGACATGGCGGGGCGCTGGAAGGCGCTGCTCGCCCGGCTGGAAAGCGGGTTCGGGACATGTTCTTATAAACAATTCGCGGTGCCCACCGACCCCACACGTTGGTAGTCCGTGGGGTGGCGTAGATATGCAAAAAAAAAAATAATGAA
>NZ_WHOR01000351.1:0-4858 GCF_013340925.1 Azospirillum formosense
GGCCCCGCCCCCCCCGTTGGCCCCCCGGGCGCCCGGGGGGCGCGGGCGCCCGCCCCCGCCCCCACCCCCCTGCGCGGGGGGGGGGCGGGGCACGGGGGGCGGGGGGGGGGGCCCCGCGCCCCCCCCCGCCGGGCGTGGGGGCCCGCCCGCAGCCGCCACGCCGTGGGCACGGCGACCCTGGCCGACGTCTTCACGGCGGAGACGCAGGTCCGCTCCACCGAGTCGCAGCTGGTGGCGCTGGGGGTGCAGCGCGCCCAGTTCGAGCACGCCATGGCGGTTCTGGTCGGGCAGGCGCCCGCCGCCTTCGTGCTGGCCCCGGCGCCTCTGACCGCGGCGGTCCCGGCGATCCCGCCCGGTGTGCCCTCCGCCCTGCTGGAACGCCGGCCGGACATCGCGGCGGCGGAGCGGCAGATGGCCCAGGCCAACGCCCAGATCGGCATCGCGGAGTCGGCCTGGTATCCGGACGTCGTGCTGTCCGGCTCCCTCACCAACAGCGCGACGATCCTGCCGCGGCTGCTCCAGGCGCCGACAGCGCTCTGGGCAGTCGGGGCGCAGGTCGCCCAAACCCTGTTCGACGGCGGCACGCGGACGGCCGAGGTGGAGCTGCGCCGCGCCGTCTTCGACCAGACCGTGGCGCAGTACCGCCAGACCGTGCTGACCGCCTTCCAAGAGGTCGAGGACCAGCTCGCCGCCCAGCGCATCCTGGCGCAGCAGGCCGCCGTGCAGGACGACGCGGTGCGGCTGGCGCGCGAGGCGGAGCGGCTGACCCTGAACCAGTACCGGGCCGGCACCCTGCCCTACAGCAGCGTCCTGACCGCCCAGACCGCCGCCCTGTCGGACGAGGAAAGCGCCCTGTCGGTGCGGCAGAGCCGCCTGCTGGCTGCCGTCTCGCTTCTCCAGGCGCTGGGGGGCACTCCGCCGAATTTTTAATCCGGGGAAAGGCCGGGCTACCCCTTCGGACTCCGCATCGGAAGTGGTGCGGGAGGGAGGCGGCCAATCCTTTGGAAAAACGGGTAAAATCCGCGCAAATGCTGACGGTTTGGGTGGCGCCGGGGTTATCCCACTGGACGGGCTAGCCCGCAATTTCAGTAACGTCACCGGGAACTTGAGATTTATCTGAGTCCCGTGCGTTCAACCCCAAAGAAAAGCAGGCGCAGCATGATCCTCGATGCTCGCTCGGTGTCCTCGGGCACCAACCTTGACGCGGACCTCTGCATCGTCGGCGCCGGCGCCGCCGGGCTCGCCATTGCCCGTGCGCTGGCCGGTTCGCGCTGGAAGATCGTCCTCCTGGAGAGCGGTGGGCTCGACCCCGACGGCCACACCCAGTCGCTTTACGCCGGCGAGAATCTCGGCCTGCCCTACGAGCGGCTGTCGACCGCGCGCAGCCGTTATTTCGGCGGCAGCACCAACTGCTGGGGCGGCTTCTGCCGGCCCTTCGAGCCGATCGACATGGAGGCGCGGCCCTGGGTGCCGAACAGCGGCTGGCCCTTCGGACCGGAGGTTCTGGCCCCCTACTACGCCCGCGCCCACAGCCATCTGAACCTGCCGTCGCGCATCTACGACAACGGCCATTGGGAACAGACCCTGGCGCCGGACGGAATCGAGCTGCTGCCGGTGGAGGGCGGCGCGCTGGAGAACCGCATCGCCCAGATCAGCGACCAGCCGCGCGTCGGCGTGACCTCCGTCGACGAGATCGTCCAGGCCACGAACATCGCCTGCTACCTGAACGCCAACGTCACCGAGTTCGAGACCAACGACACCGCCACGGTGGTCGAGCGGGTGCGCTGCGCCGCGCTCAGCGGCGCCCGCTTCACGGTCACCGCGCGGCAGTTCGTCCTGTGCTGCGGCGGCATCGAGAACGCCCGCCTGCTGCTGCTGTCCAACCGGGTGCAGAGCGCCGGTCTGGGCAACGGCCACGATCTGGTCGGCCGCTACTTCACCGACCACCCGCGCATCAAGGCCGGCTCCGTCCGCCTGACCGACCAGGCGCGGCACCGCCGCCTCTACGACATGACGCTGACCCTGTCGCGCCGCCGGCTGAACGCCAAGCACCTTCCCGTCTCCGCCTCCCTGTCGCCGACGGTGGAGACGCAGCGCCGGCTGGGGCTGATGAACTCGCGCAGCTATCTGGTGGCGCAGTACCACGGCGAGGCAACCGCCGGGGTGCGCGCGCTGCACGACCTGCGCATGCTGATGTCCGACCGCCGCAAGTTCGGCCACGCCGAGGGCGACCTGCGCGCCCTGCTGCGCGAGGCGGTGCCGCAGATCGCGCTGCATCTGCCGAACCTCGCCTACGCGCTGTTCGACAATGTGGTCAACCCGGCCTGGGTGGCGCGCAGCTTCCTGCTGGAGACCATCGTGGAGCCGGTGCCCAACCCGGACAGCCGCGTCACCCTGGCGGCGGAGCGCGACGCGCTCGGCCTCAACCGGGCCGACACGGTCTGGCGCCTGACCGAGCAGGACCGCGACAACTTCCTGCGCACCAACGAGCTGGTGCGGACGGAGCTGACCCGCAATGGCCTGATCACGGTGACCGACCCCGACCCGCAGGAGGCCGCCGAACGCGCCTGGGCGGAGCGCATCTCCTGGTGCTGGCACCATATGGGCACCACCCGCATGCACGACGACCCGAAGCAGGGCGTGGTGGACGCGCGCTGCAAAGTGCACGGGATGCACAACCTGTACATCGGGGGCAGCTCGGTCTTCCCCAGCATGGGCTGCGACCACCCGACCATCAACCTCGTGGCGCTGGCCTTCCGCCTCGCCGAGGAGGTTTCGGCCCAGCTTCAGCACGACCGCGCCGTCACGCTGGAGGGCCAGCAGGCGGCGTGAACGCCGGTCCGGCGCGGGCGGGAAGCATGTTCCCGCCCGCAACCCCCTATCCCGGCCCCAATCCCGGTTGACCGAGAAATCAACTCAACTACTCTTGGGGCAAGAAGGGTCCAAGGGACAAGGGACGTTGGGGACGGGGATGGCGGACGATATCGGGACGGGAAATCCGGACCTCATGCTGCGCTTTCAGGCCATGCTGGACACGGTGCCGGACGGGATCGTCATCATCGATGCCGAGGGGCGCATCCAGACCTTCAACCCGGCCTGCGAGCGGCTGTTCGGCTGGACGGCGGCGGAAGTCATCGGCCACAACGTCAAGATGCTGATGCCGCCGCCCTACCGGGAGGAGCATGACGGCTATCTGGAGCGCTACCACCGCACCGGGGAGCGCCGGATCATCGGCATCGGGCGCGAGGTCACCGGCCTGCGCCGCGACGGCACCACCTTCCCGATGGAGCTGTCGGTCGGCGAGGCCTGGCGGGAGGCCGGCGGCGGCGGGGTCTACATCGGCATCATCCGTGACATCAGCGAGCGCAAGCGGGCCGAAACCGCCCTGCGCGAGCGCGAGGCCCGCCTCACCTCCATCCTGGAGACGGTGCCCGAGGCGATCATCGTCATCAGCGAGCGCGGGCTGATCGAGTCCTTCAGCCCGGCGGCGGAGCGGCTGTTCGGCTACAGCGCCGCCGAGGTGACGGGGCGGAACGTCAGCCTGCTCATGCCCTCCCCCTACCGGGAGCAGCACGACCGCTACATGGACCATTACCTGACCACCGGGGAGCGCCGGATCATCGGCATCGGGCGGGTCGTCTCCGGCCTGCGCCGCGACGGTTCGGTCTTCCCGATGGAGCTGGCGGTGGGCGAGGTGCAGTTGGCCGGGCATCGCTGCTTCACCGGCTTCATCCGCGACCTGACCGAGCGGCAGGCGACCGAGAAGCGCCTTCAGGAGCTTCAGGCCGAGCTTCTGCACGTCAGCCGGGTCAGCGCCATGGGCCAGATGGCCTCCACCCTGGCGCACGAGCTGAACCAGCCGCTGACCGCCGTCATCAACTACGCCAAGGCGGTGAAGCGCCTGCTCGACCGTCCGGACGGGGCGGACAAGGCGCGGGAGACCATGGACAAGGCCACCGCCCAGGCCGCCCGCGCCGGCCAGATCATCCGCCGCCTGCGCAACTTCATCGAGAAGGGCCAGACCGAACACACGGTGGAGAGCATCGGAAAGGTGGTGGAGGAGGCCAGCGCCCTCGCCCTGGTCGGCGCCAAGGAGCGCGGCGTCCATGTCCGGCTGGAGATGAGCGGCGACGAGCGGCCGGTGCTGATCGACAAGATCCAGATCCAGCAGGTCGTCCTCAACCTCGTCCGCAACGCCATCGAGGCGATGGCCGAGTCGGAGATTCGGGAACTGACGGTCGCCACCGGTCCCGACCCGGAGTCGGCGGCGCTGATGCGCGTCACCGTCCGCGACACCGGCCCCGGCCTGAACGACACCGTCCTGGCCCAGCTCTTCCAGCCCTTCGTCACCACCAAGGAGAAGGGGATGGGGCTCGGCCTGTCGATCTGCCGGTCGATCATCGAGGCCCATGGCGGCCGCCTGTGGTTGGAACCGGGGGAGGAAGGGGCCACCTTTGCCTTCACCGTGCCGGTTGCCGGAGAGGATGATGCGCCCTGAACCCCCATTGCCGCCCGAATTATCCCCGTCGGACATGACGGTCTTCGTCCTGGACGACGACGAGGCGGTGCGCGATTCCGTCGTGATCCTGCTGGAATGCGAGGGCTTCCGGGTCGAGGGCTTCGCGTCCCCCCTCGCCTTTCTGGAGTCGGACGCGCCGTCGCGTCCCGGCTGCCTGCTGGTCGATGTGCGGATGCCGCAGATGAGCGGGCTCGACGTGCAGGAGCGTCTGGTGCAGGAGGGGCGCGGCCTGCCGGTGATCGTCATGACCGGCCACGCCGACGTGCCCCTGGCGGTGCGGGCCATGAAGGCCGGCGCCGTCGACTTCGTGGAGAAGCCCTTCGACGAGCAGGCGCTGAT
>NZ_WHOR01000352.1:0-4823 GCF_013340925.1 Azospirillum formosense
CTTGCGGGATGCGGCAGGCGACCCGCGGCACATCGGCGAACAGATCCCGCCCCGGCATCCCGTGATGGATCGCGATGCGGTCGCGGTGGAAACGGCGCGGCTTGGCGAGCCAGGGGTCGCGGTCGCCGCGCGCCACCCGCTCCGCGTGGGCCGCCGCCCCCGGCCCGACATCGACCACCCCGACGGCCCGCGCCAGCTCGGTCAGCATGAGGTAGAAGCCGTCCACCTCGGCGCTCAGCACCAGGGCGCGGGACGGTCGCTCCAGCAGACCCAGCCGGTCGAGGCCGTAGAGGAACTGCGCGCGCTCCCAGGTGCCGCGGCTGCGCTTGAAGAAATTGTCGATGTTGTTGCGCGCGTCCTCGTCGCGGCGGCGCTCCGCGTCGGCGTGGTCGATATAGGGCGCCTGGAAGGTCGAGACGTTGGTCCGCACCCGCACCGCCCAGGGCCGCCAGAACGGATCGTCCCAATCCTCCGCCGCGGCGAGCTTGCTGAGCGCCGGGGGGCCGGAGGGCCGTTCCCGCGCCGGCAGAAGGATCTCCGGGCGCAGCCGGGCGGCGTTGCGGTGGCGCGCCGCGGCGGCCTTCAGGGCGGTCACGCGATCCGGAGCCACCCGCTCCACGCTGGTCAGGCCGGGCCAGTCGAGGGCGGCGACCAGCGGTCCGCTCCAGCGGCGCGGGTCGGCGGCCTCAAGGTCCTCGGTGGCCAGCAGGGCTTCCAGGTCGCGGCGCATCAGATGCACCTCGCGCGGGGCCGGCGGGACCGGCCGGGCGAGGCGGGCGGCCAGGAAATCCTCCAGCGTCGTCACGGGCGGGGCCTCCGCCCGCGGCTCCGGTTCCAGCAGGCCGCGGACGACGGCGGCCAGCCGCGGGGCGATGCCCTGGAGGGAGAAACGCTCCATCGCCACCCGGTGGGCGGCCTCGGCGGCGTCCCGGCGGAAGGCGTCGTCGCCGATCAGCCGGGCGAGCGCGGCGGAATAACCCTCCATCCCCTCGGCCAGCAGGCCGGACACGCCGTTCTCAAGGCAGTGCGTCACCTCGCCCACCGGCGTGGCGCAGACCGCCACCTTGGCCAATAGGAACTCGAACATCTTGGTCGGGCTCTTGGCGACGTTGAACTCGTTGGCCGAGTAGGGCAGCACGCCGATGTCCATCTCCCGCAGAACGGCGGGGATCTCGGTCGGCGGAATGAACTCGTGCAGTTCGAGGTTGGGCAGGTCCGGAAAGCGCTCCCTCAGGCGCCGCTTCAACTCTTCCCAGGCCCGCCCGAAGCCGATGATGTGGAAACAGGCGCGGTCGCGCACGGCGCGGGGGACCAGCGCGAAGGCGTCCACCGCGAACAGCACGTCCTTCATGGGGATGTCGCCCCAGAAATCGCCGGAATAGAGGATGTTCACCCGGTTCCCGAAGCGGCGGCGCGGCGCGTCCCGCCCGTCGGCGGTGAACAGGTCCTGGTCGGCCACCGTGTGGATCAGGTGCGTGTTCGGGTTCAGCGGAGCCAACAGCGTTTCCAGCCGGTGGCTGGCCGCCACGCAGGCCCCGGCCCGGTTGGCCACCGTGTGGAAGAGCTGGTCGGGGCGCAGGCTGGGGAACCAGGGCTCCAGCCGCCGGAAGGGCTGCATGTCCAGCTCGTAGTCGTCGTAGTCGAGCACGACCCGGTTGCCGCCGCGCTCCGCCGCCAGGGCGGCCGCCAGCGTGTGGTAGCCCACCTTCTGCACATAGAGGACCGCCCGCGGGTTGGTGGCCAGCACCCGGTGGGCCTCCAGGTTCAGGCGGATCTTCTCCTCCTCGGGGATGGTCGAGAGGGCGCCGGCCTGATCGGTGGCGCCCAGATGGTCGAAGAAGGACAGCACCTCCGCCCGCAGCCCCTGCTGGCGCAGCGCCTTGGCGAAGTTGTAGCAACGCACCCGCGCGGAGGGCTGCCGATACCCGTCCTGGGCCAGGAAGATGACGTCCGCCGCCGCATAGCGGGCGAGGGCATCCGCGTCGAAGGTCGGCGGCAGGGTCATGGGGACTCGGTGCAGGAGGCGGGAGGGGCACCGCTATCTACCGCCGCTCCGCGAGCCCCGGCAAGCCTTCCCGCATGGGCTGTGACCAGTGCCTTGGCTGTGGCCATTCTGGGACCAATGTCACACACCCAATCGATAGTGGTATGCCAGTTTTGGAGCGCGAGGGAGCATTCCGCAACCCTCGGGACGGGCGGTTTCCCGCCCGCAGGCTCCAGGATCCCGCATGTCCACGTCCCCGCAACGGACCATCGACATCCCGATCGTCGTGAACGCCTGGGGCGTGTCCGCCGGCCAAGCGCCGCATTTCCGGCTGCTGGTCGATGGCGTGATGATCGGCGAGGCGTGGGTCGCCGCCACCTCCAGCACCCCCTACCGCTTCACCGCCGCGCTCGATCCCGACCAGGCCCACCGGATTTCCATCTGGTACGACAACGACGGGATGGTGAACGGGGTGGACCGTAACCTGTTTGTCGGCTCCATCACCGTCGACGGGCAGGAGATCAAATCCACCGACGCGCGCGCCACCTACGACAAGGGGGCGGTGGACGGCAAGGACGTGGTCGCCGGCCAGGTGGGGCTCTACTGGGGCGGTCTGCTGTCCTTCGGGCTGGGAGAGGAGATGTTCGGCGGCCCTGTGGTCCGCCCCCCGCCCAAGCCGGAGGAGGTCATCACCCGACCCATTCCCATCACCGTCGAGGCGGCGCGCGGCGCGTCCGCCACGGGGCCGGTGCGCTTCAAGGTCCTGGTGGACGGCACGCTGGTCGGGGAGGCGGAGGCCGCGTCCGGCACCGCCGAGCGCTTCACCTTCGGCGTGACCCTGGATCCGTCCATCGCCCACACGGTGCAGATCCTGCCGGTGGACGGGGCGCCGGCCGGTGCCCTGGCGCTCGGCGCCGTGACGGTAAACGGCAAGACCCTGGCCCCCCCTGCGCCGTCCAACGACGGCTCCGTCACCCTGGCGGTCGCCGCCCCCGTGTTCCAGGGCAGCGCGTCGGACGCGCCGGCGCCGCAGGGTGACGCCTTCTACGTGGCGAAGAACGGCAACGACGCCTGGTCCGGACGGCTGGCCGCCCCCAACGCCGACGGCACCGACGGCCCCTTCGCCAGCCTGGAGCGGGCGCAGGCGGCCATGCGCGCCGGCACCGTCAAGACCACCTACGTCCGCGAGGGTTCCTACAATCTGACGGGCACGCTCAGCCTCGGCGCGCCGGACAGCGGCGTCCGCATCCTCGGATATCCGGGCGAGCAGGCGGTCCTCAGCGGCGGCGAGCGGGTCGGTGGTTTCACCTACGAAGGCAACGGCGTCTGGTCGGCGCCCCTGTCCGCGGCGCCGGGGCTGGACGTCACCGTCGACGGCGTGCGCTACCGGCTGGCCTCCAAGGGGGCCTACGACCCGCAGGACCCGACCACCGGCTGGTTCGTCGCCGACGCGAGCGCCTATGGCGCCAGCAAGAACGCGCTGCGCTACCGCGCGGGCGATGTCACCGCCACCGATCTGGTGCCGGGCAGCCGGGTTCAGGTCTTCGACACCGAGCGGCTCCAGGACGCGATCCTGACTGTTGCCGGCATCGACACGGTGACGCGCACCCTGACCTTCACCGCCGACGCGCCCTTCACCATGCGCGACGGCTCGACCTTCAAGCTGCTGGGAAACAGCGCCCACGTCGACCAGGTGGGGGAGTTCGCCTACCGCGCCTCGGACGGGCGGCTGGTCATCAAGGCGGGGGAGGGCTTCACCGGGACCGGAGTGGAGGTCGCCCGGCTCGGCACGCTGCTGCGGCTGAACGGCGCCAACGGGGTGACGGTCCAGGGGCTGACCTTCGCCAACACGACGACGGACGGCAACGCGCTGGACGTCCTCAACGGCGACGTCAACACCATCGCCGGCAACGGCTTCGTGAACGTCGGCACCGGCATCCGGCTGACCCAGGGAGCGGACCGCAATCTGGTCAGCGGCAACTACCTGAACCATCTGGGCATCAACGGAATCGCGCTGACCGGCCAGTCGGTCGGCAACACGGTCACCGGCAACCGCATCCAACACATCGGCGAGGTGCGCAAATACGCCGGCGGCATCATGGCGTCGGGGATCAGCGACACGGTGATCTCCCACAACGACATCGACCACAGCTCGCGCTACGGCATCTCGGTCAAGAACTGGGACACCGCGACGATCAGCCTGAACAACGCCATCCTTTACAACCGCGTCCGCAACACGGGGTTGGAGACGGCGGATTCCGGCGGCATCGAGCTGCTCGGGCGGTCGAACCTGAACACCGGCACGCGGATCGAAGGCAACCGGGTCGAGCACACCGGCGGCATCGCCACCACCAGCACCGGCCAGTGGCTGCGCGACTACAAAGGCTACGGCATCTATCTGGACGACCTGACCAGCGGCGTGACCGTCCGGGACAACTTCCTGCGCGACACCGCCTGGGCCGCCGTCATGATCCATGGCGGCCACGACAACATCGTCACCAACAACATCGGCGTGCTGGGCGCCAACGGCGAGAGCTTCATCCGCATCGAATGGGTGCCCCTGGCGGGCGCGGCGGGCATCCCGGCGAACAACACGGTCACCGGCAACCTCGTGTCGGGGGCGGTGCCGCTCGGCGGCTACGTGACGATCCTGTCGGCGGGGCAGAACGCCATCGACGCCAACTTCCTGCACCAGGTCGGCGCCTACGGGGCGAACGACCGGACCGGCGACCCGCTGTTCGCCGACGCCTACAACCACGATTACAGCCTGCTGCCGCTGTCCCCGGCGCTCACCGCCGGCCTCCAGGATCTCGCCTGGACGCTGATGGGCATCGTCTCC
>NZ_WHOR01000353.1:0-4760 GCF_013340925.1 Azospirillum formosense
GACGTCCTTGTTCCTTTCGCTCACGTCCCGCCTCCCCCCGTGTCCCCCACGGAGTCGTGCGTCGGCAGCGTCAGTTGTGTATAGGAGACAGCGGCCCTTATCAACGGCGGAGGCCGGGATGGACAGGACGGCGTCCGCCGCCAGGACCGCAACCACCGGCACCAGCAGGAAGACCGCCTGCTGCGAGAACAGCCAGCCGACCAGCCCGGCGAGCGCCGCCACGCCGACGTTGCCCGCGTGGTCGAAGGCGGCGTTGCGTCCCATCCGCCGGGCCAGCAGGCGCTGCGGGAAGAGGCCGAGGGTCAGGGCCGCCACCGCCGGGCCGAACACGTCCCCCACCACCGCGATCAGCGTGTTCGCGATCAGAACCGGCCAGAAGCGCGGGAACGCGTAGATGCACAGCGCCCCCACACCCAGCACGGCCAGCGCCACGACAATGGCCTCGCGCTTGCGGTGGGTGGAGTCGATGGCCGCCCCGATGGGCGTCTGCACGGCAAGCCCGAGCCAGCCGGCGAGGCTCGTCACCAGACCGACCTCCGACTGGCTCCAATGCTGTTGGGTCACAAGGAAGACGTTGAGATAGGGACCGAGCGCGCCCCGCACGTCCGCCAGCAGGAAATTCACGGCGTCCAGCGACGCCGGCCGGAAGCCGTGACCGGATTCATCCGGTACCGCCGCCACCCGCCCCTTGCTCTCATCAGGCAACCGCGTCTCCCCTCCGAGGTTCTGGCGAAGCAGTCCGCGGCCAGAAGCAAAGGTTGGGAACAGCCGACACCGCGAGATGACACCATGAAATGCGCCACTCAAGGCGAGCAAAGTCGGAAAGTCAGATCGCTACAAAGCCAAGGAAAATGAAAAGTTGCCGCGATTGCTTAAGATCGCAACCCAAAACTGCAATTTTGGCAATCTTCGAAGTTCCGGTACTTTTCCACTTACACACGCATGAGATCGCCAAGTTTGTCGAGCAGGTAGTCGAGGTCCTCTGCGGCCAGATCCTCATACTGGGTCAGGATGCGCTCGATCACCCGGCGACGGTGGCGTTCGATGTCGTGCGCCTCGCCGTCGTAGGGGGTTTCCTTCAGCACGTCGAGGGCGATCCGGCAGGCCGGCAGCAGGGCCGGCGGCTGCTTGGCCTTGTCGTAGATGGATTTCAGACCCAGCCGTCCGGCGTCGTGGATCAGCAGGCGGGCGTTGGTCAGCGGCACGTTGGCCAGATGGGACAACGCCGTTTCGAAAAAGGCGCTGTCGCCCATGCACAGCGCCCGCACCAGCAGCGACGGGGTCAGGCGGCCGCTGCGCGACAGTTGCGCGACCAGCCGTTCCAGCGCGCCCTCGTCGCTCTCCCCGGAGAAGAGGGCGACGGTGGCGCGCTCGCGGCTTTGCAGGATCAGATCGGCGGCGACCTTGGCCGGAAGGTCGTGGTTGGTCACCAGATGCTGCTGGAGCTTTTCCGAAACCACGGCGACCAGCCGCTCGGCAATGGTGATCGGCAGGCGGGCGCGCTGGACCAGCGGCACCTGCACGGTTTCGCTGTCGGCGAAACGCTCGATGACGCGGCCGAGCGTGCGCTCGCCGAGATCCGCACTCTCGTTGGCGACCAGGACCGCCACCGCCCCTTCCGACGCGGTGTCGATCAGCGCGTCGGCGACGCTGGCCGACAGGGCCGGGCGCTGCGCGATGGCGGCGTGCTTGGCGTCCGTTCCGGTCCGCACCAGTTCGACGAGGTCGGCGTCGGTCAGCACCGTGGAGACGCTGAGCACCGGGATCGCCACCGCCTCCACATCGCGGGCCAGCATCAGCGCGACGTCGCGCGGCAGCGCCGGGTTGGCCTTCAGATTCTCGGCCAGCGACTGGCGCACGCGCACCACGGCGTCGCGCGCCATGAAGCGGATGATGTCCTCGGCGAGCCGGCGTTCACCGTCCGTCAAGGTGGCCGCGGAGAATTGCTTGGCAACCTTGACCGCCAGTTCGGAGCGGCTGTTCGGCGACGGGTCCGACAGCAGTCTGGACACGTCGTCCTTGGTGAGTTGGTCGCTCATGGGTCCCTGACCCTTTCCTGCCCTGCGTCGCTCCCCGCACCTCGGATTCGTGCATCAGGGGGAGCGAATGTATTCAGGTCATGATCGGACCAAAGAATTGAGCCTTTGTTAACGACGATTTCCAGTCACGGGCCGGGCCTGGCCGCTCCTCACCAGCCGCCCCTTCCCCAACCGCCATGCCGGTGATGATGGCGGGGGCCGCCATGGTGGCCACCGCGCGGGCTGCCGTAATAGCCGCCGTAGTAGGGACGGCCATACACGACGGGCGGCGGCCCGTAATGGCGGTACTGCGGGCGCTCGTAATAGCCGTACCCATAGGACCGGTGTCCGTAGGCGTAGACGGGTCCGGGCGTCCCGGCGGCGACGTAGCAGCCGGACAGCAGAAGGGCGGCGAAGGACAGAAGGAACAGAGAGCGGAGCGTCGTCATTGGCGTTCCTGTGCCAGGGGTCGCGGCCCGGCGAGCGGGCCGTACTGGCAGGATGAACGCCTGCGACGGGGATATTATTCCCGAAGCGGTTCCGCCCTTTCCCGTCAGCGCCGTCCCCGGCGGCCCTGCTTCTTCGGAGCGCCCTCGGGAATGCCGCGGCCCTGGCGGGCGGAGCTGATGCCGATGCTGCCCGGCTGCTCCAGCCCGAGGTCCATCGCCTCCAACCGGCGGAGTTCGTCGCGCAGGCGGGCGGCCTCCTCGAACTCCAGGTCCGCGGCGGCGGCCTTCATGCGCTTCTCCATGTCGGCCATCACGGACTTCAGGTTGTGGCCGACCAGTTCCGACGCGTTCAGGCCGGTCTTCACGGTGACGTGGTCGCCGCGCTCGTACACGCTCTCCAGGATGTCGCCGATGGCCTTCTTCACGGATTCCGGCGTGATGCCGTGCTCCAGATTGTAGGCCCGCTGCTTCTCGCGGCGGCGCGCCGTCTCGTCGATGGCGTACTGCATGCTGCCGGTGATCTTGTCGGCGTAGAGAATCGCCCGCCCCTCGACGTTGCGCGCGGCGCGGCCGATGGTCTGGATCAGCGAGGTCTTGGAGCGCAGATAGCCCTCCTTGTCGGCGTCCAGGATGGCGACCAGCGAGCATTCGGGGATGTCCAGCCCCTCGCGCAGCAGATTGATGCCGACCAGCACGTCGTAGGCGCCGAGGCGCAGGTCGCGGATGATCTCGATGCGCTCCAGAGTCTCCACGTCGGAGTGGATGTAGCGCACGCGCAGCCCCGCCTCGTGCATGTATTCGGTCAGCGCCTCGGCCATCTTCTTGGTGAGCGTGGTGACCAGCACGCGGTTGCCCTTCGCCACCACCTCCTTGCACTCGTGGATCAGGTCGTCCACCTGCGTCTCGGTGGGACGGATGATCACCTCCGGGTCGAT
This sequence comes from Azospirillum formosense, assembly GCF_013340925.1. GTDB lineage: Bacteria > Pseudomonadota > Alphaproteobacteria > Azospirillales > Azospirillaceae > Azospirillum > Azospirillum formosense. The sequence goes on from NZ_WHOR01000353.1 coordinate 3,403, forward strand.
CAAGCCCGTCGGGCGAACCACCTGCTCGGCGAAGACGCCGCCGGTGCGCTCCATCTCCCAGGGGCCGGGGGTGGCGGAGACGAAGACCGTCTGCGGGCGCATGCCCTCCCACTCCTCGAACTTCAGCGGGCGGTTGTCCATGGCGCTGGGCAGGCGGAAGCCGTATTCCGACAAGGTTTCCTTGCGCATGCGGTCGCCGCGATACATGCCGCCGATCTGCGGCACCATGACGTGGCTTTCGTCGACGATCAGCAGCGCGTCGCCCGGCAGATACTCGAACAGCGTCGGCGGCGGCTCGCCCGCCGCGCGGCCGGTCAGGTAGCGGGAATAGTTCTCGATGCCGGCGCAGGCGCCGGTGGCCGCCATCATCTCGATGTCGAAGGTCGTGCGCTGCTCCAGCCGCTGCGCCTCCAGCAGCTTGCCCTGGGCGTTGAACTCCTCCAGCCGGAGCTTCAACTCGCGCTTGATCTGCTCGATGGCCTGATTGAGCGTCGGCTTGGGAGTCACATAGTGGCTGTTGGGATAGATGCGCACGGCCTCCAGCGAGGCGATCTTCTCGCCGGTCAGCGGGTCGATCTCGTGGATGCCCTCGATCTCGTCGCCGAACAGAGAGATGCGCCAGGCGCGGTCCTCCATGTGGGCGGGGAACAGCTCCACCGTGTCGCCGCGCACCCGGAACAGGCCGCGCCCGAAGGCCGCGTCGTTGCGCTTGTACTGAAGCTCGGTGAGCTTGCGCAGCAGGTCGGGCTGGGCGACCACCTGCCCCTTGCGCAGGTCGACGGTCATCTCCGAATAGGTTTCGACCGAACCGATGCCGTAGATGCAGGAGACCGACGCCACGATGATGACGTCGTCCCGCTCCAGCAGCGCCCGCGTCGCCGAGTGGCGCATCCGGTCGATCTGCTCGTTGATCGAGGATTCCTTCTCGATGAAGGTGTCGGTGCGCGGGACGTAGGCTTCCGGCTGGTAGTAGTCGTAGTAGGAAACGAAGTATTCCACCGCGTTGTTCGGGAAGAAGGACTTCATCTCGCCATAGAGTTGCGCCGCCAGCGTCTTGTTCGGAGCGAGCACCAGGGTGGGTCGCTGGACGTGCTGGATGACGTGCGCCATGGTGAAGGTCTTGCCGGACCCGGTGACGCCGAGCAGCACCTGATCCTTCTCACCGGCGCGCAGCCCCTCGGTCAGCTCCCCGATGGCGCGCGGCTGGTCACCGGAGGGCTTGAACTCCGACACCAGTTCGAACTTCTTGCCCGCCTCCAGCTTCGGGAGGGATTTCTGCGGGAGGGCGGTCAGGACGGGATGGGACATGCGGGTGCGCTCGCGCCAGGGGGTACGGAACGGGAACCGAGTATATGGCC
>NZ_WHOR01000354.1:0-4714 GCF_013340925.1 Azospirillum formosense
CTGCGCACCATGGCCGCCGTGGTCGACGTCTCCGCACGCCTGCGCGCCGAGGCCGAGCGCGAGCGGGCGGAGGAAGCCCTGCGCCATTCCCAGAAGATGGACGCGCTGGGCCAGCTCACCGGCGGCATCGCCCACGACTTCAACAACCTGCTGACGGCGATCTCCGGCAATCTGGACCTGTTGCTGTCCCGGCTGGACACCGCGGAGCGGGCGGATCTGCGCGACTATGCCACCCACGCCAAGGTCGGGGCGACCCGCGCCGCCGGGCTGACGCAGCGCTTGCTCGCCTTCGCCCGGCGGCAGCCGCTGCGCCCCGACGCGACGGAGCCCTGCGTGCTGGTCCAGGGAATGGAGGATCTGTTGCGCCGCACGGTGGGGGAGCAGGTGTCCATCGCGACCGACTGCCCGCCGGACGTCTGGGCGGCCTGGTGCGATTCCAACCAGCTGGAGATCGCCCTGCTGAATCTGGTGGTGAACGCCCGCGACGCCATGCCGGATGGCGGGCGCATCACCATCACCGCCGCCAACGCCCATCTGACGGCGGCCGATGTGGCGGACGACGCCTCCGGCGCGGCGCCCGGAGACTACGTCGTCCTGACCGTCGCCGACACCGGCATGGGCATGCCGCCCGACGTCATCAAGCGCGCCTTCGACCCCTTCTTCACCACAAAGCCGATCGGGCAGGGGACCGGGCTCGGGCTGTCGCAGGTCTATGGCTTCGTCAGCCAGTCCCGCGGGCTGGTGCGCATCGACAGCGAATCTGGGCGGGGCACCGCCGTGCGCCTCTACCTGCCGCGCTGCGACGGGGAGGAGGGCGCCGGCCTGCCGACCGGGGCCGCCGCGGCGCCCGCCGCCAACGGTGCGGAGGATGGCGTGGCGGACAACACCGCCGGAACCGTGTTGCTGGTCGAGGACGAGGCGCTGGTCCGCATGGTCGCGGTGCAGGCTCTGGAGGACGCCGGGCTGGACGTCGTCGAGGCGTCGGACGGGGCGGAGGCGTTGGAACTGTTGGACGGCGGCCTGCGCGCCGATCTGGTGGTGACCGACGTGGGGCTCCCCGGCATGAACGGCCGGCAGCTGGCCGAGGCGGTGCATGAGCGGCGGCCGGAGCTGGGCGTGCTGTTCATGACCGGCTACGCCTACGACGCCACGCTCGGCACCGGCATCCTGGAGCCGGGCTGCGAGGTGCTCCAGAAGCCTTTCGAGACCACGGTGCTGGTCGCCCGCGTCACCGGCATGCTGGCCCAAACGCGCGGCGGCGCCCCGCGCTGATCCGTCCCGGAACGCCGCTGCCACTGGCGCGTTGTTCTCCTCCAAGGAGGAGTCCGGCCCCGCGCACGGACTCCGTGCCGAGGGGAGGACGGGCGATGCTTCAGGTCTCCGAATCGCAGGTGCGCCTTGGGCTCTCGGCGCCGGACAAGACGGAGGCCATCCGCATCGCCGGGCGGGCGATGGTCGACAGCGGTCTGATCGACCCCGGCTACATCGACAGCATGCTGGGCCGCGAGGCGGTGTCCGGCACCTATCTCGGCAGCGGCATCGCCATTCCCCACGGGCTTCCCGAGGCGCGCGATCTGGTGCGGCGGACCGGCGTGGTGGTCGTCCAGTTCCCCCAGGGCGTCGATTGGGGCGGCGGGGAGCCGGCGCGGCTGGTCGTCGGCATCGCCGCCAAGTCGGACGAGCACATCGCCGTCCTGCAACGGCTGACCGGCGTGCTGGGCGATCCCGCGGAGGCCGAACGGCTGGGCGGCACGAGCGATCCGCGCGCCATCATGGCCGTGCTGAACGGAGAGGCGCCCGCATCAACCGTGCCCGCATCACCCGTGAGTGAGTCGGTCGCGGTTCCCATCGACGGAGACGCCATAGCGGTCACCGCCCCGTCGCCCCACGGGCTGCACGCCCGCCCGGCAACGGCGCTGGTCGAGGTCGCCAAGCGCTTCCGCGCGGAGATCGCCGTCCGGCACGACGGCATCACAGCCAACGCCAAGAGCCTGATTTCCCTGCTGCGGCTCGGCGCCTCGGGCGGCCAGCCGCTGACCGTCACCGCGTCGGGCGAGGACGCGGCGGCGGCGCTCCAGGCCATCCGCGCCGCCTTTGACGCGGGGTTGGATGAACCTGTCATTGCGACAGCGCCTGCGGAGGAGGCAATTCCACGGGCGGTCCCGACCGACCTCGACTATGACGGGCGGGTGATCGCCGGCATCTCCGCCTCCCCCGGCGTCTCCACCGGCCCGGTCTGGAAGTTCCAGCGCGAGGAGCTGACGGTCGCCGAGACCGCCCCCGATCCCGAGCCCCAGCACCGTCGGTTGGACCAAGCGCTCGCCGCCGCCGCCGCCGATCTGCGCAACCTGCACGAGGCGTTCTGGAAGAAGGCCGGCGCCGCCAAGGCGGCCATCTTCAAGGCGCATCAGGAGCTTCTCGACGACCCCGAGATGGTCGCGGAGGCCCACGCCCTGATCGACCGGGGCAAGAGCGCCGGCTGGGCGTGGCGCGCGGTCTACGAGGAGCGCGCCGGCACGCTGGCCCAGCTCGCCGACCCGCTGCTGGCCGGGCGGGCCGCCGACCTCCGCGACGTCGGGCGCCGGGTGCTGCGCCTGCTCGCCGTGGTGACGGAAAGCGTGGCGGCACTGCCGGACCACCCCGTCATCCTGCTGGCCGAGGACCTGGAGCCGTCCGACACGGCGAAGCTCGACCCGGCCAAGGTGCTGGGGCTGTGCACGGCGGGGGGCGGCGCCACTTCCCACACGGCGATCATCGCGCGTTCGCTCGACATCCCCGCGGTGGTCGCCGCCGGGCCGCCGGTGCTGGATCTGGAGAACGGGCGGGCGGCGATCCTCGACGGCGACGGCGGCGTTCTGGTCGCCGACCCCAGCGACCGCGACCGCGACCGCGCGGCCGAGGCCCGGGTCAAGGTGGGCGAGCGGCGGGAGGCCGAGCGGCTCGACCGCTACAAGCCGGCCATCACCACGGACGGACGGCGCGTCGAGGTCGCCGCCAACATCTCCGACCCGGCGGAGGCGGTGCAGGCCGTCGAGGCGGGCGGCGAGGGCGTCGGGCTGATGCGCACGGAGTTCCTGTTCCTTCAGCGCGACCTGCCGCCGGACGAGGAGGAGCAGTTCGCCGCCTACCGGACCATGGTGCGGGCGATGAACGGGCTGCCGATCATCCTGCGCACGCTGGACATCGGCGGCGACAAGAACGTCCCCTACCTGCGCATGCCGGCGGAGGGCAACCCCTTCCTCGGCGTGCGCGGCATCCGCCTGTGCTTCGAGCGGGAGGACCTGTTCCGCACCCAGCTCCGCGCCATGCTGCGCGCCTCGGTGGAGGGGCCGGTGCGCATCATGTACCCGATGATCGCCGCGCCCGCGGAGCTGGAGCGCGCCAAGGCGATCACCGAGGCGGTGCGGCGGGAGCTGAACGTGCCGCCGGTCGAGCTTGGCATCATGATCGAGGTGCCGTCCGCCGTGATGATGGCCGACCGGCTGGCCCGGGAGGTGTCCTTCTTCTCCATCGGCACCAACGACCTGACCCAGTATGTGCTGGCGATGGACCGGCTGCACCCGGTCCTGGCGCCGCAGGCGGACGGGCTGCACCCCGCCGTCCTGCGCATGGTGGAGCGCACGGTGGACGCCGCCCGCCGCGCCGGAATCTGGGTCGGCGCCTGCGGCGGGGTGGCCGGCGACCCGGCGGGGGCGGTGCTGCTGTCCGGATTGGGCGTCACCGAGCTGAGCGTGGCCATTCCCGCCATTCCCTCCGTCAAGGCGCGGCTGCGCGCCATCGCCATGGCCGACGCCGAACGCACCGCCCGCGAGGCGCTGGACTGCGCCGACGCGGCGGAGGTAAGGGCTCTGGTCCGTCAACGTTTCGCCGACGCCGGAGGCGTGTCATGAGCGCACCGTCCGCCCCATGCCCCGGCGTCGTCACCGTGACGCTGAACGCCGCCATCGACCAGACGCTCGACGTGCCGGGGTTCGCCGCCGGAGCGGTCAACCGCGCGGTCGCCGAGACGCGGACCGCAGGCGGCAAGGGCATCAACGTCGCCGCCTTCCTGGCCGGGGCGTCCTTGGCGGGCGGCTCCGTTCCGGTGACCGCCACCGGCTTCCTCGGCGAGGAGAACACGGCCGTGTTCGACGCGCTGTTCCGCCGCCGCGGCATCCGCGACCGCTGCCTGCGTCTGCCGGGCCGCAGCCGGGTGAACATCAAGCTGGTGGACCGCGAGGGCCGTTCCGTCACCGACATCAACCTGCCGGGCCTGCATGTCCCGGCGGAAAGCTGGCGGGGGTTGCTGACCGCGGTGGACGACCTCACCGCCGCCAACCGGACCTTCGTCCTGTCGGGCAGCGTCCCGGCGGGCGTGCCGGACACCGCTTACGCCGAGATGGTCACCGCCCTGCACCGGCGCGGCGCCTTCGTGGTGGTGGATGCCAGCGGTCCGCCGCTGCGCCACGCCGTGGCCGCCCGCCCCGACATGGTGAAGCCGAATGCGGCGGAACTGGCCGAATTGCTGGGCCGCCCGCTGAAGGATCGGGCCGAGGTGGTGCGCGCCGCCCGCGAGTTGTCGGAGTCCGGCATCGCGCTGGTCGTCGTGTCGTTGGGGGCCGAGGGCGCCGTCTTCGTGGAGGGTGGCCGCGCCCTCCTCGCCGTGCCGCCGCCCGTCGAGGTCGCCAGCACGGTCGGCGCCGGGGACGCCATGGTCTGGCTCTTATACACATCG
>NZ_WHOR01000355.1:0-4729 GCF_013340925.1 Azospirillum formosense
CCTCACCCCGACCCTCTCCCCGGGGGGGAGAGGGAGAAAAGTGGGCTTCTTCATCATCACCGCCCCCTCACGCCGCGGCCTGCGCCGGCTTCTTGGCCGGCGTGGGCAGCAGGTCGACCACCTTCAGCACGGTGCGGATGCGCTGCTTGGTGCCGTCCTGGAAGGTGATGGTGGTGTCCACGTCAATGGCCGGCTGGCCCGCGTAGATGGAGTCGATGATCTCGCCGTATTTCTCGGCGATCACGCCGCGCCGCACCTTGCGGGTGCGGGTCAGCTCGCCGTCGTCGGCGTCCAGTTCCTTGTAGAGCAACAGGAACTTGGTGATTCGCTGAAACTCCGGCAGCGTCGCGTTCACCCGCTCCACCTCCTGGCGCAGCAGTTCGTAGACCTCCGGCTTCGACGCGAGGTCGGAGTAGGTGGTGAAGGCGATGCGGTTCTTCTCCGCCCACTTCGACACGATGGGGAAGCGGATGCAGATGATCGCCGACAGGTAGGGCCGCTTGTTGCCCAGGATCACCGCCTCGGCCACATAGGGGCTGAACTTCAGCTTGTTCTCGATGTATTGCGGGCTGAAGCGGTCGTTGTTGCTGGTGGTGGCGATGTCCTTGATGCGGTCGATGATGACCAGATGGCCCTTCTTGTCGAAGAAGCCGGCGTCGCCCGTGTGCATCCAGCCGTCGCGCAGGTCCGCCGTGGTCGAGGCCTCGTTGCGGTAGTAGCCGGCGAACATGTTGGGGTGGCTGACGACGATCTCGCCGATGCCGTTCTGGTCGGGTTCGATCACCTTGACCTTGACGCCGTCGTCGAAGGGCACGCCGACCGTGTCGAAATCCACGTCGTTCGAGCGGTGCACCGTGTAGGCGCCCATCGTCTCCGTCTGGCCGTAGATCTGGCGCAGCGGCACGCCCAGCGCCTGGAAGAACTTGAAGGTGTCGGGGCCGAGCGCGGCGCCGCCGGTCGCCGCCGACTTCAGGTTGGTGAAGCCCAGGCGGTCTCGCAGCGCTGCGAAGAGAATGCGGTCGGCGACGGCGGAGCGGGTTCCGTTGGCGAGCGCCTCCAGACCCAGCTTCATGCCGTAGTCGTACATCTTCTGCTTGAAGGGCGAGGCGTCCATCATGCGGGCGCGCACGTCGGCGGCAATCTGCTCCCACAGGCGGGGGGCGAACAGCACGAAGCTCGGCCCGATCTCGCGGAAGTCGTTCATCATCGTCTCGGCTTCCTCGACGAAGTTCACGCGCATCCGCGACACCATGCCCATGCCGACGGCGTAGATCTGCTCCATGATCCAGGACAACGGCAGCACCGACACATACTCGTCGGTCGGCCCCTTGGGGTCCACCGACAGGTAGCTGGCGACATGGCGGATCAGCCGCCCGGCCGGCAGCATCGCCAGCTTCGGGTTCGAGGTGGTGCCCGAGGTGGTGCAGAGCACCGCCACGTCGTCGCCGCGCGTCGCGCCGACCAGCTCCTCGTAGAGGTTCGGCTTCTCGGCGTGCAGCGCGTTGCCCAGCTTCACCAGCTCCGACGCCTCCATCAGGCGCGGGTCGCTGTACTTGCGCATGCCGCGGGGGTCGGAATAGATGATGTGCTTCAGCGTCGGCAGGCGCTCGCCGAGGTTCAGCAGCTTGTCGACCTGCTCCTCGTCCTCCGCGAAGATGACGTGCACGTCGGCGTAGGTGATGAGGTAGGCGACCTCCTCGTCCATGGCGTCGCGGTAGATGCCCAGGCTCATGGCACCCATGGCGTGGGCGGCGATCTCGCCCATCACCCAGTCGGGCCGGTTGTCGCCGAGCAGGGCCACCACATGGCCGCGCTCCACGCCGAGCTTGATGAGCCCGAGCGTGAAGGCGCGCACACGGGCGTGCATGTCCGCCCAGGTGAACTCGCGCCAGATGCCGAAGTCCTTCTCGCGCATGGCGACATCGCCGCCATGCTCGCGGGCGTGCAGGGTCAGCAGCTTCGGCAGCGTGTCGTGGGTCTTGATATCAGGAAGGGACATCACGCGACCTCCTGCTTGGGCGGCGGGGCCACGGCCTCGTCCTCCTCGTCGTCCTCGCCGAGATAGGCGCGCTTGACGCGCGGGTCGGCCAAGACCTCCTCCGGCGTGCCCTCGGCGATCTTCTTGCCGAACTCCAGGACGATCACGCGGTGGGAGATGTCCATCACGACGCCCATGTCGTGCTCGATCATCACCACCGTCATGCCGAACTCCTCGTTCAGGTCGACGATGTAGCGGGCCATGTCCTCCTTCTCCTCCAGGTTCATGCCCGCCATGGGCTCGTCCAGGAGGATCAGGTCAGGCTTCAGCGCGATGGCGCGGGCCAGTTCCACCCGCTTGCGCAGGCCGTAGGACAGCGTGCCCGCCGTGGCCTTGCGGACATGCTGGATTTCCAGGAAGTCGATGATCTCCTCGACCTCGCGGCGGTGGGCCAGCTCCTCCTTGCGGGCGCCGGTCAGCCAGTAGAGCGACCCGGTGAAGAAGTTGTTCTTCAGCAGGTGGTGGCGCCCGACCATGATGTTGTCGAGCACCGTCATGTGGCCGAACAGCGCCAGATTCTGGAAGGTGCGCCCGATGCCGAGCGAGGCGCGGTGGTTGGGCGTCATGCCCGTGATGTCCTGGCCCTTGAAATAGACCTTTCCGTCGGTGGGCCGGTAGCGGCCGGAGATGCAGTTGACCATGGAGGTCTTGCCCGCACCGTTCGGGCCGATGATGGAGAACAGCTCCCCCTTGCGGATGCTGAAACCGACGTCGGTCAGCGCCTGCACGCCGCCAAAGCGCAAGGACACGCCCCGGGCTTCGAAGATGGTGTCCGATGGGGAGGCCGCGCGGGTGGCGTCGGCCGGATGGGCGTAACCGCGTGGCGATGCGACGGGCGCGCCTGACATTTCCTCCTCCGTTGCTGTGGAACTGCCTTTTTTATCGTTCGCCGGACTGTTTGAGTGGCGAACTGGTCCATATTGTGGACCGTCCTTTGTGCAACGCCTGAACTATAGCCTGTGATGCGCACGGTTTTCAACACGGACATTCCGTGTATGCATGTTTTTTGGAGCGACATCCGGCCCGAAGGTCCATAATATGGACCCCATCATGACCCGGCCCGATTCCGACACCGAAACCGCCCCCGCCGGAGCGTCCGGCGGCACGCAAAGCCTGGAGCGCGCGCTGGCCCTGCTGCGCGCCGTCGCCTCCCACGGGGCCGAGGGCGCGCGTCTTGCCGACCTGATGGGCGACACCGCCCTGTCCAAGGCGACCGCGCACCGGTTGCTGACCGCGCTGGCGCGGGAGCGCTTCATCGACCAGGACCCGCGCAGCCGCCGCTATCATCTGGGGCCGGAGCTGGATTCGCTGGGCCGCATCGCTGCCGCCCGCCACCGCCCCGAAGGCGACGTTCCGGCGCCCGGCCCGGCCACCGTTCAGCCGACCGCTTTCCTGCGTCCGGATTACCAGGGCGAGGCGATTCCGCTCGCCGACCTGCTGTGCGACCGCCACGCCCGCGCCGACGGCGCCCGTGCCGCCCTGCTGCACGAGAGCGTGGCCGGCCAGACGACCGAGCTGAGCTTCGCCCGGCTGGCCCGCGATTCGGCGCGATTCGCCGCGGTGCTGCGCGGCCTCGGCGTCGGGCGCGGCGACCGGGTGGCGGTGCTGCTGCCCAAGGGGGCGGAGCTGCTGATCGCCGCACTGGCGATCTGGCGGCTCGGCGGGGTCTACATGCCGCTCTTCACCACCTATTCCGCCGCCGCTGTCGCCTACCGTCTGGCCGACAGCGAGGCGCGGGCGATCGTCACCACCGGTTTCCTGCGCCGCAAGATCCCGCGCGACAACAGCCGTCCCGTGGTGATGGTGGAGGGCGACGAGGCCTTCGGTCCCGGCGCCGACGCGGTGCCCTTCTGGTCGGCCCTTCATGAATCGGCTCCCCTGCCCGACATCGCCCGCTACGCCGACCGCGATGCCTTCGCGCTGATGTACACCTCCGAGGCGGAGCCGAAACCGCTCGGCGTCTCATTGCCCGTGATGGCGCTGGCCGGGATCGAGCAGTACATGCGCATCGGCCTCGACCTGCGCGACGACGACATCTATTGGAACATGGCTGATCCCGGCTGGGCCTACGGCGCCTATTACGGGCTGGTCGGTCCGCTGCTGCTCGGGCGCACCACGATCTTCTGCGACGGTCCCTACGACGTGCGGCAGGGCTACCGCATGCTGACCAAGTTCGGCGTCACCAACCTGACCTGCGCGCCGTCCCAGATCCGCGCCTGGCACAGCGCCGACCCGGAGGGCGGGCCGCACAAGCTGGCGCTGCGCATCCTGTCGGTGGTCGGCGAACCGCTGCCGCCGGAGTTGATCGGCTGGGCGAACCGCGTGGTCAGCGTCCCCCTGCTCGACCAGTACGGGCAGCGCGAAACCGGCATCTTCATGATGAACCGCTACGACCCCGGCCACGCCGACCGCACCGCCGATTCCTCGCTGGGGCGGCCCCTGCCGGGTTTCCGCGTGGTGATCCTCGACCCGCAGGGCCGCGAGGCGCCGGTCGGCGGCGCGGGCGAGATCGCCATCGACGTGGAGTCCTCGCCGCTCTTCTGGTTCGACGCCTACGCCAACGATCCGGGACGCACCGCCGCCCGCTTCCGCCATGGCCGACGCTACTACCTCACCGGCGACTGGGCGTTCCTGGACAGCGACGGCAACATCCACTTCCGCGGCCGGGCGTCCGACGCCATCGTCATGCAG
>NZ_WHOR01000356.1:0-4727 GCF_013340925.1 Azospirillum formosense
TTCCCTCCCCTGCGCAGCGGGGGAGGGTCAGGGTTGGGGGCCTCACGGCGACCACAAACCAAAAAACTCAAAGGCCGTAGCGCGACCAGAGCGCGCGCTCCTCGACGGCGGACAGAGCCGCTGCGGGAAGCGCCGCCGCAAGATTGTCCAGAGTGTTCGCCCCCACCGGCGCATCCACGCGGAAGCCCATGCGGCGGAACCAGCGCCGGTCCTCCTGCACCACGCGCAGCCGGACCTTCTCGCCGAAGCGGCCGCGCAGCACGCTGCGCAGGTCGCCGATGCCGTCGATCAGCCCGAGTTCCAGGGCGCGCCGCCCCGCCCAGAAGGCGCCGGAGAACAGTTCCTCCTCCGCCCCGGACAGGCGGGCGCCGCGGCGGTCGCGCACCATCGCCTTGAAGGCCTCGTGGATCTCCGCCTGGATCGCCTTGAGATGAGCCACCCCGTCCTCCCGCTCCGGCGAGAAGGGGTCGAGGATCACCTTCTTGTCGCCCGCGGTGTAGAGCCGCCGCTCGATGCCGTAGCGCTCGATGAATTCGTGCGCGCCGAAGCCGGCGGACACCACGCCGATGGAGCCCAGGATGCTGCTCTCGTCCGCCCAGATCTCGTCCGCCGCGCAGGCGAGCCAATAGCCGCCGGACGCCGCCGCGTCCTCGCAGAAGGCGAAGACCGGCACCTTCTTCTCGGTGGCGAGGTCGCGGATGCGCTTGGCGATCAGCGCCGACTGCACCGGCGACCCGCCCGGCGAGTTGACGACCAGCGCAACCGCCGCCTGACCCTTCGGCGCGAAGGCGCGTTCGATCAGCCCGGCCATGTTGGACATGGTCAGGCCCTGGCGGAAGGCTCCGGCCTGGCCGATGACACCGGACAGGCGGAGGACGGACACGATCGGCCCGGCGTCGCGCCAGGGGCCGAACGGGAGTTTGGCGAGCAGCTTCGTCATGTTCATCGCCGGTTGAAATGGTGGCGCTGACGCCGGATTGAAAGCGTTGGCTTAAGCGATCAGCGGGTCCATGTCGCGCAGAATCCGCTGCGCCTGCCCGCCATAGGCGCCATCGGGGCCGTGCAGCACCAGCCCGGCGGTGAATCGCGCCGGCGAGCGCCCCCCCTTCTGCACCGCCACCAGGAGGCGCCGCGCCTCCTCCCCCGCCTTCGGCCAGAGCGGGACGAGCGTCAGGGAGCCGAATCGGGCGCCGTGCAGGGCGGCCAGGATCTCGTCCACCCGGTCAGCGCGGTGGACCATGGTCAGCGTGCCGCGCGGCTTCAGCATCGCGGCGGCGAAGCGCACCCAGTCGGTCAGCCCCGCCTCCCCCTCCACATTGGCGGCGGCCTTCCAGGGGTCGGGCGGCACGCTGGCCGCCCCGGCGCGCAGATAGGGCGGATTCATCATCACCCGGTCGATGGTTCCGGGAACCAGTTCCGGCGGCGGGGCCAGCAGGTCGCCCTCAAGGACGCTCACCCGGCCATCCACACCGTTGAGAGCGGCGTTGCGCCGCGCGAAATCCGCCGCCTCCGCCCGCTTCTCCAGCCCGACGACCATCGCACCGGGCACACGGACGGCGAGGCACAGCGCCGCCGCCCCGGTGCCGGTGCCGACGTCCAGCACTCGCTCCCCCGCTTCAGCGGCGGTGAAGGCGGCGAGAAGCACGGGGTCGATGGCGGCGCGGTAGCCGCCTTGCGGCTGGCGCAGGCGGACGCGCCCGCCGAGAAGCGTGTCGAACGCCGCGTCGCTCTCCATCGTCACGCCCCCAGCTCCTCTCCGGCGTCGCGCAGCAGGCGGCAGGCGGCGGCGTGATCCTCCTCCGCCACCATCAGGCGGCGGGGGATGGCGCCGATGGAGCCCTCCAGGATGCTGGTGTGGGTGTCCAGCACGATCCCCTCGATTCCCGCGTCGGTCAGCAGGGCGAGAAGCCAGCTCAGACGGACCGGATCGGTGGTGCGCAGAAGTTCCTTCATGAAATCCCGGCTGTTCTGTGCCCTTATTCGCCTTGCGGACTTGACCGAAGAGGCTATGCCGTTATGCTCCCTGCCGGAATTCGTCACGTCAATCATCATTGGAGTCGACCTTGGCGGTCGTGACCAACCTCGAGCCGAAACGGCGGAAGTCCACCCCGCTCGACGATCTGACCGCCCTGGTGGCCGATGACCTGAGCGCGGTGAACGAGATCATCGTCCAGCGGATGCATTCGTCCGTCGATATGATCCCGCAACTTGCCGGCTATCTCATCGCCGCCGGCGGCAAGCGCCTGCGCCCCGTCCTCACCCTCGCCGCCGCCGAGCTGTGCGGCTACAAGGGCGAGGATCACAAGATGCTGGCCGCGGTGGTGGAGTTCATCCACACCGCCACCCTGCTGCACGACGACGTCGTGGACGAGAGCGACCTGCGCCGCGGCCTCGCCTCGGCCAACGCGGTGTTCGGCAACAAGGCCAGCGTGCTGGTCGGCGACTTCCTGTTCTCCCGCAGCTTCGAGCTGATGGTGGAGGTCGGGTCGCTGGACGTGCTGCGCATCCTGTCCAAGGCGTCCGCGGTGATCGCCGAGGGCGAGGTGCTGCAGCTGCGCACCACCAACGACACGGAGACCAGCGAGCAGGCCTATCTGGAGGTCATCAAGGCCAAGACGGCGGAGCTGTTCGCCGCCGCCTGTCGCGTCGGCGCCGTGGTGGCCGACCGCCCGCAGGCGGAGGAGCTGGCGCTCTACGATTACGGCATGAACCTGGGCATCGCCTTCCAGCTCGTCGACGACGTGCTGGACTACTCGGCCTTCCAGGCGAAGCTGGGCAAGACGGTCGGCGACGACTTCCGCGAGGGCAAGATCACCCTCCCCGTCGTGCTGGCCTTCCGCCGCGGCAACGACGAGGAGCGGGCCTTCTGGCGCCGCACCATGGAGGAGCTGGACCAGCAGGAAGGCGACCTGGAGCGCGCCCAGGAGCTGATGGCCAGGCACAACGCGCTGAAGGACACCGTGGAGCGCGCGCGCCACTACGGCTCCATCGCGCGCGACGCGCTGGGCCTGTTCCCGGACACGCCGGTGAAGGCCGCCCTGCTGGAGGTGCTGGATTTCGTGATCGAGCGCGATTTCTAAGCTTCGGGAACTTTTTCGCCGCCGGGGGTGATTTTCACGTTGCAGCCCCCGGATCGAGCGGCTATATACGCGGCCCACGGTGACGCCGGCCACGGCGCCACCGACGGACCGGAGAGTAGCTCAGCCTGGTAGAGCACTGCTTTCGGGAGGCAGGGGCCGGAGGTTCGAATCCTCTCTCTCCGACCAGCACGAAAGGGCCGATGCGGCGACGCATCGGCCCTTTCGCTTTTGGCCCTTTGGCTGTTCCGGCCCGGCCAACCAGCCGTTGCAGCGGCCTTCCCGCCGGCTTTCGCGGCCCGGCAAAAAAACATTCCGCAAATGCCGCTTATTCCCATTGCAGCCCGCGGGCAATGGGTCTATACACCCGCTCCACGGCGACGCTGGCAACGGCGGCACCGATTGGACCGGAGAGTAGCTCAGCCTGGTAGAGCACTGCTTTCGGGAGGCAGGGGCCGGAGGTTCGAATCCTCTCTCTCCGACCAGTATGAAGGGGGCCGATGCGGCGACGCATCGGCCCCTTTCGCTTTTTCCGATCCACGGCTGCGGCACAGGCCGCGCTCCCGCCTGTTGTCCTTGGTAAGCGACACAAGACGGGGAGCGGACCCATGGAACAGGCGATCGGACAGGAACCCCAGGCGGCGGGCGGCCCGGTGGGGACGGAGATCGACCCCAAGGCCGTGGTGGTGTCCCGCGCGGTGCGCGACCTGCTCCAGCCCCACGGCTTCCGCCCCCGCGACATCGGCAGCGGCTTGGGCGGCGGCATGGCCTGGAACCGGCGCGGCGGCGACGACACCCACGAGATGATCACCTGCAACGGGCGGTTGTCCGGTGACCCCGAGCGGGCGGAATGGACCGCCGGGCGCTACGGCAACCGCGGCGGCTTCGTGGAGGTCACCGGCCTGACGTTGCGCGGCGCGCTGGACGCCGTGGCGGTCCTGCCCCGGCCGGTGCGGGTGGACGGCTCGCTGGCCGAGGGCATCTACCCGTCGCTGGAGGACGCCCTCGACGACATCGCGTGACGGGCTATTTCAGCGCCTCGTCGATCTCCACCTGATAGCCCTTGGCGAGGCGGTTGGTCTCGTTGGCCATGCCGATGACGGCCATCAACTCGCCGAACTGGGCGTCGGTCATGCCGGCGCGCCGCGCCGCGGCCTCGTGCGAGCGGATGCAGTAGTCGCAGCCGTTGGTCACGCTGACCGCGACGAAGATCATCTCCTTGACCAGCGGGTCCAGCGCGCCGGGGGCCATCACCTCCTTCAGGCTCTCCCAGGTGCGCCTCAGCGTGGGCGGGTGATGGGCGGTCATCTTCCAGAAATTGTTGACGTCCGGCACGTTGCGGGTCGCCTTGATGTCGTCGTAGACGGCGCGCACCTCGGGAACGGCGTCGGCGTGTTCGATGGGCTTCAGGGGCATGGCTGATGGTCTCCGCGGCTGGGCTGGCATCGGTAAAAGGCACCGGCTGTGCCTCATTGTCGCCGCATCCGCACGACTGAGCCATGCGGAATGGTCCAGGCTGCACATCCCACCTCCTGAAAGTCATAGGGCTGCCGGAAAGTTCAGGTTGCCCCGGCTGTCGCGGACCGGCATAGCTACCTGATCGCGGTGGCCCGCGCATGCGCCCCGCCCCATCGCCACCTGCGATCGCCC
>NZ_WHOR01000357.1:0-4723 GCF_013340925.1 Azospirillum formosense
TTCATCCACAACGCCACGCTGATCGGCGGCTTCATGAGCTTCTCGCTCGGCCTCGGCTTCCTGCTGGTCGGGCTGTCGCTGTGGATCGCGCTGGCGGGGCGGCGCTGGCAGGTGCCGGTGGGGATGGGCTGCGCCCTGTTTCTCTATTTCGCCCACGCCATCGTGCTCGGCTCCTTTCTGCTCTGCCTGTTCGCGGTGGAGGTGGTGAAGTATGTGGGGGAAGGGCGCAAGCCGTTGACGCCTGCCAATCTCGGGCGCGACGCCCTGCGCTTCGCCGCGCTGCTGGTCCTTCCGGTGGCGCTGTTCGCCGGCACGGTGGGGACGCATCTCCTCCAATCCGACGCGGCGGCGGTGGGCGCCCGCGACAGCACACCGGTCCTGCTGCTGAAGGAGGTCTACTGGCGGCTGAAGAAGCTGACCGAGCTGAAGCAGTGGGGCTACCGGCTGCACGACATGCTGGCCCCGGTCCTGAACTACAACACGCTGCTCGACGTGGCGACACTGCTGCTGATCCTGGGTGGCATGGTGGCAGCGCGTCTGGCCGGCTGGCTGCGCGCCGCGCCGGCGATGATGCTGGCGGTGGGGCTGTTCGTTCTGGCCTTCTTCGTTGTGCCGGACCCCTTCTTCGGCACCTATTTCGTGTCGATCCGCTTCTGGATCCTCGCGGCCTTCCTGCTGGTGGCCGGCACCGACATCCGCTTTCCCAGCGCCCGGGCCGCGGCGGCCTTCGCCGCCGGGCTGCTTGCCCTGCTGACGGTGCGGACCGGCGTGCTGACGCTCAACTGGCTGGCCTATGAGGACGACGTGGCCGACCTGCGCCGCGCCATGGAGCGGATCGAGCCCGGCCGCTCCGTCCTGATCGCCTGGGCGGGGCAGGAGGCCGGCTGCTGCAACACGCGGGAGTTCCTGCTCACCCAGCCGCCCTGGCGGCACGCGCTGGTCGCCTTGCCCAGCCTGATCCATCTGCCGTCGCTGATCACCGTAGAGCGGCGCGCCTTCGTGCCGACCCTGTTCAGCCATCCCGGCAAGCAGCCGCTGACCGTGACCCAGCCCTACCGCGACCGCTGCATGGCGATCTACGAGGGGGTTCCGGTGGACGTGCGCCTGCTCTCCCGCCCCGAAGAGGCCACACTGCGCGACCATGTGGAGCCCTGCCCGCACTACATCGGCTGGCGGGACAAGTACGATTACGTGCTGGTGATGTTCTCCAACGTCTTCCACGCGGCCGGGCTGACGCCGCCGCCGGGCGCGCAGGAGGTCTACCGGGGCACCGTCTTCGACCTGTGGCGGGTCGAGCGCTGACGCGATCGTGCCGTCGTTCCCCTCAGTCGTTCCCCTCAGTCGCTCCGTTCAATCGTTCTCGCCGGCCGGTTCGCTGAGGGCGTCATAGCCGCGGTCGCGGACGCTCTTCAGGCTCCGGTCGATGGTCTCGGCGTCCAGCCCGGCGGTGCGCAGCACGAGGCTGGCGAGCTGCAGGCTGGCCTCCAGCGTTTCCGGCACCACGGCGCTGGCTCCAGCCTTCTTCAGCCGCGCGCCGCGGTCGAGATCATGGGCGCGGGCGGCGATGGCCAGGCGCGGGGCGGCGCGACGGATGGCCTCCACGGCGCGCTCCGCCATGTCCGGGCGGTTGACGGTGATGACGGCGGCCCGCGCCCGCTCGATCCCGGCGGCGCGCAGCACGCCGATCTGGCTGGAATCGCCGTAATAGACCGGCAGCCCCTCTGCCCGCGCCGCCGCCACCCGCTGCGGGTCGAGGTCCAGCGCGACGTAGGGGATGTCGTGGGTGCGCAGCAGCCGGGCGACGGCGCGCCCGACCCGGCCGTAGCCCGCGATCAGCACATGGCCGGTGATGTCGCTGGTCTCCACCCCGAAGGCCTCGGCGCCGTAGCGGGCTTCGACCTTCTGGGCCAGACGCTGGGCGATGGCGCCGACCAGCGGCGTGACCGCCATGCTGAGCGCCACGCAGGAGGACAGCAGCAGCCCCGTCTCGCCCTCCAGCACTTCCAGCCGCGTCGCCTTGCCGATCAGCACGAAGGCGAACTCGCCGCCCTGCGACAGCAGCAGGCCGATGCGCAGCGAGGTCGCCAGCCCGAGCCCCGACAGGCGGCAGAGCAGGAACAGCAGGATGCTCTTCCCGACCAGCAGCGCCGCGGTCACCATCAGGATGTCGTCGGCGCGCTGGAGCATGGCCGGCAGGTCCAGCGTCATCCCCACCGTCATGAAGAACAGGCCGAGCAGCAGGCCGCGGAACGGTTCGATGTCGGCCTCCACCTGATGGCGGTAGGCGGTGTCGGCCATCAGCATGCCGGCCAGGAAGGCGCCCAGCGCCATCGACATGCCGGCCTCCGCCGTCAGCCAGGCGACCGCCAGGACGACCAGCAGGTTGGTCGCCGTGAAGACCTCCGGGCTCTTGGCCGAGGCGACGAAGTGATAGACCGGGCGCACCACGAAACGGCCCAGCAGCATGATGGCGCCGATCGCCGCGACCGCCTTGACCCCGGCCAGGGCGAGCGCCCAGGGGATGCTGGTGCCGCCGCCGGCCAGCAGCGGCAGCAGGGTCAGCAGCGGCACGACGGCCAGATCCTGGAAGATCAGCACGGCGACCGACACCCGCCCGAAGCGCGCCACCGTCTCCCCGCGCTCGACCAGCAGCTTCAGCACCGTGGCGGTGGAGGAGAAGGCCAGCATGCCGCCGATCACCAGCGAGGCGGCCACGTCCTCGCCCAGCGCGTAGGCGACGGCGGCGATGGCGGCGCTGGTCAGGACGACCTGCATCAGCCCCAGCCCGAAGATGTAGCGCCGCATCGCCCGCAGGCGCGACAGCGGCAGTTCCAGCCCGATGGCGAAGAGGAGGAAGACCACCCCGAATTCGGAGAGGACCTGCGGCAGCTCCATGTCCACCACCGGTCCCGGCGTGTGGGGACCCAGCAGCGCCCCGCCCACCAGATAGCCGAGCACCGCCGGGATGCGCAGCGCCTGGAACAAGGGGACGATCACCACCGCCGCCAGCAGCAGGAACAGGACGTCGAAAAGCAGTTTGGGATCGTGCATGGCCGCGCGCTGGCTGGGTCGGGCCGGACGCCGGCCGTCCGGGACGGCGTCTGTATGCGGCGCAAACAGGACCACCGCAAGCGCAGCGGGTGTGCGAAAGATCGGAACGCGCAAAAAAAGTCCCGCACCGGCCAAAAATGATCGCGCTGTGGCGGCGATGCCGCGGCGTCAGGCGGCGCGGGCAGCCAGCAACTCATCCACGGCGGCGGTCAACTCGCTGTTGTCGAAGGGTTTGTAGAGCACGCGGTCGGCGCCGTGCATGGCCGACAGGGTCAGCGAGAAAGCCGCCGGGAAGTCGTCCGTGCCGCCTGACATGGCAATGATGCTTGGGGCATGGGAGGCGTCGCGGGCGCGCAGGCGGCGGATCAGCTCGACCCCGTCCAGGCCCGGCATCATCATGTCGACGATGGCGAGGTCGAAGGGCGCGCCCTCCAGCATGGACAGGCCGGACAGGCCGTCATGGGCCTCCGCCACCTCGTGGCCTTGCGTCTCCAGCGTCATGCGCAGCAGCGCCGTTAAGGCCGGAACGTCGTCGATCACCAGAATTCGGGCCATGGGCTCCGTCGCTCCCAATGCGATGGCGTGTGGTGCGGACGGTTCAGTCCGCCGCGGCGCCGTTGCGGCCGGTATGACCGGAGGCGTCCAGCGCGCCGCTGCCGCGCCCCCCGCTCTCGGTGCGGCGGGACAGCAGCGTGCGCAACAGCTCGTCCAGCCCGGAGGCCAGGGCGCCGTGCTGGGCCGGCGCCAAGCCGTCGATCGCCGCGACCAGCTCGTTCAGCGGATCGTTGGCGAGCATGGTCCGCCCCCGCGCCGTGAGGGTCAACCGGATGGAGCGGCGGTCGGTCTCGCTGGGGTGGCGCTCCAGAAGGTCCTTCTTCAGGAGCGCCGCGATGGTCTGGCTGGCCGTGCCCTTGGTCGTCCCGTGATGGCGGGCGAAGGCCACGACGTTGCGGGCGCTCGCGTTCGCCTGGGCGAAGTAACGCAACGCCGCCCACTGGGCCGGATTCAGCCCATCCGTAAAGGCGAGGCTGGCGGTCGTCCGCAGAACCTGCGCCATGACCTCGGCGGTCGCGCGCGCGCTTGGGCGCATGCCGGCTTCCTCTGTGCCTGCGGTTTCGAGATAAAACCATAAAGGCGCGGCCCTGGGCCTGTCCAGCGGCCGCGCTCTTTTGTCGTTCCCGGCTCAGAATCGAATCTGTCGCCGGACGAGTCTTTTCTCTGGATCGGCGGCGGACGCTGCCCTATACAGCGCCTCCCTCGCCGGACGCGGTTCGGAGGGGGCGCCCCGAAAGACTGGAAGGGTGGAGGTCAGGGCGCTGGCCGATCCGTTTTCCGCCCCAGGCGGCCTAGGCGGTTCGGCAAATACGAAACAAAGGGCTTGACGCTCTCTGCCGTAAGCGCTAGATTGACCCTCCGCTGGCACGAACGATCGTTTGTGCTTCTCCGGCCTTCAAAAACCCGATGACGATCACGGCCAGTTCGCCGACCGTCGTTTTGTGTGGTTCGCCGGGCGATGGATCTTTGACATCGTTGATCGTGAAAATCGAGAAGGGATGCGCAGGCGGCGGTTTTGGCCGTTGGCCGCGGACCGGTTCCGGAAGGGACTGGCATCGCGGGTCGCTTGAGCATCTCGGTCAAGCAGTAAGAGACGAACAGTTTCGAAGGCTTGGGT
>NZ_WHOR01000358.1:0-4705 GCF_013340925.1 Azospirillum formosense
GGGAAAGAGGTTGCCCGCCATGCCCCGCATCAAGGAAGACACGCGCGACCGCGCCCGAACCATGCGCCATGTCCCGACCGACGCGGAGCGCAAGCTTTGGGCGATTTTGCGGCGGCGTCAGATCGGTGGATGGTACTTCCGGCGTCAGCACCCGATCCCTCCCTACATCGCCGATTTCGCCTGCGTCGAAGCGCGGCTGGTTGTCGAAGTCGACGGCAGCCAGCACGCCGACTCCGCCTACGACTTCGCCCGGGACGAGCATCTGCGGCATCACGGCTGGCGGGTCCTGCGCTTCTGGAACAACGACGTGCTGAACAACCCGGAGGGGGTGGCCCGCATGACCGGCGAGGCGCTCGGGGGCCCCCCCCCCCCCCCCCCCCCCCCCCCCGGGGGGGGGGGGGGGGAGGGACGCATCCGCCCCCACCGCCACCCACCCACCCCCCCTGCGCCCTCCCGGCTGCCGGTGCCTGCGCTTCGGGACCACCGCCGTCCTGACCCCCCCGGAGGGGGTGGCCCGCTTGCCGGGGGGGGCGCTCGCCCCCCCCCCCGCCCCCCCCCCGCCGTTGGCGGGGGAGGGAGATTAGACCGACCTATTGCAGCTCCGACAACCGCGCCGCCTCGTCCTCGGCCGTCAGCGCGTCGATCAGCTCGTCCAGCGCCTCGCCGGCCATCACCTTCTCGATCTTGTAGAGCGTCAGGTTGATGCGGTGGTCAGTCACCCGCCCTTGCGGGAAGTTGTAGGTGCGGATGCGCTCCGAGCGGTCGCCGGAGCCCACCTGGCTCTTGCGGTCGGCGGCGCGGGCCTTGTCCTTCTCGGCGCGCTCCCGCTCGTAGAGACGGGCGCGCAGCACCTTCAGGGCCTTGGCCTTGTTCTTGTGCTGGCTCTTCTCGTCCTGCTGGCTGACTACGAGGCCGGTCGGCAGGTGGGTGATGCGCACCGCGCTGTCCGTCGTGTTCACCGACTGGCCGCCGGGACCGCTGGAGCGGAACACGTCGATGCGCAGGTCCTTCTCGTCGATGTGGATGTCCACCTCCTCCGCCTCGGGCAGCACCGCGACGGTGGCGGCGGAGGTGTGGATGCGCCCCTGGGTCTCGGTCGCCGGAACGCGCTGCACGCGGTGGACGCCCGATTCGAACTTCAGCCGGGCGAACACGTTGCGGCCGGTGATGTTGGCGATGGCCTCCTTGTAGCCGCCGATGCCGGTCTCGCTGACCTCCATCGTCTCGAACCGCCAGCCCTGGAGCCCGGCGTAGCGGCGGTACATCTCGAACAGCTCCGCGGCGAACAGGGCCGCCTCGTCGCCGCCGGTGCCGGCGCGCACCTCCAGGATGGCGTTCTTCTCGTCCGCCTCGTCCTTGGGCAGCAGGGAAATCTGCACCCGGCGCTCCAGGGCGGGAATGCGGCGGGTGAGGTCCGCGAACTCCTCCTCGGCCAGCGCCTTCATGTCGGCGTCGCCCGCCGGGTCGGCGATCATGCCCGCCAGATCGGCGGCTTCCGCCTTCGCCTTCTTCAACTCCGCGATGGCCTCGGCCACCGGGGTCAGGTCGGCGTATTCCTTCGACAGCCGGGCGAAGTCCGCCGGGTCCACCGTCCCCGCCGCCATCGCGTCCCGCAGCTCGTCATGGCGGGCCACGACCCTATTGAACTTCTCGTCCAGGCTCACGTCGCTCGTCCTTATCCAAATCGCCTCCGGCGCTTAATCCGGTGCCGGCAGGCTCGTCCTCGGCCAGCCGGAACAGCCGGAACAGCAGCCGTTCCGCCGCCGCCCGCTCCGCCATCCCGGCCCCGTCCGGGTCCGCCGCCATGGCGCGCAGCGCCTCCGACGGACCGTGCAGCAGCCGGTTGACCAGCAGCCGGGTCGCCGACGCCGCGTCCAGCCCCCGCTGCTCGTCCAGCAGGCGCCGCCGCTCCGTCTCGAAATGCGTCCGCAGCGCCGCCACGGCGGGCACCGCGGCGCGCTCGGCCCGGTGGCGGGCGAAGGCCGCCAGGGCGTCGTCCACGATGGTCCAGGCCGCCTGGGTCGCCGCCTCGCGCCCCACCCGTCCCTGCAGCGCAACGCGCTCCAGATCGGCGAGGTCGTAGACGAAGGCCTCGTCCAGCCCGGCGACGTCCGGATCGACGTCGGCGGGGATCGCCGCGTCCACCACGAACACCGGTCGCCGGCGGCGGCGCTTCAACGCCGCCCCCAACTGCGGCGCGGAAAGGATATAGCGCCCCAGGCCCGCCGCGGTCACCACGATATCCGCGCTGGTCAGCGCCGAATCGAGATCGGCCCAGGGCGCGAAGTGGCTGTCCATCCGCCGCGCCGCCGCTTCGGCCCGGCGGTCCACCGGGGCGGCGACGATCAGACGGCCGAGTCCCGCCTCGCGCAGCCCCTCCAGCACCAGGGCGCCCATGTCGCCCAGCCCCATCAGCAGGCCGGTGCAGCGCCTCAGGTCGCCGTGCAGGTCGCGCGCCACCTGGACCGCCGCGGCGACCAGCGAGGTGGCGCCCTCGGCGATCGGCGTCTCGCGGCGCACCCGCTTGGCGGCGCCGTAGGCGGCCTGGAGAAGCCCTTCCAGCTCCGGCCCGGACAGGCCGGCGGCGGCGGCGTGGCGGTGGGCGGCCTTGACCTGCCCCAGGATATGCGGCTCACCAATGATCTGGCTGTCGAGCGAGCAGGCGACGGCGAAGACGTGGCGCACCGCCGCCGCGCCGGTCAGGGTGTAGAGCTGCCCGGCGAGGTCGGCCTCGCCCAGCCCCACCCGCTCCGCCATGATCCCGGCGATGGTCAGAGCGGCCTCGTTCGGGCGCTCGTGCACCGCCTGGACCTCGACCCGGTCGCAGGTGCTGAGCCACATCGCCTGGGTGATGCCGGCGGCGCTCAGCCGCTCCAGCATCGCCGGCACCTCCGCCTCCTCCGTCGTCAGACGGTCGCGGATCGCGCCGGAGCAGGACCGGTGGCTGGCGCCGATGACGAAGTAGGAAGCGGTCACTCTGACTCTGGCCCAGGCCGCGGCACGGCCGACAAGGATGGTACGGTTGCCGCGGATTTAAGCACGGATGGCACGGAGCGTCCCTAGTTCAAATTGTCCGCCCGCGCCGGTTCCGTCACTCGGCGGCGTTTTCCGCCGCTTTCTCCGCCGCCTTTTCGGCGGCCTTGGCCGCCTCGATCTCGGCGGCCTTCTTCTCGACCAGCCCGACGAGGTGGTCGACGATGTTCTGGTCCTTAAGCCGGTGGTCGGTGACGCCGGACAGATAGACCTGATGGGTGTTGTTGCCGCCGCCGGTCAGGCCGATGTCGGTCTCGCGCGCCTCGCCGGGGCCGTTGACCACGCAGCCGATGACCGACAGGGTCAGCGGCGTGGTGATATGGGCCAGCCGCGCCTCCAGCGTCTCCACCGTCTTGATGACGTTGAAGTTCTGCCGCGCGCAACTCGGGCAGGAGATGACCGTGACGCCGCGCCGCCGCAGGCCCAGCGACTTCAGCATCTCGTAGCCGACCTGAACCTCCTCCGCCGGCTCGGCGGACAGGGACACGCGGATGGTGTCGCCGATGCCCGACCACAGCAGCATGCCCAGCCCGATGGACGACTTCACCGTCCCGGCGCGCAGGCCGCCGGCCTCGGTGATGCCGATGTGCAGCGGGTAGTCGCAGGCCTCGGCCAGCCCCTGATAGGCGGCGACGGCCAGGAACACGTCGGACGCCTTCACCGAGATCTTGAACTCGGTGAAATCATGGTCCTCCAGGATCCTGGCGTGGTTCAGGGCGCTCTCGACCAGCGCCTCCGGGCAGGGCTCGCCGTACTTCTCCAGCAGGTCCTGCTCCAGGGAGCCGGCGTTGACGCCGATGCGCATGGAGCAGCCGTAGTCCTTGGCCGCCTTCACCACCTCGCGCACCCGCTCCGCCGAGCCGATGTTGCCGGGGTTGATGCGCAGGCAGGCCGCCCCGCTCTGCGCCGCCTCGATGGCCCGCTTGTAGTGGAAATGGATGTCCGCGACGATCGGCACCGAGACCTGCGGCACGATCTGCTTCAGCGCCAGCGCCGATTCCTGGTCGGGGCAGGAGACGCGCACGATGTCGGCGCCCACCCGCTCCGCCGCCTGGATCTGCGCCACCGTCGCGGCGACGTCGGCGGTCGGCGTGTTGGTCATCGTCTGCACCGAGATCGGCGCGTCGCCGCCGACGAGCACGTTGCCCACCCGGATCTGGCGGGACTTGCGGCGAAGGATCTGGCGGTAGGCGCGCACGCTGCTCATGGGCTGTGGCCTCGGGGCATGGATCGGGTCCGGCGCGTGTTATAGCGCAGCCGGCGTCACGCCTGAAGTGCGGTCCGCCGCGCCGGATTCAAGGGAAAAAGCCGTGGCTGGCTTGTCTTTGGCGGCCGGTGCTCAATGGGCGGGGGCCGCGCCGCGCAGGGTCGGGGCGTGCTGGTCCAGCGACACGTCGCGCAGCACCTGCCCGACCGCGCCCATCGGCGCGCCGTCCACCCCGTCGGTGACGACGATGAGCCCGCCGGCGTTGCCGGTGCGCACGCGGATGCCGGAACGGTCAGGCACGCGGTAGACGTCGCCCGGCTTCAGCACGCGGGTGAAGATGATCTCGCCGCTGTTGTCGCGCACCTGAATCCAGCTGTCCTGCGTGGCGCGGAGCTGGATGCGCGAGGCCGCATTCTGCGTGCCGTAGACCTTCGACGGCAGCGCCCCGTCCGCGGCGGGCGGGGC
>NZ_WHOR01000359.1:0-4696 GCF_013340925.1 Azospirillum formosense
GGCCGGACCGGCCGACAGGCGGACCGCCGACCCCTCCCCCACCGCCGCACGCGCCGCGCGCGGCAGCAGGCCGGCCCCGGCCAGCAGTGCGGAGCCGGTCAGCAGATCGCGGCGGGTCAGCGGGAGAAAGGACGGCACGGCATCCTCACACGTAGCGGGCCAGGGCGTCGCGCAGGTCGGCCGGCACCGGGGTCGGGCGGTGGCTGTCCTTGTCGACGATGACGCAGACGGCCTCCTGCACGGCGATGCAGCGGTCGCCGTCGAAGATCGCCGCACCCAGCACGACGGAGGTGTTGCCGACCTTCGCCACCCGCGCGCCGACACGGATGCTTGCCGGGAACAGCAGTTCCGCCTTGTAGTCGATGATGCTGCGCGCCAGCACCACGGTCCAGGGCGACTCGCCACGGAAGCCGCCGCAGTCATGGACCAGCGACACGCGGCTCTGCTCGAAATACACGCCGATGGCGTTGTTGTTGACGTGGCCGAGCGCGTCGAGGTCGGCGAAGCGCACATGCTCGGCGATCCAGAAACGGTAGAGGTCGGGGCGGGTCGGATCGGTCATGGTCGCCTGTCGTATGATGGTTCGGGCCGAATGTGGCCGGTGCGGCGGGCCGGGGCAAGCCCGGGCATGACGGTCATTCCCCGCACCGTCCCGATTTGCCGCGCCAAGCCGGGCGGGGCGGTGTTATAGGAGTCGCACCATAACACCCGCAACGGACCGCAAGATGAGCAAGGACAGCACCAACCAGACGGCCGAGGCCCTCTTCGAGAAGGCCCTGTCGGTCGCCGAGAAGCATCTCGAGGCGGCGATCAAGGAAGGCGGGGTTCTCGGCCCCTACATCGCCGTCGCCATGATCGAGGCCGCCGTGAACACCGCCGTGGACGAGACCAGCCACGAGGACGTCATCGACATGCTGCGCGATCTGGCCGCCCAGATCGAAGCGGACGCGGACGAGAGCGAAGAGTAAGGTCTGCCGCCGTCACGCGGGGTCCGGCTGCCGGCGCGCCTCGCGCCGGCGCAGGATTTCGTAGACGACGGCGCCCAGGATGGTCAGCGCGATCAGGATCAGCGACAGCGCGTTGACCGCGGGTGTCAGGCCCGTGCGCACCTTCGAGGCGATGTAGACCGTCAGCGTGGTGTCCAGCCCGCGGACGAACAGCGTCGTGTTGTAGTTCTCGAAGCTCTGCAGGAAGGCCAGGAAGGACGCCGACAGGATGGCCGGCGTCAGATAGGGCAGCGTGATCCGCCGGAACACCTGCCCGTGGGTGGCGCCCAGATCCAGCGCCGCCTCCTCCAGCGTCTGGTCGAACCGTTGCAGCCGCGCCAGGAACAGCAGCATCGCGTAGGCCGCGATGAAGCTGGATTGCGCCAGGATCGTCAGGAACAGGCCGCCGGTCACCCCGAACCACTCCCGCCAGAAGACCAGCGTGGAGATGCCGACGATCACCCCCGGCGTCAGCAGCGGCGACACCATCACGGCGTAGAGGAAGGTCCGCGCCCGGCTGTGCAGCCGGTCGAGCAGGAGCGCCGCCGCCAGCCCCAGCGGCACCGCCACGGCGATCACCCCCGCCCCGACCAGCAGGCTGGTCCCCAGCGCCTGCCACATGCGCTGGTCGGCCCACAGGGCGCCGAACCATTGCAGCGTGAAGCCCATCCAGGGGGTGACGGTCGGGAAGCGGCTGCTGTTGAAGGTCGCCGCCGCCATGATCCCCAGCGGCAGGAACAGGTAGCCGAAGAACAGGACCAGATAGGCCCCGGTGACCCAGCGGCGGAAACTTGCGGCGGTCATTTCGCAATATCCGTGAGGCCGACGCGGAACAGCCGCATCATCAGCAGGATGAAGGCGATGCACAGGATCAGCAGGATGAAGGCGTAGGCCGCCCCCTGGTTCCAGTTCCCGCCCTCGAAGAACCAGTTGTAGATGACCTCGGTGAACCAGCGGCTCTGCGGTCCGCCCAGCAGGGCCGGCACGGCGTAGCTGCCCGCCGCCAGCATGAAGGTCATGATGCAGCCGACCGCGATGCCCGGCTTGGCGTGGGGGATGACGATGCGGCGGTGGATGCGCAGCCAGCCGGCCCCCAGGTCGCGCGCCGCCTCGATCTGGTTGCGGTCCAGCGACTCCATGGCGTTCATGATCGGGAACACCATGAAGAGGATGTAGACGTAGACCATCCCGATGATCACCCCGGCATCGCCGCCGAGCAGCCGCTGCGGCTCCGAGAAAAGGCCGAGCCCGACCAGCAGCGCGTTCAGCGGCCCGTTGAAGGCCAGGATGATGTACCAGGCGAAGGTGCGCAGCAGCTCGTTGATCCAGAAGGGCACGACGAGCATCAACACGAGCAGCGGCAGGCGCCGCCGCGGCGCCACCTGCGCCATGTAGAAGGCCACGGGGTAGCAGACGGCCAGCGTGACGGCGGTGACGAGGCTGCTTGCCCAGATCGTTTTGAGGAAGATCGCCAGATGGATCTGGTTGGTCCACAGCGTCGCGTAGTTGCGCAGCGTGTAGACGTCCTCCGGCCCGCCGGCCTTGCTGGGCGGCAGCGACGGGCGGAAGGAGAAATCCACCATCAGCAACTGCGGCAGCACGACCAGCAGCAGCAGCCACGCGGCCACCGCCAGCAGGATCGCCGCGGTCAACACCGGACCGTACCGGCGCAGCACGCCGCCCATGACCACTCCCCCAACCCGCCGAGATTCTAGGATCGAAAGCCTCTCACGTCCGCGGGCCGGAGCGCAAGCGAGGCCATGCCCCGTCCAATAACCACAATTTTATTGCCTTTTTTCGAGGCTTGGACTGTGCCCATAGTGACCCATGCGTGCATGGCGGACATCCGGCGTGATGAGGGAGGCAACAGCGTGGGTCGCCGCGCTGGTGCTGGTCTTCCACGCCCTGGTCATGGCCACCCACGTCCCGGCGCCGCTGGCCAAGGTGCTGGCGGAGTCGGCGCAGATCGCCATGGCGGGGTCCATCTGCCATTCGGGTCCCGCGCCCGACGCCTCCGCCGCGCCGCACGCCGACCATGGACCCGTTCCGGACGGCATGCCGGGCCACGTCACCTACTGCCCGATCTGCCTGTCGCTGGGCGGCGGGTCCCTGCTGGGTCCGGCCGTGGCGCCGGCCCCGCTGCCGCCGGCCGGGATCGTGCTGGCCGCCGTTCCGCTGCCCGCGGACGACGAGGCGGGGGCCGGCCGCGCCCCGCGCGCCTTCTCCGCCCGGGCGCCTCCGGTGGGTGTCTGAACCGACACCTTCAGACAGACCCACACCGGAGAGTTCCCATGATCCGCAACACCCGCGGCGCCCTGCTGGCCGCCGTCGTCCTCGCTTGCCTGCCCGGTCTTCTTCCTGGTTCCGCCGCCCTCGCCCACACCACGCTGGAGACCAAGCAGGCCCCGGCCGCCAGCACCTACAAGGGCGTGCTGCGCGTCGGCCATGGCTGCGGCAATTCCCCCACCGTCGCCCTGCGCGTGCAGATCCCGGAGGGGGTCATCGCGGTAAAGCCGATGCCCAAGCCCGGATGGACCCTGACGATCAAGGAAGGCCAATACGCCAAGGCCTATGATTACTACGGCGAGTCGCTGAGCAAGGGCGTCACCGAGATCGCCTGGACCGGCGGCTCGCTGCCCGACGCCCATTACGACGAGTTCGTCTTCCGCGCCCGCCTGCCCGACGAAGCCCCCGGCACCGTGGTCTATTTCCCCGTGGTGCAGGAATGCGAGACGGGCGTGCACCGCTGGATCGAGATCCCGGAGCCGGGCAAGACCGACCACGACGTCAAGGAGCCGGCCCCCGGCGTCACCCTGACCGCCAAGCCGTAAGGGAAGGGGAAACGCATGCGCCGGCTGGTCGTGGGGTGGGTCGCCGCCCTGATGCTGCTGTCCCTGTCCGCGCCGGCCCTGGCGCATGCCGTGCTGGTCGAGAGCGCTCCGGAGGACGGGGCGCGGCTCGACAGCCCGCCCGCCGAGGCCATGCTGCGCTTCAACGAGCCGGTTCGGCCGGTGTCGGTGACGCTGATCGGCCCCGGCGGGGTGACGCTTCCCCTGCCCGCCCCGGCCGCCGGGGACGGGGCGCTGCGCGTCGCGCTGCCCGGCGGGCTGGCGGTGGGGACCCACATCCTCAGCTACCGCGTCAGCTCGGCGGACGGTCACCCGGTTGCCGGATCGCTCCTGTTCGGGATCGGTGCGGAACCGGAACGACCGGCGGAACTGGGGGGCGCAACGCCGCCCGCCACGCTGCTGGCCGCCGCCGCGGTTCGGGCGCTGCATTACGGAAGTCTTCTCGCCGCGGTGGGCGGTGGGCTGTTCCTCGTGCTGGTGGCGGGGCGGTGGAGTCCGCTGAACCGTCGCCTGCGCCCCGGCCTGTGCCTGGGCGTCGGCGTCGCCGCCCTGGTGGCCGTGCTGAACGCCGGTCTGGCCGGGGCGGTGCTGGAAGGGGCGCCGCTGTCCGCCCTGGCCAGCGCCCCACCCTGGATCGCCGGCCTGACGAGCACGGCGGGGGCGGGCGCGCCCCCGGCCCTCCGGTCCGCCGGCGGGGGGGCCCTCCGGGGGCCGGGGGGCTGCACGCGCCCCGGGCGCCGTCTCCAGGGTGCCACCCGGCGGCTGGCCCGCGACCCGCGCGACGGTCAGGTGACCGACCTGGAGCGGCGCGACGAGCTGGGCGACATGGCCCGCGCCGTCCATCACTTCGCCGCCGAGATC
>NZ_WHOR01000035.1:0-31885 GCF_013340925.1 Azospirillum formosense
CCCCACCCCCATGCCTTGATCCCGCCGCTCCATTCCAGTTGGCGAATCCTGTCCTTCGGGCCGATCACCGCTTCGTGAAGCTGACAGCATTCGGAGATCCGGTTGTCCCGGATCACCCACCGATGGGTGTTGCCCCCCAGAAGGATTCCGGAACCGCCGCAGCCCCGTACGGTGTTGCCACGAATTTCCACGTCGCTGGACGGGCGCTCGCTGGATGCCGAAAGACCGGAGACAAAGCCGTCCGTGATGATCGTACCGTCTATGCGGCAACGGCTGCACCCTTCCAGAAGAGCCGTGTGCCACGCTCCCCGTGCGAAATGAAGCCCGTCGAGGACGAAGTCCGATTGTTCCCGGACGACGAAGGCATGGTCACGAACACTGGCCTCGATGACCGGCCTCGTGCCATCCGGCTGACCGGCCACGATGACGCGCTTCCGAACCGCGTCGTAGCACCATTGTCGATGACTGGACAAAACGGTTGATGACGCCATGCGGTTGCCCCTCTGCCCATCGACGAACAGTTGGGAGGGCTCGCTGACAACCGAAGAGGTCCATCGCCATACTTGACGATCGTCGGCCGAGCCGGCGGGTGCGGCGTCCCCCGTGAACAGCGGCTCTGCCACAAGCAAATCCGCACCGCTGATGAGAGGGGCCTTTCCGACACCGAAAGACCCGAGGAATATGGGATGGCTCGGCGTCCCGGACGAGGTCAAGGTCAAGGCTTCACGCCAGACACCGCCCCGCTGAAAGAGAATTGCGTCGCCAGGCCGCAAAGCCAAGGCGTTTGCAGCCGCAACGGCCCTGAGCGCCCTGTCCGGGGCCAAGCCGTCCTGATCGTCAGCGCCATCCATAGAAACATGAAACGTCCGCGATCCCGGGGGACGGGCCGCCGAAGCGGTCTTCGGGAAGCATCCCGAAGCAGCGACGGCGAGGAGCCGTACCACGTCGCGCCGCCCCAGCCGGGGCGCTCCATTCACCTCAGCGGACATGGCCTGCCAACCTTTCCATCATCAGACTTCTGAAAATAATACATGGCCCCGATCAGACCAATATGCGCAAAACCTCTTCGAATCGGCCCTTCAATCGGTTAAATACCGCACATCCCCTACTTCCAACATCAATGCACAAGCCAAATCATCATCAATGACCCATCGTTTTGTCTTTGTCTGAGCCTAACAATGCCCTGATCTTTTAAAAAGACCGGCGCCTTCCTTATGAATATGAATCAATACAGGCTGATAATCTTTTTCAGACAACCACAAAAAAGGAAAAAACCTACCACGGTATAAAGGTGACAAAAGAGGATTTGGAGCAGGGCCTCGCAATGCAATGTGGTGCATCGAAAGGAGACACCTCCGTTGTGGGGTGCCTGCCGGGACAGCATTCCGATCAAAGGCGCGTCTGCACCGAGTTGTCGGCCAGCAACACTATACTTTTGATTAAGCACTGAAAATCAATGCATCATATGGACTTGACCATGCCGGGGCAGATGTCCTCACACATATTCACACCCGCGCCCCCTGTGGCTCTTGGCTGGCGGCGATACGCCTCTCCAGCCACCGCATTGGATCAATCAGAGATTATGAAGTTGTCTTGTTTCTGCGCTTACCAACAATGCGTTATGCTACCTCATTTTCTTCATTGCGAGAAAATCAAACATAGAACACATATGGGTGACAGTATCTTTTCCAAAGACAACATAAATCCAGCCTTTGCAAAGCAAGACCAAAGAAAAATTACAAAATTAACACATTGCAATTTCTTATATCATAGGGAAATCTGATTTAGAAAATTTGTAATCATTTTGTCTATGGAATAAGATTAGACGATCAATTATCTGCTCAGTGCGACTTCTCCATCGCAATAAAAATAAAAAATTCCGCGTCCCGAGCGAATCGAACGCGCTTTGGAATGCCGTGACCCGTCGCTCGAGAGGCAGGACCGACGCCATCGGAAAGCATTCATTTTCCAGTGCTTCAATGATCAAGGCGATCACACTGTGCGACACCACCGATCCGCCTCCCCGGATTGGTTGAAACGAAAGTCGATGCAATGGGAAACGACACCATATCCGAACTTCACATCGGATGGTTCTGGCGCTCCTTGCGTCGACACTGGATACTTTTCCTCTGCGTGTTCCTGACAACGTTGCTGTTGGTCGGGGGAGCATTATGGACATTGCCGAAGGTTTACACCGGACGTGCCATCGTCGCCGTTGACCCGCGAGCCCGGAACACCGTGGACATCAAGGCCGTCGTCGAAGGGGTGCTGGGCGATCCCGCCGCCGTATCCACGGAGCTCGAGATGATCCGATCCCGCGACGCGATCAGGTCGATTGCCCGGGAGTTTCGGCTCGATCGGCGCGCGGAGTTTAACGATGCCCTGAACGACGCCGTGGATGGCGATGGAACGGACGCCTCCAGCCGGCTGCAGCACGCCAGGGTGATCGATAATGTTGCCCGGCGGGTGAGCACGATGACGTTGAATGCGTCGCGGGCCATCGAGGTTTCCTTCCGGTCGGAAGACCCGCAACTGGCGGCGGACGTGGCCAACCGTCTGGTTGATCTGTATCTGGAAGCCAAGGCGGCGGGCCCGGTCAACGCCACGTCCCGCGCCGCATTGTGGCTCGATGCGCGTTTGGACGAGTTGAAGGAGCGGGTCCGGCGGTCAGAAGGCAAGGTCGAACAGTTCCGTGTCTCCTCCATCCTGCGGGAAGGGCGCGATCCTGACATCATCGACCAGCAGATCGCGGACTGGAGTCGGCAGCTTGTCACGGCACAGGCCGGTTGGCAGCAGCGTTCCGCGCAGTTGAAATCCGCGGAGGACGCCGAAGCCACGAGGGGTGCGCGCGGTGTTCTGGCGCTTGCCCGTTTGCCGGTGGGAGAGCGGCTAACCATTGATGAGGCCAGCCTCGTCCGTCGCGCCGCCGAGATTGGCGTCAATTCCGGCCCGAACCATCCTCGGATGGCTGAGATCCAGGAAGGAGTCAAAAAGCTCCAGACTCAGATGGAGCGGGAGGCGCGGAGTTGGGTCGCCAGCCTGCGCCTGCAGCAGGATGAGGCGGCACGCCAGGTGACGACCATACAGGAGTCGTTGGAGCGGTTGCAGGCTGAGAAAGCCGCCATGAACAAGGCCGAAATCACATTGCGGGAGCTGGAGCGGGAAGCCGCTGCGGACCGGTCGGTTCTCGAAGTCTTCCTACAGCGCTCCCGCGAGGCGCGGGAGATCGCTCCGCAGGAGCCTTATGCCGAAGTGATCGCGCGGGCGGACTTTCCGGCGAAAGCGTCCAGCCCAAACCTTCCCGTACTGGGCGGGGGGGGGATTCTTCTCGCCCTGCTGGCCGGCGGCGCCGCGACACTGGGCGCCGAAGCGCGGACACGGCGCCGCTATTACAGCATCGACCAGCTCCGAACCGACCTGGGCCTGCCGATCCATGCGACCATTCCGGTGTGGGATGCGCGCCGGCATCCGGAGCGTCTCGGATTGGCCAGGAGTGGGCGCGATGTGGCCGGCTATGCCTCCGCCCATCCCGAATCCTCCGTCGGTGTGGCGGCGCGCAGCCTTGTCGCCGGCACCATCTCCTGGATCAACCGCAACGATCTCAGCGATCCCGTCGTCTTCACGTCGGCCCTGCCCGGAGAGGGAAAGACCACGTTGGCGGTTTCAACGGCGTTGATCCTGGCCCGTTCCGGCCGGCGCGTCCTTCTGATCGACGCCGACCTGAGACGGCCGCGCGTGCACCAGGTGCTGGGCGAAACCAACGAGCGGGGCCTCGCCCAGTTCCTCACTCCGGAGGAGGAGATCGCTGCACCCGATATACGGCACCCGACCAGCCATGAGAGGTTGGACATCGTCACAGCGGGAGTCCTCCCTGACAGGACGACGATCGAACCCTTGCATCTCGCGCGGCTGAGCAGTTTCGTGGACACGATGCGGCGGGAATACGACGTCATCATCATTGATGCGCCGCCCGTGCTTCCCGTTCCAGACGCGCTGCTTTTGGCTGGCGTGTTCAAGCACACCGTCATGGTGGTCGCTTGGAACCGGACCGCCCGAAGGGTCGTGCGGCACGCGGTCGACCAATTGCTGGAAGGCGGGGCAAAGCTGTCCGGGGTCGCCTTCAACAAGGTCGATCAGAAGAAGCTCGCCCGCTTTGACTGTACGGAATCGCAGTATCTCTCGGATCGCTCCTATCGCGATTATCTGCGGACGTGACCCATGGGGGATTTTCGGACCCTCCTGCGATCACCATCGCTCCAGCGGCTCGCCGGCTATGGGACGGCCACGGCCTGCGGCGCGTTGGCCACCTTGCTGACCGTCCCGCTGCTGGTGCGCCTGCTTGGGTTGGATGAATTCGGCATATGGTCGCTTCTGGAACCGCTGCTGGTGATCGGCGCCATGATCGCCCTGTGTGGGGTCGAGCACGGCGTCATCAAGCAGGCGGCCCATGACGGCACATCGATCCGTAGGGTCGTCGGTGATCTGCTGCCTTCCGTGCTGCTGGTCATCCTTCTCGTTGACATGGCCGGCGCGGCCATCCTCCACTGGTGGTTCGGAATGGTGGTATCCCTGCTCGTCGCCGGGCTGGTCGCCGCCGAAGCCCTACTGACCCTGATCACCACGGCCTATCGCTCCGCCGATCGGTTGGCCGGTTACAGCATCGGGCAGGCCGGGCGGTCCGTG
Organism: Azospirillum formosense; assembly: GCF_013340925.1. Classification (GTDB taxonomy): domain Bacteria; phylum Pseudomonadota; class Alphaproteobacteria; order Azospirillales; family Azospirillaceae; genus Azospirillum; species Azospirillum formosense. The sequence continues at coordinate 4,684 of NZ_WHOR01000035.1, forward strand.
TCGTTCCTGGTCGTCCTGGCCATCATGGCCGTGCTGTTGCCGGAGGGCCGAACGCGGGTCGAAACGGTGCTCTGCGTTCGGCTGGCGCTCGTGCTGGCGCTGGCGCTGGCGCTCATCGCCGCGCTTCGCCCGCGTCCACGCTGGCGTCCGGACCGCTATGCGGATGCCCGGACCTACGGCGTCTTCATTCTGCTCACCGGCCTGATGGGACAGGTGCTGGAGAATTGCGACCGTTACCTGCTGGCGGGGCATGTGAGCATCGCCGAAGTCGGCGGCTATGTGCTCCACATCAAGCTGGCCACCATCGTCGTGCAGGGCGTGACCACCCCTTTCATGATCTGGTTCCCAATGGAACGCTTCCGGCATTTCAACGACAGCGACGGCGGCGACCGCTTTTTCGGGACGGTGGCCTTTCTCATGCTTACGGCGCTGCTGCTGGCGGCTGGGATCGTCTGGTTCAGCGCGCCGCTCCTGCTCGGGTGGTTCGCGCCGGGGAACCCGTACGCGCCCGAGGTCCTGCTTCTGCTGCTGGTCGGCGTGGTGGCGGTCGGCATGAGCTACCCGCTCAATGTCGGCCTGCTGAAACCCGGTTACACACACCTGAACCTGATCGCCAGCGCGGCCGGCCTGGTCAGCGCGCTGGCGCTGTCGGCGCTGCTCGTGCCGGCATTCGGAGCGACCGGCGGGGCCGGCGCCAAGGCGATCGCCACGCTGGTCTTCACGACCGTGCTTTGCGGCCTGTCGCAGCGTGTCCACCGGGTCAATTTCAGTTTCGTCCGGCTGGCCCTGTTGAGCGCCGCGGCAGTCGCTCTCGGCGTCGCCATCGAGCGCTTCGTCGGAGGCGGGGAGCTGCCGGCGGTCATCGGCAAATCCATCACCTACGCCGGCGGCTTGCTGGTGATCGCCTTCCTTCTGTCGGGGCGACGCGAAGGCTTCCGTGTGGATTTGGCCCGTGCGGACGGGAGGGCGGACTGATGATCCACCTCGCGCGGAAGGAAATGTTGGTCCAGCCGGAAACCGCTCGGGGATGCGGGGGCGCGGCCGGCACGGAAACCAGGGTGGCGGATCGTCCTCTGGCGGTTTCCTACATGGCGGTCTCCATCGTCCTGACGCTGTGCCTGCCGGTGGATGTCGTGCTCTTTGGGCAAGGCGCGACAGGCATGGTGTCGGTCTATTTCTATGAATTTCTTGCTTGGTGTCTGTTCGGCCTTGTCCTGGCCAACGAACTTTCCATGGGAAGAGCCGACATTCTGCGCCGGGGGTGGAACAGGATGCCATCCTTGTTCCTATATCTGGCTTGGTGCCTGTTCGCCGTCATCATGGTCTATGGCCTGCGCGCGTCGGGCGACACGATCGGCAAGTTGAAAAATCTTCTTCCAGGCGCGCTCGTCTTCATCATGATGCAATCATGCGTGCGCGGCGAACGCCAACTGTTCAACGTTATCTTCATTTATCTGTGCACGTCGGCCGCCATCGCCCTCCTCGGACTTCTGCAATACCAGACCGGTGCCTTTTATCTGTTCCCCTCGCTGGGGAACAACGCCTGGAAGGCGGATTTCGACGGCAATTACCTGACGACGGTCGCGCTTGGACTGTACAGCACTCCGAACAATTTCGCCGCCGCGCTGGTCCCCTGCGTGATCCTGAGCGCGACCTTCGTCGTCTGGAAGTTGCGGAGGCAGCGGTATGGCCATGCGACCCTTCTGTCGGCCATCTGCATCGTCCTTCTCGCCGCCTTGGTGGTTTCGTTCAGCAAGGGTGGCCTCCTGTGGTGTGGCGTCGGATTGCTGATCGCGGTCGGCCCATGGGAACGCAGCCGTTACCGTGTCGCCCTCCTCCTCACGCCGCTGACGATCCTCGCCGTGACTCTTTACGGCACACTCCCACAACAGAGTGCGGCGGCGGTCGACACCTCCACGACAGTTGCAAGAATTGGCCTGTGGCACACCGCTCTGTTTGTCATGGACGGCGACGGATTCACCTGGCTGTTCGGCGACGCAAGCGAGGGAATCCGGTATTGGAGCCCGGCTCTGGCCGGTTGGCTTTACCCGGATGCCCACAACACCTGGATCAACCAAGCGGTGATGTTCGGTCTTCCGGCCCTGGCTCTGTACGCCGGGATGTGGATGCATGTCTTGCGCCGGCTGGGGGCGACCGCCGCGCATGGAACGATGTCGCCCTTCCTGAGGGCGGTGGTTCGCGGCTTATTGGGTGTCCTGTTCGCAATGGCTGGGCTTCTGTTCTTCGAGCCCAGGGCGGATGGGGTCTTCCAGTTCGCTCAGATCACCTTTCTGTTTTCCCTTGCCCTCATCGCAGCGGAGGGTTGCCGGATACCGAATGCATCGGAACTTCGGAAACACCGCAGGACAGGAGTCGAACGATGACCTTTCCCACGGACCCACAGACGAAGCTGTGCCTGGTTACCAACTTCAACACCTCCTATCGTGACGGGCTTTTCCAGGCCATCACCCAGACCATGGACACTGATTTCCTATTCTATTCCGATGGAAATGAAAAATATTGGCAAAAAGAGCAAGGGCTTTGGCAGGGTTCGATCAATCACAAGTATCTCAAGGGGTTTTCGATCGCGAACACCCGGATCGTTCCGCTTCTGCCGCTGCACTTGATGGCGCGACGGTATGACGCCTATGTGAAGTGCATTAACGGCCGCTTCGCTCTGCCTGTGACCTATGCCATGGCACGCCTTCAGGGCCGTCCCTTCGTCCTTTGGACGGAGGTTTGGATGAAGTTCCGCACTCCGGCTCATCGGTTCTTCTACCCGATCACACGGTACATCTACCGAAACGCGGATGCCATCATCGCCTGCGGGGGACACGTATCGTCATTCCTTCGCGACGAGGGAGTCGACCCGGAGCGCATTTTCGTCGCGCGTCAAGCCGTGGACAACGCCTTCTACCGGCGCCCTGTCCAAGCGGAAGAAGTGGCCAGCCTGCGGCGGCGGCTCGGCATCGAAGATGATCAGGCGGTCATCCTGTATCTGGGCCGTTTGAACGAGGTGAAGGGACTGCCCTATCTGGTCCGGGCCTTTGCCGAGGTGGCCGCCGCGAATAGCCGGGCCGTGCTCGTTCTCGCGGGTACGGGAGAAGAGCTGCCTGCGCTTCAGGCTCTTGCGGAATCGCTCGGCATCGGGCCGCGGGTGCGCTTTACGGGCTATGTCGACCGTCCCGGGACGCTGGCCTACTACGCCATGGCCAGTGTGTTCGTGCTTCCCTCCATCGAACTGGACTACGTGAAGGAAACCTGGGGCTTGGTCGTGAACGAAGCTTTCAACCAAGGCCTTCCGGTGATCGCCACCGATGCGGTTGGAGCCGCAGCGGGTGGCTTGGTTCAGGATGGCCGGACCGGCTTCGTCGTGCCGCAACGCAATGCAGCGGCGCTTGCAAACGCGATCAACCGTGTTCTCACGGAACCGGATCTGGCCAACCGGATGCGGAGCGCCTGTCGGCAGGTCATCACGCATTGGACGCAGGAGGGCATGGCCAAATCCTACATCGCCGCCGTCGAGTACGCGCTCCGGAAGCGGGGCAGTCATCAGGAAACACCGGCATGACCGGCGCATCGCCGGCCCCCTTCGACCGTATGAACGTGGAGCGACAGCCATGGCGCGGCGTGTTCTGATTTACCGGCAGGGATCATTGGGGGACACGCTCGTCGCCTTGCCGTGCTTCCATTTGATCGAAAAGGCCTTTCCCCGGGCCGAGCGCCGGCTTCTGACCAACATCCCCATCAACGGCTTCGTCGCGCCCGCGGAAGCGCTTCTTAAGCCGGGTGGTTTCATACACGGCACGATCGAGTATCCCATCGAGACCCGGGACCCGAAAGCCCTCTGGTCGCTTTGGGCATCCATCCGGGCATGGCGCCCCGACGTTCTCGTTTACCTGGTCGATCAACGGCGACGGTCGCAGGTGCTTCGCGACGCCGCGTTCTTCCGCCTGTGTGGAATTCGGCGTCTGATCGGCGTTCATCTCCGGACGCCGTCCACTCCGCAAAGCAACCCCGCCACAGGGCTCTGGCCTTCGATCACCGAACATCTCGCCGACGGCCTGCGCGAATTGGGAGATGCCCGGATCGGAGACGAGACGTCGTGGTCCCTGCGGCTTTTGGACAGCGAGCATCAGACGGCTGCCAGGGCGTTGGCGCCGTTGGGTACGGATCACCCCTTTGTCGCCTTCAGCATCGGGACGAAGTGGCAGCCCAACGATTATGGTGACGGGAATTGGAGTGCGGCTCTCGCAGAGATCGGCCGACGTTTCCACTCGCTCGGGCTCGTGATGATCGGAGCAGGAAACGAGGTGGAGCGTTCCGATGCCATCGCGGCTCATTGGCCGGGCCCGACAGTCAATCTGTGCGGGCGCCTGTCACCTCGGGAAAGCGCCGCCGTATTGCAGCGTTCACAGCTCTTCTTGGGGCACGACAGCGGACCCATGCATCTTGCCGCCTCAGTCGGAACACGATGCGTCGCCGTGTTCAGCAGCCGCAACCTGCCGGGTGTCTGGTTCCCACGCGGCAACGGGCACAGGATTTTCTACCGTCAGATTGCGTGTGCCGGCTGCGGCCTGCGCGTGTGCGTTGAACAGGCCAAGCGATGCATAAGCTCCATCCCCCACGGCGACGTCGCTGAGGCCGCTGTCGGGATTCTAAGCCAGACTCGTATCGGGCTTGACCTCAAGCGGGAAAATCACGGCCAGCTTGATGTCGGCGCATAATTCGTCGGAAGCCGGCAGTGTCGGACCCATGGCAGGCATAGAGGCGTCCCGCTGAGTTCGAATGACGTGATGTGGTGGACGGCCCTTTCGCCGCAAAGAGAAGAATTCGTGTTGACGGTTGGTCGTAAGCGGTGTTCTGGCCCCACCTTTCGACGGGATCAGGGCTGAGAGAATCTGCCGGATCGCATGATCGGGAGTGAACCCCACCGGGTTTCCCGGAGCCCCCGTTTCTTGGGAGACCGGGGTCAACATGACGAAGTCGGCTCGTCGGTGGGGCCGCCGAACATCATGGCGCCAAGGCACAGCGGCGACACCTTCACACCACTGCGGCCGAGCTTGCGGTCGTTCATCCTTGCCACCCTCCCGTTGAGCAGTTTTGGCCGGCTCGGTCCATCATCCTGGCTGTGAGGGGTGCGAGTTGCCACGGAAATGGCTTGCCGGGACGATGACGGGGGCCGAAGCCCACGGTTGGCGAGACGGCCATTCCGCGCAAACCAGACCCCGTTGGGTTCGAACCATACATGAAAGGCCGGAGCTGGCATGGCCGAGGCACCTGCCATATCGTCCACGGTTGTATGAATTCCAACGGCACATTGGATGCATTCAAGTTGACATTGTGGGTCTCCACGGAGCATACGATCACGCATTGCATGCAGGCATTGCTTGCCATTGCCTCCCGCTTGCCATTGCCTCCCGAAGGAACACGCGATGTCATCCGAACAGGAGTGGCCGCCTCCTCCCCCTCTCAGCACCGGCCTGCGTGGTCGCTGCCCACGCTGCGGCCAGGGCCATCCGTTCAGCGGCTTCCGGAAGCGGCACGCCCCTGCCGTTCCTGTTGCTGACCTGTATCCCGCCCTTGCTGCCGTTGAAGGGTTTGGCTGGTGGCCAGCCAGTACGTCTACAAAGCCGAGGAAGACCGTTTCGGCACAACCGTGCCAACCCAGCCGCTTGCGGCCTTGCCCGCAGAAAAAAATCGCGCTTGACCTGACTGCCGCCAGGCTCCCCTAACAACAGCCAGCGTCATGGCTTGGAGATAATCAAAATGTACGATTGGTTCCCTTTAGTCTTCTTTCCGTTCAAGATTATCGTGTTGGGCACGGGCATGTTCTTCGCCATCAAGTGGCATCACGATCAAGCGAAGAAGGATCAAAGGAAAAAGCATGAAGAAGCCAGCGAACCGTAAGCGCCCCGATCCGGGGTCTGAGTTCGAAGCCGATTGACGGCACGCTTGCGGGTAATTCCTCTAGGAACTCACCTCCGCGGCCCGGGCGCTGTCCTTCCGGGGGTCGAAGGCTTGGTGAAAGTCGGCCAGGATGCGGGCGGTGCATGGGCTCAACCTCGACAGTATCGACGGGCCACTGGGCGAACTGGCCGCGATCCTGGCGCCGTCATTTTTCGTTCCGCCGCCTGCCAGCAATCTTTGCGTCAGAGCCGCAAATGCCGCCATAGTTTTTATCATCCTCTTCGCTAATATTTATAAAATATTTTTGGATATTATAACAAAGAAAAGAGGACGCCAAATTTTCTTGTGAAGATTTGCTCTGAATCAATGAACGCGCCTCTGGCCTTCTCCACACTTTCAACAAACAGAATAAGAACTGCATGGCATGGGGAGGTTTCGCCACATGTTCCAGGTGCGCATACACGGCCGTGGTGGACAGGGTGCGGTAACGGCCGCCGAGATGCTCTCGGTCGCCGCGTTCAAGGAAGGGCGTCACGCCCAGGCCTTCCCCAGCTTCGGGTCTGAGCGGACAGGCGCCCCGGTTGTTTCCTTCTGCCGAATCGCCGACACGGAGATCCGCACCCGCGAGCCGATCTCCTCGCCCGACGCGCTGATCGTGCTGGACCCCACGCTCTTCCATTCGGTGGATGTCTTTCAGGGGCTGCCGGAAACGGGCTATGTGCTGATCAACTCCTCACGCAGCTTCGAGGAGTTGCACATCGCCGATTTCATGAAGCGCTTTCCATCCGGCCATGCGCATTGCGTTCCGGCGACCGACCTGGCCCGCCAGCACGTTGGCCGCCCGGTGCCCAACGCCGCCCTCCTGGGCGGCTTCGCCGCCATCACCGGCCAGATCCGCATCGAGTCCGTTCTGGCCGCCATCCGCGACACCTTTCCCGGTGCCGTCGGAGAGGCGAACGCCAGGGCGGCCGTCGCCGCCTACGAACACTGCCTTGCTTGATCCGGGGGGACTTGCCATGCTGAAGCAGATCGAAGGCAGCCGGGCGATGGCCGAGGCAATCGGGCTCTGCCGTCCCGAAGTCATTTGCGCTTACCCCATCACGCCGCAAACCCACATCGTCGAGGGGCTGAGCGAGATGGTCGGCGACGGGCATCTGACCGGTTGCGAGTTCATCAATGTCGAGTCCGAGTTCGCGGCGCTGTCGGTCGCCATCGGCGCCTCCGCGGCAGGCGCGCGCGCCTACACCGCCACCTCCAGCCAGGGTCTGTTGTTCATGATGGAGGCGGTCTACAACGCCTCCGGACTGGGGCTGCCGATCGTGATGACGCTGGGCAACCGGGCCATCGGCGCGCCGATCAACATCTGGAACGACCATTCCGACGCCATGTCGGTGCGCGACGCCGGTTGGATCATGCTGTTCGCGGAGACCAACCAAGAGGCCGCGGACCTGCACATCCAGGCGTTCAAGCTGGCGGAGGAATTGTCCTGTCCGGTGATGGTCAACGTCGATGGCTTCATCCTGACCCACGCCGTCGAGCGCGTCGACGTTCCCGATCAGGAGCAGGTGGACGCCTTTCTGCCGCCCTTCGACCCGGTGCAGGTGATCGACCCCGCTGCCCCCATTTCCATCGGCGCGATGGTCGGGCCGGACGCTTTCATGGAGGTGCGCTACCTCGCCCACCATAAGCAGATGAGGGCCCTCGACCTCATCCCCGCGCTGGCGGCAGAGTTCAAGCAGGTGTTCGGGCGCGAGTCCGGCGGGCTCGTGCGCCCCTACCGCACCGAGGGCGCCGAGACGATCGTCATCGCCATGGGCTCGGTGATTGGCACGATCAAGGACATGGTGGACGCGATGCGCGCCGATGGCCACAAGGTGGGGGCGCTCTCGATCTGCTCCTTCCGTCCCTTCCCGCTGGAGGAGGTGCGCGCGGCCCTGTACGACGCCCGCCGCGTCGTGGTGCTGGAGAAGGCGCTGGCGGTGGGCATGGGCGGCATCCTCGCCAGCCACGTCCGCATGGCGCTGCGCGGGCACGGCACGCGCGTCTACACGCTCATCGCCGGTCTGGGCGGGCGGCCCATCACCCAGGCGTCGCTCACCCGCTTCATGGACATGGTGAAGGGCGAACCGCACGCCGACGTCCATTTCCTCGACCTCAAGCATGACGTGATCGAGGCCGAACTGGCCCGCGCCGCCGGGACGCGCCGCGCCGGTCCCATCGCCGAGAACGTGCTGCGCCGGGTCACCCCCGGTGGCGTGCTGTAAGGGAGGGCCAACGCCCATGACCCAGACCGTCAAGTTCTACCAGACCGGCACGCTGACCGTCGGCAATCGACTGCTGCACGAGGCTCGGCGCACCGTCCAGTCGTCGATCGACCGCTCCAACGCGTTGACCAGCGGCCACCGCGCCTGCCAGGGCTGCGGCGAGGCGCTGGGGGCGCGCTACGCCATCGACGCGGCGATGCGCGCCACCGAGGGCAACCTTGTCTGCGTCAACGCGACCGGATGCCTGGAGGTGTTCACCACGCCCTACCCGGAAACCTCCTGGCAGGTGCCGTGGCTGCACTCGCTGTTCGGCAACGCCGCCGCGGTGGCCGCCGGGGTTGCCGCGGCGATGCGCGTCAAAGGCAAGAGCAACGTCCGTGTGGTGGCCCAAGGCGGCGACGGCGGCACCACCGACATCGGCTTCGGCTGCCTGTCCGGCATGTTCGAGCGCAACGACGACGTGCTGTACATCTGCTACGACAACGAAGGTTACATGAACACGGGCGTGCAGCGCTCCTCCGCCACGCCCCCGGCGGCGCGCACCGCCACCACACCCGCGGTGGGCGAGGCGCCGGGCAACGTCTTCGGCACCGGCAAGAACGTTCCGCGGATCGCCATGGCGCACGACATCCCCTACGTCGCCACCGCCTCGGTCGCCGACCTCCACGACCTCGAGGCCAAGGTGACCAAGGCCATGGGCATCCGCGGCGCGCGCTACATCCATATCATGGTCCCCTGCCCGCTCGGCTGGGGTTCGGCCAGCCACGACACCGTGCGGCTGGCGCGGTTGGCCATCGAGTGCGGCCTGTTCCCGCTGTTCGAGGCGGAGCACGGCGAGGTAACCGCCTCTCGGCCCATCCGGCGCAAGGTGCCGGTGACGGACTACCTGACGCCGCAGAAGCGGTTCGCCCATCTCTTCAACCCCGACAACCCGCACGGCGGCGAGGCGATCGCCCGGCTCCAAGCCATGGCCGACGCCAACGTCCGTCGTTACGATTTGCTCCGTGACGAGGAGGCCATGTGATGAGGAAACCTCCCTTCGCCATCACCCTCGATGTCGGCTCCTCGCTCGCCAACCGTACCGGGTCCTGGCGGACCATGCGGCCGGTCTACGCCGAACATCTGCCGCCCTGCAACAACCAGTGCCCGGCTGGGGAGGACATCCAGGGCTGGCTCTTCCACGCCGAAAGCGGTGATTACCGCATCGCCTGGGAAAAGCTGATGGAGGAGAATCCGCTGCCTGCCGTCATGGGGCGCGTTTGCTACCACAGCTGCGAGAGCGTCTGCAACCGCGCCCGCCTTGACCAGCCGGTCAGCATCCATGCGGTCGAGCGCTTCCTCGGTGACCTCGCCATCCGCGAAGGGTGGAGGGTGCCGGTCGGCGCGGTCCACTCCGACAAGAAGGTGCTGGTGATCGGCGCGGGCCCGTCGGGCCTGGCCGCCGCCTATCACCTCACGCGCCTGGGCCACAGGGTCGATCTGGTGGATGCGGGCCCCAAGCCCGGCGGCATGATGCGCTTCGGCATTCCCAAGTACCGCCTTCCGCGCGAGGTGCTGGACGCCGAGGTGCAGCGCATCCTCGACCTGGGCGTGACGCTGACCCTCGACACCAAGGTCGAGGACATTCCCAAGGCGATGGAGGACGGCGGCTACGACGCCTGCTTCGCCGCCATCGGCGCGCATCTGGCCAAGCGGGTGGAGATCCCCGCCGTCTCGGCCGGGCGCATCATGGACGCCGTTTCGGTCCTGCGCTCGATGGAGACGGCCGACGAGCCGCCGAAGCTGGGGCGCCGCGTGGTGGTCTACGGTGGCGGCAACACCGCCATCGACGTGGCCCGCACCGCCAAGCGCCTGGGCGCCGAAGAGGCGCTGATCGTCTACCGCCGCACGCGCGCGATGATGCCCGCCCACGCCTTCGAGGTCGAGGAGGCGCTGGAGGAGGGCGTCGTCATGCGCTGGCTCTCCACCATCCGCACCATGGACGAGGGCACGCTGACCGTGGAGAGGATGGTCCTCGGCCCGGATGGCTGGCCGCAGCCGACCGGCGAGCTTGAGGCCATCGAGGGTGACACGCTGATCCTTGCCTTGGGGCAAGAGGTCGATACCTCGGTGATCACGGGCGTTCCTGGGGTTTCGGTCACCAAGGACCACACCATTGCCGTCGGGCCCGATTTCCAGACCGGCTATCCCGGCCTGTTCTGCGGTGGCGACATGGTGCCCGCCGAGCGCACGGTGACGGTGGCCGTCGGCCATGGCAAGAAGGCCGCCCGCCACATCGACGCCTATCTGCGCGGCACCCGGTACGAGCCCGCGCCCAAGCACGCGCTGGCGACCTTCGAACGTCTGAACAGCTGGTACTACACGGACGCGCCACGAACCGTGCAGCCCGTGCTCGACGACCTGCGCCGCCGCACCACCTTCGGCGAGGTCACGGGTGGCCTCGACGAAACCAACGCGCTGTTCGAGGCGCGCCGCTGCCTCAGCTGCGGCAACTGCTTCGAATGCGACAACTGTTTCGGCGTGTGTCCCGACAACGCCGTGGTGAAGCTCGGCCCCGGCAACCGCTTCCGGTTCAACTACGACTTCTGCAAAGGCTGCGGCCTGTGCGCCGCCGAATGCCCCTGCGGTGCGATCGACATGGTCGAGGAGGCGATCTAGGGCGCGCCATCGGACCGCGTCCACGGCTGGGAAATCGAACCGCCGCCTCGGCGCGGAGTTGGCCGCAGGATCGCTTGCGCAACGAGCCGGACAGCAGGACAATCCTGCATCCTTGAACGACCTTTGTCGAACGCACTGGCGGAAGAGGTCGCGATGACTGGACTCTCGCCACGGGAAACGGCGGCGGACATCGATGCGCTGCTGGGGCCGGACCGTTCCCCCCATAACGCTTCGGGTGGGGTGCGCATCGGACGAAAATGGCTGCTCGCCATCGTTCTGATCGCTCTGCTGGCCGTGGTTGTCTACGTCCTGCTTCGCTCCTCCGCCGACAACATCCGCTATGTAACCGAAGCGACGGTCCGCGGCGACCTGCACGTGATCGTCACCGCGACCGGCAGCGTCCAGCCCACAAGCCAAGTCGAGGTTTCAAGCGAGCTGTCCGGCACCGTGCGCCGGGTTCTCGTCGATTACAACAGCGTGGTCGCCGCCGGCCAGATGCTGGCGCAACTGGACACCGACAAGTTCAAGGCCAGCGTCGACAGTTCCCGCGCCAAACTCGCCGCCGCCAAGGCGAAGGTTGCCCAGGCGGAGGTCACCGTCATCGAGACCGCGCGCGACCTCGACCGCAAGCAGGCGTTGGTTCGTACCCGGGCCGGCACGCTTCAGAACCTGGACGTGGCGAGAGCGCTCCACGACCGGGCCGTGGCGGCGCTGGAAAGCGCACGAGCCGATGTCGGGGTGGCCGAGGCCGAGCTGACGCTGAACGAATCGAACCTGCACAAGACGGGGATCGTTTCGCCCATCGACGGCATCGTCCTGAAGCGCAACATCGATCCCGGCCAAACGGTCGCCGCCACCCTCCAGGCGCCGGTGTTGTTCTCCATCGCCGAAGATCTGCGACGGATGGAGGTGCAAGTCGACGTGGACGAGGCCGATGTCGGCAAGGTGCGGGAAGGACAGTCGGCCCGCTTCTCCGTCGATGCCCACCCCGATCATCATTTTCCCGCCGTCATCCGCGAACTGCGCTACGCCCCCGAGACGGTGCAGGGCGTCGTGACCTACAAGGCCATTCTCACCGTGGACAACAGCGCCATGCTGTTGCGTCCGGGCATGACCGCGACGGCGGAGATCGGTGTGCAGGACGTGGCGGACGCGCTTCTCGTGCCCAACGCCGCCCTGCGCTTCACGCCTCCGGTGGCGGCGGCGGGCCAAGGCGACCTCCTGAAACGGATGTTGCCCGGCATGCCGCAGTTTCGTCCTCCCAGTCCGCAGGAGCCCAGCGGCCCGTCGCGCGCGGTGTGGACACTGCGCGACGGCGCAGCGGTTGAGGTGGCGGTCGTTACCGGAGCAAGCGACGGCCGGAGAACCGAGATCCTCCAGGGAGACCTGACGGAGGGTGCGGCTGTGATCGTGGACACGGCACCGACCCCCTGAGGAGGGCACCATGCCCAGAGACGGCGGGCCACCGCTCATCGAGTTCGAGGGTGTGGGCAAGGTTTTCGGCAGCGGCCCCGCCGCCGTTCCGGCGCTGAACGCGGTCGATCTGAGCATCGACCGGGGGGAATTCGTGGCGATCATGGGACCGTCGGGGTCCGGCAAGTCGACGGCGATGAACATCCTCGGTTGCCTCGACGCCCCGACCTCCGGGACCTATCGCTTCATGGGCGTCGATGTCGGCCGCCTGACCCGCCACCAGCGCGCTCTGCTCCGCCGCCGCTACCTGGGCTTCGTCTTCCAGGGCTTCAACCTGCTGGCCCGCACCAGCGCCGTGGAGAATGTGGAGCTTCCTCTGGTCTACCGCGGCCTTCCCACGACCGTCCGCCGCCGGCTCGCGCGGGAGGTTCTGGCCCGTGTCGGGCTGGAAGGGCGCGAGGATCACACGCCGGGCGAGTTGTCGGGCGGCCAGCAACAGCGTGTCGCCATCGCCCGCGCCATCGTCACCGACCCCGCCGTTCTGCTGGCCGACGAGCCGACCGGCAATCTCGACAGCCGGATGAGCCTGGAGATCATGAACCTTCTGGTGCGGTTGAACCGCGAACAAGGCATCACCGTCATCATGGTCACGCATGAGCCGGACATGGCCGCCCACGCACGGCGCATCATCCGGTTCGTCGATGGCCGCATCGACAGCGACTCCTCCAGCGAAAGGACCGCGTGATGCTCGTCGAAGCCGTCAAGCTCGCGCTCCAGGCGATCCGCCGCAACGCGCTGCGCTCCTTTCTCACCGTGCTTGGCATCATCATCGGTGTCGGCGCCGTCATCGGCATGGTGACCATCGGCAACGGCACCACCGCCCGGATCACCGCCGACCTTGCCAAGCTCGGCACCAACCTGCTGTTCGTGCTGCCCGGACAGGTCGGCCCCGGACGCGCCAGTTCCGACGCCAGACCCTTCAACAGCCGCGACATCGAGGCGATGCGGGCACAGTTGGTCGGCGTTCAGGCGGTCGCGCCGGTGGCGCAGAAGTCGGTGCCGGTGATCTACGGGACGGAAAACCGCAACACGGTGGTGACGGGAACCGACAGCGGCTATTTCGTCGTGCAGAACTGGGCGCTGGCACGGGGGCGCGGCTTCCACGAGGGCGAGGAGCGCGCCGGGCGCGCCGCCTGCATCATCGGCCAGACCGTCCGGGAGAAGCTGTTCGGCCGTACCGACCCCATCGGCGAGACCATCCGCGTCCACAACGTCTCGTGCGAGGTGATCGGCCTTCTCGAGGCGAAGGGGCAGTCGAGCTTCGGAACCGACCTGGACGACACGGTGCTGATGCCGCTGCGCGCCTTCCAGCGGCGGATCGCCGGAAACATGGACATCGCGCGCGTCTACGTCTCGGCCCGGAACGGGGTCGACACGGCCAAGGTGCAGACCGGCATCGAGCGCCTGTTGCGGGAGCGGCGCAACATCACCCCCGGCAAGGAGGACGACTTCTCCGTCCGCGACATGAAGCAGGTCGTGCAGGCCACCGCCGGAGCGACGGCGGTGCTCACCGGCCTTCTGGGCGCGGTGGCGGCGGTCAGCCTGCTGGTCGGCGGGATCGGCATCATGAACATCATGCTGGTGTCGGTGACCGAAAGGACGCGGGAAATCGGAATACGTCTCGCCATCGGCGCCTTGGAGGAACAGGTGCTGATGCAGTTCCTGGTGGAGGCGGTGGTGCTGTCCCTGTTCGGCGGCATCTTCGGAATCGCTTTGGGGCTCGGACTGGCGGTTGTGACGACCACCGCGCTGAACGTCCCGTTCCTCGTCGATCCCTTCATCATTCTTGTGGCGTTCGGCTTCTCCGCCGTGGTTGGAATCGTCTTCGGCTACATCCCGGCCCACCGCGCGGCCCATCTCGATCCGATCCAGGCACTGCGCCATGAGTGACGGTTCCGTCCGTTCCGGCGCGCGCGGCGCGAAGGTCGGCGCCTGATTCCGTCGGCGGCCCTTTACCTGGGTTAAGGCTCCGCCGCCCTGGCACCCCGAAGATGATCCCGGCGGCGCTGCGGGCGACGGCGCCGTGACGAAGGATGCGACCACGGACCGGAGGACCGCCATGCAACTGCCGCTTCAGATCACCTTCCACAACATGGCCCCCTCGCCGCATCTGGAAACGTGCGTCCGGGAGCACGCCGAAAAGCTGGAGCGGTTCCACGGGCACATCATGGCCTGCCATGTGGTCTTCGACGCGCCGCATCGGCACCACCACAAGGGCAAGCTCTACACCGTCCGGATCGACCTCACCGTGCCGGGCGGAGAATTGGCCGTGCGCCATGCCAAACCCGCCGACCATGCCCATGAAGATCCCGAGGTCGCCGTTCGCGACGCGTTCGACGCGATCCGCCGGGAGCTGGAGGATTACGCGCGCCGCCGCAGGCAGGACGTGAAGACGCACACGGCGTGACCGGCGCCGCGCCTTCGCTTCCTGCCCGAGATCACCGAAGCGGCCGGCGCCGAAGGCCACGCTCCCGGCGCCGGTGTCACCACGTTGGGAGGCCGCCCATGCCGGACACCTCGTACATCCGCTGGTTTTCCGACCTTGGCCGCGACGACGTCGCCCTGGTGGGCGGCAAGAACGCCTCGCTTGGCGAGCTTTGCAGACGCCTGAAGCCGTTGGGAGTTGAGGTGCCGGACGGGTTCGCCCTGACCGCCGACGCCTTCCGCGACGCGCTGACCGCCGCCAACGCCTGGGATGGCCTTCACGCGCTGTTGGACGATCTGGACAAGGCGGATGTGGAGCGTCTGGCCCGTGCCGGCGCCCGCGCCCGGGAGATCGTCTACGCCGCCGGCCTGACGCCGGATATGGAAGCGCAATTGCGCACGGCCTTCCGTGCCTTGCTGGCCGAATATGGGGAAGGCCTGACCGTGGCGGTGCGCAGTTCCGCCACCGCCGAAGACTTGCCTACCGCCAGCTTTGCCGGGCAACACGAGACCTATCTGAATGTGGCGGGCGAGGCGATGCTGCTCGACGCCGTGCGGCGCTGCCACGCCTCGCTGTTCACCGACCGCGCCATCTCCTATCGGATCGACCAGGGCTTCGACCACTTCAAGGTCGCGTTGTCGGTCGGCGTGCAGAAGATGGTGCGCTCCGACCTTGCCTCGGCCGGGGTGATGTTCACGCTCGACACGGAGTCGGGATTCCGGGACGCCGTCTTCATCACCGGCGCCTATGGGCTGGGGGAAACGGTCGTCCAGGGGACGGTCGATCCCGACGAGTTCTATGTTCACAAGCCGACCTTCCGGCAGGGCCATCGCGCGGTGTTGCGGCGGCGCCTGGGCGAGAAACTGGTGAAGATGGTTTACCGCTCGGGCCGCACGCGTGAGCCGACGCGCACCGTTCCCACACCCGGCGCCGACCGGCAGCGCTTCTGCCTGACCGACGGGGAGGTGCTGCGGCTCGCCGAACAGGCCATCCGGATCGAGGACCATTACGGCCAACCCATGGACATCGAATGGGCCAAGGACGGGCTGGACGGCGGTCTGTACATCGTCCAGGCGCGGCCGGAGACGGTCGCCTCCCGGCGCTTGGCCCTGGAGCTGGAGACCTTCGTTCCCGAAGGGAAGGGCACCGCACTCGTTTCCGGGCGCGCGGTCGGCGGTCGTATGGCCGCCGGGGCCGTCCGCGTGGTGACCGCCGCCCACCAGCTGTCCGCCTTCCGTCCGGGCGAGGTGCTGGTGGCCGACACCACGACGCCCGACTGGGAACCGGTGATGAAGACGGCTGCCGCCATCGTCACCAACCGGGGCGGACGCACCTGCCACGCCGCCATCGTCGCCCGCGAGCTGGGCATTCCCGCCGTGGTCGGGGCCGAGCGCGCGACGGAGGTTCTGCGCGACGGTCAAACAGTGACCATCTCCTGCGCCGAGGGCGACACCGGCAAGGTCTACGACGGCGCCGTGCCGTTCCATGTGGAGCGCATCGACCTTGGTCGGCTGCCGCGCCCACAGACGCGCATCATGGTGAACCTCGGCAATCCCGACCAGGCCTTCCAGACCGGCCAGCTTCCGGTGGACGGGGTTGGCTTGGCGCGCATGGAATTCATCATCAGCGAGGCCATCAAGGTGCATCCGATGGCGCTCGTCCATCCGGAGCGCGTCGGGGATTCCGACGTCGGCGCCCACATCGCCCAACTGACTTGCAGTCACCCTGACGGCGGCGCCTACTTCGTGGAACGTCTGTCGGAAGGGATCGGCACCATCGCGGCGGCCTTCTTCCCTCGCCCGGTCATCGTTCGCCTGTCGGACTTCAAGACCAACGAATACGCTTCCCTGATCGGCGGGTGGTGGTTCGAGCCGGTCGAGGAGAATCCCATGCTCGGCTTCCGGGGCGCGGCGCGCTATGCCCATCCCGCCTACGAGGAGGGCTTCGCGCTGGAATGCCGGGCGCTGGCCCGTGTGCGTGCCGAGATGGGGCTGACCAACGTGAAGGTCATGGTGCCCTTCTGCCGCCGCCTGGAGGAGGCGGACCGGGTGATCGCCGCCATGGCCCGCCATGGGCTGGAGCGTGGGCGTAGCGGCCTGGAGATCTACGTGATGTGCGAGATCCCCAACAACGTCCTGCTGGTGGACGAGTTCGCCCAACGCTTCGACGGCTTTTCCATCGGGTCGAACGACCTGACTCAGCTCACGCTCGGTGTGGACCGCGACAGCCCGCTGGTCGCCTTCGACTTCGACGAGCGCGATCCCGGCGTGTTGGCCTTCCTGCGCCAAGCCGTGGAAGGCGCGCGGCGCAATGGCCGGCCGTGCGGAATCTGCGGCCAAGCGCCTTCGGACTATCCGGAGATCGCCGAGTTCCTGGTGCGGCTCGGCATCGACTCCATCAGTCTGACGCCCGACAGCGTGCTGAGGACGTTGCGCGCCGTGGTGGAACTGGAACGAGGACTCGGCCGCACCCCGCGCCACCCTGAGACGGGAGATCCATCATAAAGCACGTCGACGTCTTCGCACACCCGCGCTTCGGCAGCTTCATCCGGCAGGCCGCGGAGACCAAGGTGGACGAGAAACCGTCGCAAAATTGAGGGCCGCCACGCCGCCCGCCGGAACGGTCAACGGGCGCACGATCTTGCCCCCGCTCGCTGGCTCTTGCGCGGTTTGCGTGGATGGTCCGGGTTGCGGTGGCGAGCAGACCGGGTGTTGCCCACATGGAAGGAGCATGCAGAAGTTCTCTTTCCTTCCGGGCTGCCGCGCGCTTCAGATCGAGCGTGGCAGCCGCGGCTCCCTTGTCATTCTCGCAGAGTCATTCTCGCAGACAGTCGCCGAGGCAGTGCCCGTTGCCCGCACTGTGGCGCCATCAGCCGCGTGGTGCACAGCCGGTACCGGCGACCTCCCCCGGCCAAGCAAAAGCGGTGCATCTCTGGCTGCGACAGCACCGAAGCGTTCCGGCGGAGACGACGCCCCACCGCCGGCACAAGGAGACGCCACCCCCGTCGGCCAGCCCACCAACCCTGCTGTCGCCCAAGCGTTTGGCCCGGGCTCTGGTAAAGCCGGCCGAAGCGGAAAGCGACCATGCCGCCGCCGGACTGGAGGCTTGGCTCATCGAGGCGAGTTCCTGCGGTATCGCGGCGGTTCAGACGTCCGCTGCCGGTTTGGAGCAGGATGGCGCTGCCGTTCGGGCGGCACTCAGATTGCCATGGAGCAGCGGGCAGGCTGAGGGGCAGATCAACCGCCTCAAGCTGCTCAAGCGTCAGATGTACGGCAGAGCCAGCCTGGATCTGCTCCGGAGACGAACCCTCCTGGCGGCGTGATCCACGCAAACGGCGCAAGAACCACCGAAACAGGGCAAGATCAGCTTGTTCTTGCGTCAGAGGAACGGGCCGCCCTCAAGGAAGGCCTCGATCCGCGCCTCGTCGGCGGCAATGTCGAAACCGGCCCGCGCCATCCAGGCGTCGTCATGATAGGTGTTGCGGTAGCGCTCGCCGGAATCGCAGATCAGCGTGACCAGCGAGCCGGACCGCCCGGAGTCGCGCATCCGTCCGGCGATCCAGCACAGCCCGAAGAAGTTGGTCCCGGTGGACCCTCCGACCATCCGGCCGAGCCGCCGCGACAGCACCCTCATCGCCGCCAGCGAGGCCACGTCGGGCACCTTGATCATCTGGTCGACGACGTCGGGGATGAAGGACGGCTCGACGCGGGGCCGCCCGATGCCCTCGATGCGCGACCCGCGCTCACAGGTGAGCGCGGCGTCGCGGTTGACGAAGCTGTCGTAGAAGACCGAATGCTCTGCGTCGGGAACGCACAGCCGGGTCGGCAGATGGCGGTAGCGGATGTGGCGCCCGATGGTGGCGGCGGTGCCGCCGGTGCCGGCGCTCATCACGATCCAGTCGGGCACCGGGTGGCGCTCGCTGCGCATCTGGCCGAAGATCGACTGGGCGATGTTGTCGGTGCGCCAGTCGGTGGCGCGCTCGGCGTAGGTGAACTGGTCGAGATAGACGCCGCCCAGCCGCGCCGCCAGCGCCGCCGCCTCGGCGTAGATCGCCTTGGAGGATTCGACGAAATGGCAGCGCCCGCCGTGCAGCTCGATCGTGGCGATCTTCTCGTCCGAGGTGCCGCGCGGCATCACCGCGTGAAAGGGCAGACCGAGCAGCCGGGCGAAATAGGCTTCCGACACCGCGGTGGAGCCCGACGACGCCTCGATCACCGGCGTCCCCTCGCCGATCCGCCCGTTGCAGATGGCGAACAGCAGCAGCGACCGCGCGACGCGATGCTTCAGGCTGCCGGTGGGGTGGGTCGACTCGTCCTTCAGGTAGACGTCGATCCCGGCCAGCTCCGGAACGTCGAGCTTCAGCAGCGGCGTCTCGGGCGACCGCGCCGCCTCGGTCTCCAGCAGCCCGATCGCGCGCCGGGTCCAGTCACGGCCGGTGGCCTCGGGCAGCGGGGTGTAGTCGAGGCGGAACGGCTGACGGATCGAACCGGCACCAGGGGAGAACGGCACGGTCTGCGCGGAAGCGGTCATGTCACCCTCAAAGCGCGATGACGGCGTCGATCTCGACCGACGCGCCGAGCGGCAGCGCCGACACCTCGACGGTCGAGCGGGCGGGAAACGGCGCCTGGAAGAAGCCGGCATAAACCTCGTTCACCGCCTTGAACTGGGTAAGGTCGGTCACGTAGACGGTCATCTTCACCGCCTTCGCCAGGCTGGTGCCGGCGGCCTCGGCGATCGCCGCGATGTTGGTCAGGCTGCGCGCCGCTTGGGTGGGCGCGTCCGGACCGGCGAAGGTCCCCGTGGCCGGGTCGAGCGGCAATTGGCCGGAGACGAACAGCAGTCCCCCGGCGACGCGGGCCTGGGCGTACGGGCCGATGGCGGCCGGGGCTTTGTCCGTGGCGATGGTGTCGCTCATCTTCCTGATCTTTCCTGGTTTGGCCCTGTGTCGGCATGCGGGTGCATGCAAAATCCTCAAAACGAAAAAGCTTTTCTCCCGGCGGGTCAGATGAGCAAAATCATCCGTCCCAACCGCGAAGGCCCCGAGCAACTCCGATGACCATCGACGCCACCGACCGGAAGATCCTGGCCGCCCTCCAGGCCGACGCGACCCTGTCGCTCGCCGACCTCGGCAAGCAGGTCGGCCTGTCCGCCACCCCCTGCTGGCGCCGCGTGCAACGCCTTGAACAGGAAGGCTATGTCCGCCGCCGCGTCGCCTTGCTGGACCGGGCCAAGCTGAACGTCGACGTGACCGTCTTCGTGGCCGTCCGAACCAGCAAACACTCGGCGGAGTGGCTGGAGGAGTTCCGCCGCGTGGTGGCCGACATACCGGAGGTTGTTGATCTCTACCGCCTGAGCGGCGAAATCGATTATCTGCTGCGGGTGGTCATTCCGGACATCAAGGCCTACGACGCATTTTACCGAAAGCTCATCGAGCGCATCGAGCTTCAGGATGTCTCGTCTATGTTCGCCATGGAGGAAATGAAGTCGACAACGGAAGTCCCCCTTTCTTACGTAAAAACCCAGACCAGCTAGAATTTTACTTGCTGGTTTTCTTCTTAGACTCATGCTTCGGTGATTTTCGCGAAGCCCCTGTGGTGATTTTCAATATCGCATGGTTCACATGAGAATTTTTTACTTTTTTGGCTGAGAAGCTGCTTCACTATAAAAAAAATTTCCACGATGAAAGCAATTTGTAGAAATTCATTTCTCCCGGCTACCGGTGTGCGAACGGATCGGGCGTTTGGCCTCAATAACCCTCTCTCCTCCGGGGGAGAGGAGACTTCAAATGCAATCACCCTGCGCTTCGCACCCGTTGCCTATTGCCTGCGCAAAGCGGCCAGTCTATATGCGTCATGTCTCACTGAATGAGACGTTGAAACCGCCAAGGCAGGCGAACCTTGAAGACGCGCAGCACGCTGACTCCCGACACCACCGCGACCGACGACGCGGCCAAGCCGAAGGCCGCCACCGACCGGACCTTCGCCATCCTGGAGCTGGTCGCGTCGGCCTCCGGCCCGCTGGCGGTCAAGACCATCGGGGCGACGCTCGGCCTGCCCAAGCCGACCGCCCACCGCCTCGTCAACGGCCTGATCGACAAGGGGCTTCTGGCGCGGGACCTGGAAACGCGCGACGTCATCATCGGCGTCGAGGCGGCGCGGCTGGCGGTCGGCATCCTGCGGGCCTCGCTGTCCCGCGCGCCGGTCCGCTCGGTGCTGCGCGCGGTCAGCGCCGAGCTGGGGGAGACCTGCAACGTCGGGGTCCTCGACGGCGGCGACGTCGTCTATCTCGACCGCGTGGAGGTGGAGCACTGGCCCCTGCGGCTCCAGTTCGGCGTGGGATCGCGCGTGCCGATGCACTGCACGGCCATGGGCAAGCTGTTCCTCGCCACGCTGCCGGACGCCATGCGAATCCGCCTTCTCGCCTCCGGACCCTTCTCCGCGCAGACCGCCCACACCCTCACCGACCCGCAGGCCCTGGCCGCCGAGTTGGAGCGCATCGCCGCGCGCGGCTACTCGCTCGACGACGAGGAGTATGTGGTGGGCGTGTTCTGCGTGGCGGTGCCGATCCTCTCCTCCACGGGCCGGACGGTGGCGGCCATCGCCGTGCAGGCCCCGAAGGTCCGGCTGTCGCACGACCGCGTCGAGCAGGTCCTGCCCATCCTCCGCCGCGGCGCCGAGGCTCTGTCCGCGCAATTCGGATAGCACCCTACCCCATCGTTCTTCAAAGCCGGACGTTTCATAGCCCGAGCCGCGGGATGGCGGCGGGTCATGCCCCCGTATGCATGAATAATTGGGCACACGAACTTTTTGGGCTTGCGCGACCCAGGACCCTGTGAGTTAATGATACAAATCGTATCGCTGAATGAGACCAAGAGGCCGAGCGATACGCTTCCAGTCACGGGGAGGAACGATGACGCGGAAGATCGCCCTGGGCTCCGCTCCGTTGCGGGAGCCCCGCGAACCGACAACCGAAGACGCCGCCGACACCAACTCCGGTGATCGCCGGCCGCTCGCCGACCGCGTCCTGGCGTTGCTGGACGCGGTGGCCGGGGCCGGACAGCCGATGGCCGTCAAGGACATCGCCGAGAAGCTGGCCCTGCCGAAGCCGACCGCGCACCGGCTGATCGCCATGCTGGAGGAGCGCGGCTTCCTCGCCCGCCCGATCGACGGCCGGCTGGTGACCGTCGGCCCGAAGCTGCGCACCCTGGCGCTCAACACGCTGCGCAGCTCCCTGGGCCAGGCGCCGTCGCACGCCCGGCTGCGGGCGCTCAGCCTGGAGCTGGGGGAGACCTGCAACATCGGCGTGCTGGAGGGCGGCGACGTCGTCTATCTCGACCGCGTCGAGGTGGAAGGCTGGCCGCTGCGGCTGGAGTTCGGCGTCGGCTCGCGGGTGCCGCTGCATTGCACGGCGATGGGCAAGCTGTTCCTCGCCTTCCTGCCGGAACTGCCGCGGCGGCGCCTGCTGGATTGCCTGCCGCTGCCCCGGATGGCGGCGGCGACGCTGTGCGACCCCGCGCTGTTCCGCGCCGAGTTGGACAGCATCGCCGAATGCGGCCATTCCCTGGACGACGAGGAATACATGCCGGGCGTCTTCTGCGCGGCGGTGCCGATCCGCGACGGCGCGGGACGGATGGTCGCCGCCCTGGCGGTGCAGGCGCCGAAGGTCCGGCTGTCGCGGGAATCGGTGGCCGAGCGCCTGCCGGTCCTGCACCGCGCCGCAAGCGACATGGCCCGCGCGCTGGGCATCGACGCCGCCCCGGCCGAGCCGGCCCTCACACCCTAAGGAAGACGGACGCCATGGCAAGGACGCTTGAGACGACCGCCGCCGGATGCCCGGCCCGGCTGATGGCGCGCAGCGCCGTCTTGGAGCCGGTTCCCACCGCGGTGGTCGCCGCGGGGTCGCCGGTCGCGCTGGAAAGCGCGCGGCGCGCCACCGCCCTCGGCCTCATCGAGCCGGTGCTGGTCGGCGATCCGGTGGCCATCGCCGACAGCGCCCGCCGCATCGGCTGGACGCTCCACGGCGCCTGCGTGGTTCCGGCCAGGGACGACGCGGCGGCGGCGCGGATCGCGGTGGCGCTCGCCCGCTCCGGCGATGTCGGCGCGCTGATGAAGGGGCACATCCACACCGACACGCTGATGCTCGCGGCCCTCGACCCGAAATGCGGGCTGCGCACCGGGAGCCGCTTCACCCACGCCTTCCACATGACGCTTCCCGGATCGGGACGCGAGCTGGTCATCACCGACGCGGCGATCAACGTGGCGCCGTCGCTGACGACCCGGCTGGACATCATCCGCAACGCGGTGGAGCTGTGGCGGCTGGTCGGCGGCAGCGATCCGCGCGTGGCGCTGCTCTCCTGCACCGAGGAGGTGACCGAGCGCGTGCCCTCCAGCATGGACGCCGACCGGCTGACCCGCCTGTGCCAGCAGGAGGTGCCGGGTGCTACGGTGTTCGGGCCGCTGGCGCTCGACCTCGCGGTGTCCGCCGAGGCGGCGCGGATCAAGAACCTGTCCCACCCCTGCGCCGGGGCCGCCGACATCCTGGTGGTGCCGAACATCGAGACCGGCAACGCCCTGTTCAAGGCGCTGGTGCATTTCCTGGACGCGGTCGCCGCGGGCGTCGTGCTCGGCGCCTCGGTGCCGATCGTCCTCACCTCGCGCGCCGACCCGCCGGCGGCCCGCATCGCCGCCGCCGCCATCGCCCAGATCATCGCCGGGCGCCGCCGCTCCGCCACGCCGGGCGCGCCCTACCCCACCACCACAGCCAAGGGAGGCGCCGCACCCGGCCTGCACGCCTGACGGTCAAAAAACGAACCCCGCCAAAAAAACAAGCCCTGGGAGGGAATGCAAATGCTCCGCAACGCCTTGACGCTCACCGCGGCGGTGGCCGCGCTGCTGTCACCCGTCCTTTCATCCGCCCCCGCGCGCGCCGACGACTACCCGTCGCGCCCCATCGAAGTCATCGCGACCTTCGGGGCCGGCGGCGGCGCCGATCTGATGGCGCGCCAGTTCGCCCGCCTCGCCGAACCGCATCTCCACGTCGCCATGCCCGTCGTCAACGTGTCCGGGGCGTCGGGCAACGCCGGCCTGACGCGGGTCCTGACCAACCCGGCCGACGGCTACACGGTCGGCACGCTGATCGCCCTGTCCGTCTCCTCCTGGGCGTCGGGCCTGGGAACGGCGAAGCCGGACAATTTCGTCTATGTGGCGATGATGCAGAACTCGCCGTCGATGCTCTACGTCTCGAAGAACAGCCCCTTCAAGACCTACGAGGAGTTTGCCGCCCACGCCAAGGCCAACCCCGGCAAGCTGCGCGTCGCCACCTCCGGCTACGGCACGCAGGACGACATCACGCTGAAGTATCTGGGGACCCAGGGGGTGCCGGTGACCAACGTCCCCTTCGCCCGCCCGTCGGAGCGCTACGCCTCGCCCATCGGCGGCCACACCGACGCGATCTACGAGGAGCCCGGCGACGTCGCCCAGTTCCTGAAGTCCGGCGACCTGCGACCGATCGTCGTGTTCGACAAGCAGCGCCACCCCTCCTTCCCCGACGTGCCGGCCTCGGCGGAGCTGGGTCTGGACATCGGCGACCTGCCGAACTTCCGCACGCTGGCCGTGCCCGCCAACACGCCGCCCGAGCGCGTGCAGAAGCTGCACGAGGCCGCCGCCAAGGTGCTGGCGAGCCCGGAATGGAAGACCTTCTGCGCCGACACCTACACCTGCGTCGACACGCTGGTGACGCCGGACCAGGCCAAGGAGGAGGTCAAGGCCTTCTACGAGACGGTGAGGGGCTATCTGGACCGCTTCGCGACCAAGACCGTCGGCCAGACGCCGGGCTGAGCCCGGTTCCGACGCCGCCCCACCCGTTTCATCGCTCTTCAGGGAGGGAACCGTGACTCCCCTGTCCCATGGTCTTCGCCGGCTGGCGACGCCCGCGGCCCTGCTCTTCGGGTCGCTTCTTCTCTCGCAACACATCGTGCGCGACAGCACCATGATCGCCGGCCTGCCCGACCCGGTGGGACCGACGGGATGGCCCCGGCTGATGCTGGGCGCGGTCGGGCTGTGCGCCCTGATCTGGATCGCCAGGGAACTCCTGGCGCTGCGCCGCGCCGTCCACCAGCAGAAACCGGTCGACGAGGAATACGAAGGCTACGCCCATGGCCGGGCGATGATCGGGCTGGGGCTGGTCATCCTGTACGGCGTCGCCCTGCCGCAGCTCGGTTTCCCGGTCGCCACCCTCGCCTTCGTCGCCCTGTGGTGCGTCATCGGCGGCATCCGGCGTCCGCTGACGCTGGCGCTGGTCACCGGCATCGGCTGCGTGGTGCTGCTCTACATCTTCGTCCTGCTCGCCCAGATGCCGCTGAACCGCGGCCACGGCGTCTTCGACGACTTCACCGTCGCGCTCTACCGCCTGCTCGGCATCTACTGAGCCGGCCACCGGAAGGATCGTCCCATGGATATCCTCGCCAATCTGGCCGGTGGCTTCGCCGGCGCCCTCGACCCGTACAACTTCGTCCTCCTCGTGTCGGGCCTGATGATCGGGGTGGTGGCCGGCGCGCTGCCGGGCATCTCCTTCGTCAACGCCATGGCCATCGCCCTGCCCTTCACCTACCTGCTGCCGCCGGTCACGGCGATGTCCTTCCTCGGCGGCATCTATGTGGGTGGCGTGTTCGGCGGCTCGATCTCCTCGATCCTCATCAACATCCCCGGCACGCCGGCCTCGCTGCCGAGCTGCTGGGACGGCTACCCGATGACACGCAAGGGCCTGTCGTCGCGCGCCCTGAGCATCGCCATCACCGCCTCGGCCTTCGGCGGGCTGGCCAGCGCACTGTTGCTGACCTTCGGCGCCCCGCCCTTCGCCAGCTTCGCTCTGAAGTTCGACCAGCCCGAGTTCTTCGCGGCCACCATCCTCGGCCTCGTCAGCGTCATCGCGATCGCCAAGGACGCGCCGCTGATGAGCGCGGTCTCGATGTTTCTCGGCCTGCTAATCGGGACGGTCGGCGTCGATCCGATGTACGGCATGCCCCGGCTGACGCTGGGCGTTCCCGACCTGGAGAGCGGCATCAACTTCACCGTCGTGATGATCGGCCTGTTCGCCATCGGCGAGGTCGTGGACCTGATCTGCAAGCGGGCCGGCGGCGCCCGATCCATCGCCACGAAGCCCGGCAAGCAGATCGGCCTGTCCGACCTGTGGCGGATCAAGTCCTCCATCCTGCGCGGCACCGGCCTCGGCTGCACCATCGGCGTCATCCCCGGCGCCGGGGCCACGGTGGGGTCGGTCATCGCCTACAGCGTGGAGAAGCAGGCGTCGGGCAAGGGCGACCGCTTCGGCACCGGCGTCGAGGAGGGGCTGGCGGCCCCGGAGGCGGCCAAGAACGCCACCACCGGCACCGCCATGATCCCGCTGCTGACTCTGGGCATCCCCGGCAGCGCCGCCACGGCGATCATGCTGGCCGCCATGCTGATCCACGGGCTGAACCCCGGCCCGCTCCTCTTCACCTCGAACGCCACGCTGGTCTACACGATCTTCGCCAGCATGCTGATCGCCAACCTGCTGATGATCGTCGCGGCGATGGGCGTGGCGCGGGTCTTCTCGACGCTGATGCGCGTGCCGCCGGCCATCCTCGGCGCCTTCATCATCGTGCTCAGCGTCGTCGGCGCCTACGGCGTGCGCAACAACCTGTTCGACGTCTACGTCTGCCTCGCCTTCGGCATCGCCGGCTACGTCATGAAGCGCACCGGCTTCCCGCCCGCCCCGCTGGTGGTCGGCGTGATCCTGGGGCCGCTGTGCGAGCGCTACTTCCTCACCTCGCTCGCCAACTACGACGGCAACATGACGGTCTTCTTCACCCGCCCGATCAGCGGCACGATCCTGGCCCTGGCCGCCGCCTTCCTCGTCTGGTCGATGTGGCCGTCGGGCAAGCCGCTGCTCCGCCGGCCGCCCAAAAACCCGACCCACAAGGACCCGCCGCAACGGGTGCTCAAAGCCTGACCGTCCGAACCAAAGAACGAACCTTCAGGGAGAGAGACAAGCAACCATGGACAACATCATGCTCGACCGAACGCCGGCCAGCGCCGACCAGGAGGCCGTCGCCGCCCTCGTCGCCCGCGCCCGCGCCGCCCAGCGCGCCTTCGCCGACGCGACGCAGGAGCAGGTGGACGACGCCGTCGCCGCGCTCGCCTGGTCCATCTACGAGCCGGGCCGCGCCCGCGCCCTGGCGGAGCTGGCGGTGGCCGACACCGGTCTCGGCAACGTTACGGACAAGATCACCAAGAACCAGCGCAAGACCTTCGGGACGCTGCGCGACCTGATGCGGGTGCGCACCGTCGGCGTGATCGAGGAGGACACCGCCAAGGGCATCGTCAAGATCGCCAAGCCGCTGGGCGTCGTCGGCGCCGTCACCCCCTCCACCAACCCGGCGGCCACCCCGGTCAACAAGGCGATGATGGCCGTCAAGGGCCGCAACGCCATCATC
>NZ_WHOR01000360.1:0-4618 GCF_013340925.1 Azospirillum formosense
TTAGTGATTCGAGATTTTATTTTTGTAAAGGATACCGCACCCGACATGCTCTACGCAGAGTAGTCCGTCGGCAGCTGCAGTTGAGTATAAGAGACAGGCCCTGGCCCGCGCCGCCGCCTTCCTCCGCCGCCTCGCCGGCAAGCTGTTCCGCCGCGGCGCGCCCGTCCCTCCGCCCCCGGTGAAGCCCGTCTCCGTGACGGAGCCGATGGAATCCGGGGTCTTCACCGGCGACTCCGGCTCGCTTGCCTACCGGCTGTTCGTGCCGAAGGGTGCGGCGACGGGACCGCGCCCGCTGCTGGTCATGCTGCACGGCTGCACCCAGTCGCCGGAGGACTTCGCCATCGGGACCCGCATGAACCGGCTGGCCGAGGAGGCCGGCTGCCTCGTCCTCTATCCTGAGCAGGCCCCGGCGGCGAACG
The DNA here is from genome assembly GCF_013340925.1 of Azospirillum formosense. Taxonomy (GTDB): domain Bacteria; phylum Pseudomonadota; class Alphaproteobacteria; order Azospirillales; family Azospirillaceae; genus Azospirillum; species Azospirillum formosense. The sequence goes on from NZ_WHOR01000360.1 coordinate 420, forward strand.
ACAAGAAGTGCTGGAACTGGTTCAACCCCGACCACCAGCGCCGCGACCGCGGCGAACCGGCGCTGATCGCCGGAGCCACCCGGCAGGTCCTGGCGGAGCACGGGGCCGACCCGCAGCGCGTCTACATCGCCGGAATTTCCGCGGGCGGGTCCGCCGCGATGGTGCTGGCGACGACTCACCCCGACCTGTTCGCCGCGGTGGGCGTCCATTCCGGCCTGCCCTACGGCTCGGCCAGTGGCGTGCCCTCCGCCCTGCTGGCGATGAAGGCCGGCTCCTCGCCCGGACAACGCCCGGAGCCCGGGGCTCCGGTGGTTCCGGCCATCGTCTTCCACGGCGACGCGGACAAGGTGGTGCATCCGCGCAACGGCGACCATGTCATGGCCCAGGCCACCGCCAACGCGGAGGGGCTGACCGCGACGACCGAGGACGGGCAGGCGCCCGGCGGGCGCGGCTTCACCCGCACCGTCCACAAGGACCGCGACGGGGCGACGCTGTTCGAGCGGTGGACCGTCCACGGCAGCGGCCACGCCTGGTCGGGCGGCAGCCCGGACGGCACCTACACCGATCCGCAGGGGCCGGACGCCGCGCGGGAGATGCTGCGCTTCTTCCGGTCCCACCGGCACGCCGCGCCCGCGACACGCGCGTGAGTCCGCGGTTACCACTTTTGCACAGCCGAAATCGCGCCGCCCGTGCCATAAACTTCCCCAGCATCCACCAGCCCAGCGACCCGGCCATGCGCGTCACCGCTCCCCGCCTCGCCGCCCTCGGCGCCCTCGCGCTGTGCCTGTCGGCGTGGCCGACGGCCCAAGCCGCCAACGTCTCCGCCGGGCAGGCGGAGGCGAAGGAGGCCGCCAAGTCGTTGGGCAACTGCACGCCCGCCAAGGTGGAGGTGATGAGCTACGTCACCGGCCGTTCCGGCCAGACCGTGTTCAAGGTGGGCTGCACGGAGGACAAGGACGCCTTCGTGCTGGTGCAGTGCCGGTCGCGAATCTGCACGCTGCTGCGCTGATTCACGGCTTCTTAATGAGGTTCGCCTGGAATCGGATCGAACACGGGACGGGGTGCGAAGGGTGATGAGGCTCGCTCAATCAATCGCGATGCTGGCGTTGGCGGTGGTCCCGCTCGGCGCTTGCGGCGGGCCGATGATGGTCGCCAGCCTCGGCGCCGATCTCGCCTCCGTCACCAGCACCAAGAAGACGCTCGGCGATCATCTGGTGTCCGCGGCGACCGGGCGCGACTGTTCATCCGTGTCCTTTTCCGAAACCGGACAGTATTGCCCGGAGAAGGTCTACGTCGACCGCTCCCGTGTCTATTGCTACAAGACGCTGGCCGATGTGGATTGCCACCACATCCCCGATCCGCACCGCAACGGCCACACCGCCCTGGCGAGCCCGCCGCCGGACATCCGCCCGGAACCGCGGCAGCCGGGCTGGATTGAACGGATGATGACCGCGGCGGAGCAATAGGCCCGGCGGAGCACCCCCCGCGCCGGGCCTCAGCGCATCTTCTTCGCCACGAAGGCCTTGGCGAGGGTCATCATCGCCTTTTCATGAGTGACGCCGCCCTGCCCGCCCTTGCCGGCGGGAACCGCCATGGTGGCGGACTTGACCGGAGCGGGCGAGCCGGCGCGGCCGCGCGGCGCCGGTGCGTCCTCACCGGGATCGCGGCCGAGGCGGCTCAGCACGTCGGCCAGCGCCTCCTTGCTCAGCGCCGAATCAACGGAACCGCGGGACCGGCCCGGCTGCGCGGGCGCGGACCGGCTGGGCGCCGACGGCCGGACGCCCCTCTCGATCGCCGCCGCGGCGATGGCCTTCAGGAAGGGCTGCGAGATGCCCAGCAGGAGCTGCGGGTCCTCGACCGCCCAGGCCATCAGAAGCTTCTGCGCGGTCGCCCGGCTCCCCTTGGCCGCCACCAGCGCGTCGCGCACCTTGCCGTCCACATAGGAATTCGCCATCGCCACACGCCTCCGACCGCCGCTGGACCATCATTCGCGGAACGCCACGACTCTCCGGCGGCAAGGGTTAACAAAAGGTTGCAAAGGCCGAACCCCGAACGCGGCAGGACGCCCCACGGGCGGGGCGGTTGCGCGGCGGGGCGGGAATGGGGGATAGTGGGCCTATGCTGATCGAAACCTACGCCGACCTGATCTGCCCCTGGTGCTACATCGGAAAGCGGCGGCTTGCCCGCGCGCTGGCCGACCGGCCGCGCGTCCAGGTGGACTTGCGCTGGCAGCCCTTCCAGCTCAATCCGGACATGGCTCCGGGCGGCATGGAGCGCAGCGCCTATCTGGCGGCCAAGTTCGGCGGCACGGAGCGGGCGCGGCAGATCCATCTGGTGGTGGAGGAAACGGCGGAGCGCGACGGCCTGCCGCTGCGGCTGGACCGCATCCGGCGAACGCCCAACAGTTTCGACGGGCACCGGCTGATCCGCATCGCCGCCCGCCACGGGCTGGGCGACCGGATGGCCGACGCGTTGTTCCACGCCTATTTCGTGGAGGGTTTGGACATCGGCGACCGCGACACGCTGGCCGCGACCGCCGCCGGTCTGGGCTTCGATTTCGCGGAGACCAAAAACCTGCTCAACGGCGATGCCGAGACCACCGCTGTCTTCAACGCCGACGCCACGGCGCGGCAGCTCGGCCTTCAGGCGGTGCCCTGCTACATCTTCAACCGGCGTTACGCGCTCTCCGGCGCGCAGGAGCCCGCCAGCTTCCTCCCGCTTCTCGACCTCGGTGTGGAGGAGCAGGAAGGCGTGACGGCGGCGGCCGATTGATGATCCGCGTGACGCCCCGCATCAGCCTGGACGAGAGCGAGCTTCAGGAGAGCTTCATCCGCGCCTCCGGCCCGGGCGGCCAGCACGTCAACAAGACGGACAGCGCGGTGCAATTGCGCTTCGACGTGGCGGCCTCGCCGAACATCCCGGACGACGTGAAGGCCCGGCTGGTCCGGCTGGCAGGCTCGCGCATGACGGCGGCGGGCGTGCTGATCATCGTCGGCGACACCTACCGCAGCCAGCTGCGCAACCGCGAGGATGTGCGGGAACGGCTGATCGACCTGATCCGCGACGCGACGGTGGTCCCGAAGAGCCGCCGCCCGACCAAGCCGACCCTCGGCTCCAAGAAACGTCGCCTGGAGGCCAAGGGTCAGCGGTCCGACATCAAGCGTCTGCGCTCCGGCAAGCCGGAGGACTGAGGCCGCTTAGTGCGGGGTCTTCTGCCGGCTGAGCGAGATCATGTTCCCGCCATACTGGAACTCCGGCAGGTTGGCGAACTGGTCCTTGGTCAGCTGGGTCGCCACGATGGCGTCCTGCTGCTGGTTGTAGCGGACGTTGTCGATGTCCAGCGCCACGTTGCGTCCACCGATGCCCATGATGCCGCCGGTGGAGACCACGAGCTGGCTCGGGCGGTTGCTGCGATTGAACAGCACGTCCTCGACCTGCCCCACCTTCTGCCCGTCATAGGCGACGACCGACTTGCCCAGCATGGCCTGCGGCTCGATCCGCGAAGCGGTCTGGAGCGATTGCTCGGACATCGGGCGGGATGCCTGCTCGCTTCCCCCACCGAACCAGCTCGACGTCTCGGCGCAGCCCCCCAAAGCCAAAAGCGCGACCGCCGACAGGACCGGAACAGCAACCTTACGCATAGCCCCCTCCTTCTGACGAGATAACCACGCGGGTTTAAACAGGCCGTCGACTGCAATCGTCACGGTGTCTTGCGGCGATTGCGCTTGGTGGCGCCGGAACGCGCCGCGTCCGCCGACGTTCTGCACTCTCTCAACTCTCCCCCGAGGCTCCGAAGATCATGGCCGAAGACACCGCCCGCCGGTTGCAGGCCCGCCCCATTCCGGTGCCGAAGGCCGCCCCGCCAGCCTCCACCCAGACGACGCTGCTGGTCATCGCGCTGGTGGTGGCGACCTTGTATCTGGGAAGCGACATCCTGGTCCCCATCGCTCTGGCGGTGCTGCTGACCTTCGTCCTGGCACCCATCGTCAGCCGGCTGGAGCGGCTGCGTCTGGGCCGGGTGCCCTCGGTCCTGGCCGTGGTGGTGCTGGTCTTCGCGGGCATCGCCGGCTTCGGCATGGTGGTCGGCGGGCAGATCGCCGATCTCGCCGACAACCTGCCCAGCTACCAGCGCAACCTCCACGCCAAGCTGGATTCGCTGCGCTCCAGCGCGTCGTCGGCGGGCAGCGGCGGGGTGGTCC
>NZ_WHOR01000361.1:0-4612 GCF_013340925.1 Azospirillum formosense
GTCATCACATGACACTACTCTACGAGGTTATGTAGCTTTCTATACTCGAGAGCGTTAAGAAGCTCAATAAAACCGGGTAGGTCGTGGGCGCGGTCGATCTTGTGCAGGAGACAGGACCGGCGGCCCGCGCGATAGGTCGGGCCCGCCGTGCTGGGCGGCGGCCTGCTTCAGGGATCTGGCGACGGCGGCGGGATCGACCGACGGGCCGTCGAAGTCCCCCGCCCCCGCCATGCCGAACAGGGCCTGCAGCAGGGCGTTGCGCGCGTGGGGCAGATGGCGGCGCAGCAGATTGGACTGCTCGACGCTTCCCGTCTGCAGGGTGATCTGGGTCAGGATGAAGGCGTTGGTGCGGCCCTCCACCAGCACCGGCACCATCAATTGCCCAACCTCCACATAGAAGGGGCCGGGACCGTCGGTGGGAAGGTCCGGCCCGGCGCCAGCCGTCTGCTCCGCCGTCTTCTCCTCGGCGCCGAGCGTCAGCTGCAGGCGTCCGATGCCGTAGCCCACTGCCGCCGCCAGCGCGGCGCAGAGCACGAAGACCGAGTAACGGCTGGGTCCGGGACGGTCCGCCATGGTCGCGTCTCCCCGCCGCTCAGAAGGGCATGATGATGTCGAAGACCTGCTGGCCGTAGCGCGGCTGCTGGACGTCGGTGATCTGGCCGCGCCCGCCGTAGGTGATCCGCGCCTCGGCGATCTTGTCGTAGTCGATGGTGTTCACGTTGGTGATGTCCTCGGGCCGGATGACCCCGGCGATGCGCATCTCGCGCAGCTCGTAGTTCACCCGCACCTCCTGCCGCCCGGCGATCACGAAGTTGCCGTTGGGCAGCACCTCGGTCACCACCGCCGCGGCGCGCATGGCGATGCGCTCGTTGCGCTGGATCGTCCCGGTGCCGGAGGAGGAGGAGGAACTGTCCATGTCGACGAGGCTGGACGGGTTCACCGCGTCGGGCAGCACCGCGGGCAGCCGCGACTCCAGCCCGAAGAAGTTCGGCACGCCCGCCGATTCGGCGTTGGAGCGCTGGCGCTGCGTCTGGTTCTGCAACTGCGCCTGATCGGCGATGTTGATGATGACGGTCAGCAGGTCGCCCACCTGTTTGGCCCGCGGGTCGCGGAAGAAGTCGCGGGACCCGGTGCGCCACAGCGAACTCGGCACCTGCTCGTTGGTGTTGGGGCGCGGCATCGGCATGGAGATGACGCGCGCCTCCGGCGCCATGGCGGGGTTGGAGATTTCCGACAGGCGCGGCGCCTGCCCCACGTCGACCAGCCGCCCGCAGCCGGCGAGCGCCACCGTCAGGGCGAGGAAGGGAACCAAGGTGCGGGGCGGGAGCGTGCGCATGAGGGTGGTGTCCTTGGTTGGACTCGGGTGACTGGGCTCAGAATTTCGCGGACGCCGCGTTGGGCGGCATGGCGTCCGGCGGCCCGCTGACGGTGACGGTCTGCGGCCCGGTGATGGTGCCGGTGACGACGATGTTGCTGGCGATGTTCATCACCCGCACCAGTTCCCCCACCCCGCCGTCCTGCAAAGCACGGCCTCGCGCCATCAGTTGCAGCGGCCCGTCCTCGTAGACGAGGCTGACCGGCTTGTTGCGCTGGACCACCAGCGGAGCGCCGACCGCGGAGGTCTGGATCAGCCGTCCGGCGGAGAGCTGGCGGCGGCTGGCCAGCCCGGCGAGGCTGTCGCGGGAGGTGATGACGGCACCGTTCAGCCGCTCCAGCGGCATCGGGATGGTGGTCAGGTCGCTGTCGGCGATGACCTCGCCGGGCAGGATGCGGCGCGTCGGCACCGGCACCTCCACCATGATGTCGGCCTTCGCCTTCACCTCGACGACGCGCCCGTTGCTGCTGACCAGCGCGCGGACCAGCCCGCCGCGCGGGTCGTAGGACAGGTCGCGCACCGCCTCCACCGGGCCGGAGAAGGGCACGGTCAGCACCACCGAGACCCGCGCGTCCGGCGGCACCGCCGGGCCCAGCGAGGCCGCCAGCTCCTGCGCCAGCAGCGCCTCCACGGCGCCCTCGCCATCGGAAAGGTAGGCCGCCTGGGCGGGCGCGCCGAGCAGATGCAGGGCGACCGTGAGTCCGGCCAGATGACGAACGGAACGCCGCATGATGGTCACCGCATGTTCGACAGCGTGGAGGCCATCTGGTCGCCGGCCTCGACCACCTTCGCGTTCATCTCGTAGGCGCGCTGGGCGGAGATGAGTTCGGTGATCTCCTGGACGACGTTGACGTTGGAGGATTCCAGATACTTCTGCCGGATGGTGCCGAAGCCCGCCTGCCCGCCGGTGCCGTCCTGCGGCTCGCCCGAGGCGGGGGTGGCGCGGTAGAGGTTGTCGCCCATCGCCTCCAGCCCGGATTCATTGACGAACACGGTCATCACGAGCTGGCCCAGCACGCGCGGGCGGGTCTGCCCGTCGACGAAGGCCTGCACCTCGCCGGAGCTGTTCACGGCGATCTCCCGCGTGCCCTGCGGCACGGTGACCTCCGGCAGCACCGGGTGGCCGTCGCTGGTCACGATGGTGCCCTCCGGCGACAGCTTGAAGCCGCCGGCGCGGGTGTAGGCCGTCTCGCCCGCCGGCATGCGGATGTTGAAGTAGCCGCGTCCCTCGATGGCGAGGTCCAGCTCGTTCCCGGTGGAGGTCAGGTTGCCGGTCGTGTTGATGCGGTTGACCGCCCCCGGACGGACGCCGAGGCCGACCTCGATGCCGGTCGGGATGATGGTGCCGGCGTCGGTGGACTGGCTGCCCTGGCGCCGTTCCGACTGGTACATCAGGTCCTGGAACTCGGCGCGCCCGCGCTTGAAGGCGGTGGTGTTGATGTTGGCGATGTTGTTGGAGATGACCTCGACGTTCAACTGCTGGGCCATCATGCCGGTCGAAGCGATGCTGAGCACGCGCATGGACGCAATCTCCTGGTTTTAAGCGGATTTGCCGAGGCGGTTGATGGCGGAGCGCAGAAGGTCCTGCCCGTCGTCCATCATGCGGGTGACCGACTGGTAGTCGCGTGTCAGCTCCATCATCCGCGACATCTCGGCGATGGACTGGACGTTGGATTGCTCGACCTTGCCCTGGATGATCCGGGTGTCGGGGGCCGGCAGCGGCTGGGCGTCCACGGCGTCGAACAGCACGTCGCCGGTCTGGGCGAGCGCCTGCGGGCTTTCGAAGCGGACGACGCGCAGCCGGGCGATCATCTCGTTGTCGGCGGAGACCAGCCCGTCGCTGCCGATCTCCATCCGGCTGCGGTCGGCCGGGATGACGATGGGCTGCTGGTTGTCGTCCAGATAGGGGAAGCCGCCGGCGTTCACGAGCTGCCCGTCCACGTCGCGCCGCATCCGCCCGTCGCGGGTGTAGCGCGGGCCGTCCGGCGTCTGCACCTGGAGCCAGCCGTCGCCGTCCAGCGCCACGTCGTAGGGGTTGTCGGTCGGCTTCAGGCTGCCGGCGGTGAAGTCGGTGTAGGTGGCGCGGTCGATGGTGAAAGCGATCTTGTCGGACGGATTCATGCCGCCGCGCTCCATCGCCGCTTCGAACAGCATGCGTTCACCACGGAATCCCGCAGTGTTCATGTTGGCGATGTTGTTCGCCACGACATCGAGCTGCCGGCGCAAGGCCACTTGCCGCGACAATCCAATGTAAAGGGGATTCTCCATCGCCGGACACCTTCGGTTTGAACGCCGCCTTAACCTAGGTGATGCAGTTTAAAGCCGGGTTTCAACCTGGGGCGCCGCGACGGGAACTGAGCGGTGTCTTGGGGGATTTGATTCCGATTTAGATAAAATTTGGGGCAGTCGCGATGCATCCCTGCCGGACCCTGTCCATCTCCCTGGCCCTGCTGTCGGTCACCACCGCCCTGACGGCGCCTCCCGCCGCGGCGGAGGCACCGGCGCCCGTCACCGTGCAGACGGGCGAGCACGCCGACTTCTCGCGTCTGGCGCTGGTCAACGCGCAGGGCGCCCCGGCCGTCGATGTGGGAAGCTGCGGCGGGCGCGTTGCCTTCTCGCAGGCGGTCCCCTGGCCGCTGGAAGCGCTGAACGGCACCTATTCGCGGCGGCTGACCGGCTTCCAGACGGCCGAGGACGGGCGCAGCCTGACCATGGACTGGCCCTGCGGCGCCCGCGTCACCGTGCGCCGGGAGCGGCGGATCACCTTCATCGACGTGGCCGACCCGCCACGCCCGGCGCGCAAGCCCGGCGCCCCGGTCCCGGCGTCCGAAAGCGTCCTGCTGGCCGAGGCGCCCGGCGCGTCGGTGTTTCCGGTGATCGCGCCGCCGCCTCCCGAACCGGCGCCTGCCCCAACAGCGTCCACCCAAACGGCGCCCATCAGCCTCGCCGAGCGGCTGAACCCGGTCGCCAGCGCCCAGGCGCAGCCGGTCGTGCAGGCGCCGCCCGTGGCACAGGCGCCGCCACCGGTTCAGCCGCAACCGGTCGCCAAGGCCCCGCCCCCCGCCCCACCGAAGCCGGAACCGGCGAAGATGGGGGCTGTAGCCTATACACATCCGACGATGCCTCCGAAGTCCACAGCGCAGGTGACGGGGGCAGCCTATCACCTCACTAGAATATCGCAAGCAGTACGTGATCTGTTGTCACGCGCTCTGCCACTCACTCGTCGACGTAACATCT
>NZ_WHOR01000362.1:0-4598 GCF_013340925.1 Azospirillum formosense
AGGGACAGGAGGACAAGGCGCGGGGCACGCGGCTCAGCCCACCCCCCCGGGGCCGGCGCGAGGGGGCGTTGCCGTTCCCCCCCCCGCCCGCCCGGGGGGAGGGGGGGGCCCGCCGCCTTGAGGCGGGAGGGTGAGGGTACTGGCGAGAATGGTGTGTTGATCCTTGCCGGCACCCTCACCCGCCCGCTTTCGCGGGCACCCTCTCCCGTGGCGGGAGAGGGGTTTCAATCCCTTACAGCGCGCCCAGCACCGCTTCGGCCGAGGACACCTCGAACTGGCCCGGCTTCTCCACGGCGAGGTGGGTGACCTTGCCGTCCTTGGCGACCAGGGCGAAGCGCTGGCCGCGCAGGCCGAGGCCGTAGCCCGTGCCGTCCATCGTCAGGCCCAGCGCCTGGGTCAGCGCGGCGTTGCCGTCCGGCAGCATGGTGACCTTGCCGCCGACGCCGTTCTTCTCGCCCCAGGCGCGCATCACGAAGGGGTCGTTGACGGCGAGGCAGACGATGTCGTCCACACCCTTGGCCTTCAGATCCTCGGCCTTCTGGACGAAGCCCGGCAGATGCTTGGCGGAGCAGGTCGGGGTGAAGGCGCCCGGCACCGAGAACAGCACCACCGTCTTGCCCTTGAACAGCGCGTCGGTGGTGATGTCCTGCATCCCGTTGTCGGTCAGGTGCTTCAGCGTGACGGACGGGATGGCGTCGCCCACTTGAATGGTCATGTCTCCTGAACTCCCAATTTTTTGTGTTTCAGCTTTTGATTTTGCCGGACGCCCGGTCGAGCGCGTCGAGGACGGCGCCCTCGGTCAGCAGTTCCGGAAGCGCGATGCCCTCCGGAGCCCCCGGACCATAGACGATGTTGAAGGGAATACCATAGCGGCCATGTCGGGCAAGGTAGCGGGCGATGGCCTCGTCCGGCCGGGTCCAGTCGGCGCGCATGGCGGTCACCGCCCCGGTGTCCTCCAGCCGCTGCGCGACGGTGCCGCGGTTCAGCACCAGCTTCTTGTTCGCTTGGCAGGTGATGCACCAGTCGGCGGTGACGTCCACGAAGACGGTGCGCCCGGCGGCAACCTGCTCGCGGATCGCCGCCTCGTCGAAGACGGTCCAGCGCGCCGCCGCGCTCTCGGCCACCGGGGCCGCCCCGGCCGAGGGGCCGAAGACGGCGGGAACGGCGAAGGCCACCAGGGCCAGCAGCCCGGCCAGCGCCGCCCCGGCCCAGCGCGCCGTTTCCGCCAGTCGGCGGCCCAGCCACAACGCGGCGACAAGCCCGCCCATCAGCACAGCGACGGCCAGCGCCGGCACCTCGCCGACCTGGACGACCAGCACCGACAGCAGCCAGAGCGCGGTCAGGGCCAGCGCCCCGCCCAGCACCCGGCGCAGCGCCACCATCCAGCGCCCCGGGCGCGGTAGCAGGCGCGCGGCGCGCGGGAAGGCGGCGATCAGCAGGTAAGGCAGCGCCAGCCCGACGCCCAGCGCGGCGAAGATGGCGAACACCTCCAGCGCCCCGCGGGCCAGCGCGAAGCCCACCGCCGTCCCCAGGAAGGGCGCGGAGCAGGGCGTGGCGAGCAGCGTGGCGAAGGTGCCGGTGGCGAACTGGCCGCCCAGCCCCTGCCCCTCCGGCCCGCCCAGCCGGTCGGCGACGGCGCGCGGCAGCGGAAGCTCGAACAGGCCCCACAGGTTGGCGGCGAACAGAGTCACCAGGACGACCATGAAGACGAGGAACAGCGGCTGCTGGAACTGGATGCCCCAGCCCACGGCACCGCCCGCCGCCTTCACCGCGACCAGCGCCCCGGCAAGGATCAGGAAGGAGGTCAGGATGCCCGCCGCCGAGGCCAGGAAGCCGGCGCGCACCGCCGCGGGCGCCCGCCCGCCATGCTGGACGATGGAGAGCAGCTTCAGCGACAGCACCGGCAACACGCAGGGCATCAGGTTCAGGATCAGCCCGCCCAGCAGGGCGACGCCCAGCATGGCCAGCAGCCCCGCCGGAGCCGCCCCGGCACTGCCGCCCAGCCCGGCCGCGGCGGTCGCCGGAGCCTCCACCGACCGGTTGCCGTCCACCACGGTCAGCGTCATCGCCCGCCCGGCAAGGTCAAGGCCGGGCTGCGGATCGGTCGCGTCCATCCGCAGGATCGCGCGCCGGTCGCCGTCGAGGAACTGGCTCTTGGGCGCGGCGAAGGTCACCGGCGGGTCGGTCTCGACAAACACGTCGGGGGCGACCATCGGCTCGCGCGCGGTCACCTCGACCTCCAGCACAGCACCCTGGCCGCGCACCGCCGTGACGGTCAGTCCGGACGCCCGCCCGTCGCCGGGCACCAGGGACTGGGCGCGGGCGATGTCGTTGGCCGACGGCCCGGGCGTCGCCGGCCCCTCGGGGATGGACAGCGACAGCGCCACCATCTCCGGCACGCAGATGGTCGAGCAGACCAGCAGTTCCGCCTTCAGCGCGAGGTCGAGCGGCTTGCCGGGCTCCGCCGGGGTGGCGGTGATGGGAAACAGCACCTCCGCGTCGTAGCCCGCCGTCTCGAAGCCCAGCACGGTGAAGCGGTGCGGAGCCGGGTAGATCAGCTCCGTCGCCTTGAGATTCCGCGACTCCGACCAGTCCAGCCGCGGCGCGAAACCGGCGTCGCCCGGAGTGCGCCAATAGGTCTTCCAGCCGGGCTCCAGCCGGACCTCCAGCCCCAGGGGGATTTTGGCGAGATCGCCCACCCCCTGCACCGACGCGACGAGCCGCGCCTCCACCGGGCCGGACGTGACCCAGGCGCCGGTCTCCGCCCTCCCCATTCCGGGTGCGGCCAAGGCCAGGATGGCGAGCAGGAACGGAACAAACCTTTTCATCGCACCGACTGTTCTCATATCAAGACGCAGCGGGCCGCCCATCGGCCGTGGCTGTATATGGATGACAAAGCTTGGCCCGTGCTGTCACACTCGGGCGAAGACGGCTTCGGGAGGGCCACTCAACGGTCCGCCCGTCCCCCGACACAAGGATAGCGCCCATGCCGCACCTGACCAAGTCCTCGGACTATCTGACCGGCCAGTTGCTGATCGCCATGCCGGGCATGACGGACCCGCGTTTTCAGCGGACCGTGATCTATATGTGCGCCCACAACGAAGACGGCGCCATGGGCCTCGTCGTCAATCGCCTGTTCGGGTCGGTCACCTTCGAGGATTTGCTGGAGCAGCTCGAGATCGAAATCCAGGAGCCGGTCGCCAGCATGCCCGTCCATTATGGCGGTCCCGTGGAGTCCGGGCGCGGATTCGTCCTGCATTCGACCGATTACGTGCGGGACGGCACGCTGGTGGTGGACGACGAGGTGGCGCTGACCGCGACCATCGACATCCTGCGCGCGATTTCCGAGGATCGCGGACCGCGCCGCAACATCCTGCTGCTCGGCTACGCCGGCTGGGGGCCGGGGCAGTTGGACGCGGAAATCCAGGCGAACGGCTGGCTGAACGTGCCCTGCGACGAGACTCTGCTGTTCGATCCCGAACTGGACACCAAGTGGGAACGCTCGATCGCCAAGCTGGGCGTCAGCCTGTCCATGCTGTCGGCGGAGGCCGGGCACGCCTGACGGCACCCCCTCCTGATCAAGAGCACCACCCGCCGCACCGCAAGCGGCGGGATTTCACGTCAAAGTTCGCTTACGGACTCTTGCTGGCGATCGCCAGGGCGAGGCCGCGGGCCTGCATCAGCTCGCTGCACCGTTCGACCAGCTCGTCCCCGGCGTAGACCGCCCAGCCGCTCTGAAACCCCGACGCCTCATAGCGCAGATCGACGCGGCGCCCGTCCAGTTCGACGGCGTAGGTCAGGGAATCTTCTTTCGTCCAAGTGGCGTTCGGATAGGTGGGGTTCGACGACATATCCGCCTCATGCGATGCGAAGGACATGCCATCAGCCTGCGCCCGCTCCCTTAACCCCGGGTTAAGCCGGCGGGAACGACGTCTTGGGATTTTGGAGGCGGGCACCCCGACCGGACGGGCTAGCCCCGCCATTCCTCGCGCAGGATGGCGTAGAGGACATGGTCCCGCCACACTCCGTCGATGCGCAGGTAACCGCGCGCGTAGCCTTCGTGGGTGAAGCCGACCTTTTCCAGCAGGCCGCGGCTGGGCGCGTTGGTCGGCAGGCAGGCCGCCTCGACCCGGTGCAGCCCCAATTGCCCGAAGGCGAAGTCCAGCACCAGCCGGGTGGCGCCGGACATGTAGCCGTTGCGCGCGTAGGGCTGCCCGACCCAATAGCCGAGCGTCGCCATCTGGGCCACGCCGCGCCGCAGGTTGGTCAGCCCAAGCCCGCCGACCAGCCGGTCGGTCGCGCGGTCGTAGACGAGGAAGCTGTAGCCCTGGTCGTCGCGCCACTCCTGCGCCTGCCGCCGCAACCGCCGCCCGAAGGCGGCGCGGGTCAGGGCGTCCGCCGGCCAGGTCGGCTCCCAGGGGGTCAGGAAAGCGCGGGAGTCCGCCCGCAGGTCGGCCCATTCCCGCCAATCCCGCGGCAGCGGTGGGCGGATGTAGCAGATCGGCCCGTCGAGCCGGACCGCCGGCGGGCTGATAAGGCCACTGCCGAGCAGGCGGATCATGGTGCCCCTCCCACCCTGGCGCGTCCCTTACCGGAAC
>NZ_WHOR01000363.1:0-4560 GCF_013340925.1 Azospirillum formosense
GGGAGGCCCGGCCGCGCCGCGCGCCCGCCGGAGGACGCGGGGGCCCGGCGGGGGGGCGCGGGCCCGGCGCATGAGGGTGCCCGGCGGGGGGTCGTCGGGGCGCCGCGCCGCCGCGACCCGCGCCCGGGGGGCGGGGGCGGGGGCCCGCTCCGTCGCCGGGGCCGCCTTCCCCCGCACCCCCGCCGATCCGGCGCGGTGGGCGGCGTGGGAGAGCGCAGGCCAGCCCTACCTCGACGCGCTGCGCGCCGCCAACGGCGGCAACCTCGTCGACTACGCGGTCAGCCACGCCGGCGAGACGACTTTCCCCCGCACCTTCCAGTCGCTGGCGGACGGCGGCGCGCTGACCTTCTTCGGCGCCTCCAGCGGCTACCACATGACCTTCCTCGGCAAGCCCGGCGCCGCCGAGCCCGCCGACATGCTGCGCCGCGCCCGCCTGCGCCCCGGCGAGGCCGTTCTGGTCTTCTACGGCGCCGGGGCGGTGGGGCTGCGCGACGACATGGCGCTGTCGGCCATCGAGGCCGCGCGCGAGTCCGGCGCCCGCGTCTGCGTCGTCACCGACCGGGATTCCGAACGCGACTTCGTGCTGTCGCTCGGCTACGGCGAGGCGCTGGCCGGTGCGGTATCGCTGGCCGAGATCACGCGCCGCGTGCCGCATTTCGACTGGCCCGACACCATGCCGGACCTGCCCGACCCGCAGCGCGAGACCGCCGCCTTCAAGGAGGCCGTGCGCCTGTTCACCGAGGACACCTTCAAGCCGCTGGGCCAAGCGGTCGGCCGCATCCTGCGCTCCGCCGACAACCCGCGCGGCATGCCCGACGTGGTGGTGGAGCGGGCGCGGCGCGACACGCTGGCCGTCTCGACCATGCTGGTGAAGCCGCACACGGGGCGCGTCGTCTATTGCGGCGATATGGCTCCCAATGGAAGTGGTCGTCGTTACAGCTTTTACGCGCCGCAGGTGTGGATGCGCCAGCGCCGCATCCTGATGCCATCCGCGTCCATCGTCGGCACGCATCTTTCGAACGCTGCGGAAATCGCAGGGCTGAACCGCGTCATTGCGTCGGGGGCGGTCCGTGTGCCAACGACATACCTCGGTGACTGGGACGAACTGCCCACGCTCCATCAGGCCATGTGGGAGAATCGGCTGCCGGAAGCGACCGGCGGCGCCGCCAAGGCCGTCGTGAACCACGCGCTGCCGGAAGCGGGCCTGACCTCGCGCGACGAACTGCTGATCGCCTGGGCGGGGTCGGCAACAGGAAAGGGACAATGAGGCTTATCATCAAGGACCTATGCCACCGCTACGACGACCTCGTCGTGCTGGACGGCATCGACCTGACGGTGCAGGAGGGGGAGGTTCTGGCCGTCATCGGCCCGTCGGGCTGCGGCAAGTCCACCCTGCTCGGCATTGCCGGCGGCATCGTTGCACCGACCTCCGGCACCATCGCGGTGGCCGGCGAGGTGCCGGACGGCTGCCTGAACCCGATCACCTTCATCTTCCAGGACTTCGCCCTGCTGCCCTGGCGCAGTGTCGAGGACAACCTGTCGCTCGTCCTCGAACACCACCCGCTGCCGGCGGCGGAGCGGCGGGAGCGCATCGAGTCCGGCCTGCGCCGCATGGGGCTGTGGGACTTCCGCAAGGCGCTACCCAAACAGCTGTCCGGCGGCATGCGCCAGCGCGTCGGTATCGCCCGCGCGCTGGCCGTGCGCCCGGCCATGCTGCTGCTGGACGAGCCGCTGTCGGCGCTCGACGCCCAGACGCGCGAGCTGCTGATGGAGGACTTCCTGTCGCTCTGGCAGCGCGAGCGGACGACCGCCCTTTACGTCACCCACAACCTGGACGAGGCGCTGCGGCTGGCCGACCGGGTCGTCGTGCTCAGCCGCCGCCCCGGCCGCCTGCGCGAGATCGTGACCATCGAGGAGCCGCGCGACCAGCGGCTGGAGCCCTCCGCCCAGGCCCATCTGGCGGAGGTGCGCGACCGGCTGTGGCACCTGATCCGGGCCGAGGCCCAACTGGCCGACCGGGAGATCGCCGATGCCTGACACCAGCCTCCCCATGACCGACCGCTCCGCCGCGCCGTCGCAACCCGTCCGCTTCCGCGGCGGCGGCTTCACGGTCAAGGGGCACCGCTGGGCGGCGCTGCTGGCCTTCGTGGTGCTGATCGCGGTGTGGGAGTCCACCAACCGCTTCGGCCTCGTCAGCGACCTGTTCCTGCCGCCGCCGAGCGCGGTCGCCTCGGCGCTGGCCGCCATGGCGCAGGACGGGTCGCTGTGGCAGCACCTGAAGGCGTCGCTGATGCGCATCGGCGTGGGCTGGGTGATGGGCACGGTGGCCGGCATGGCCGTGGGCTTCGCCATGGGCATCGGCTCGGTGGCGCGGGCGGTCGGCGTGCCGCTGGTCTCGGCCTTCTTCCCGATCCCGAAGATCGCGCTGCTGCCGCTGTTCATCCTGTGGTTCGGCATCGGCGAGCCGTCGAAGTTCGCCACCATCGGCTTCGGCGTCTTCTTCCCCACCGTGATCGCCACCTACAGCGCCATCGATTCGGTGCCGCGCAACCTGATCCGCATGGCGCAGAGCTTCGGCCTGCCCTGGGCGTCGATCCTGCGCAAGATCGTGCTTCCCGGCGCCCTGCCCGGCATCCTCGCCGGCTTCCGCATCACCGCCTCCATCGCGCTGATCCTGGTGGTCGCGGCGGAGATGATCGGGGCGGAATACGGCATCGGCGCCTTCGTCCTGACCGCCGGCAACCTGATGCTGACCGACCAGCTCCTGGCCGGCGTGCTGGTTCTCTCGCTGCTCGGCCTGAGCATCGGGACCGTGCTGTCCATCCTGGAACGCCGCCTGCTGAAATGGCGGTGAGAAGAATGAATGTTGAGAAAGGGAGACTGAGAATGACTGTCGTGCGTTGGGGCCGCCGGGCGGTTCTGGGTGTGATGGGCGCTGCGGCCCTGGCGCTGGCCGGTATGCCCGCCGCCGAGGCGCAGGGGCTGGAGAAGACCTCCATCGGCGTGCTGGCGCTGGCCTCATCCGGCCCGATCTTCATCGCCAAGTCGAAGGGCTATTTCGAGAAGGAAGGGCTGGACGTCGATCTGAAGATGTTCACCTCGGCCCAGCAGGTGCCGGTGGCGGTGGCCTCGGGCGACGTCGATTTCGGCGTCACCGGCCTGACCGCAGGCTTCTACAACCTGGCATCCAAGGGCGCCGTCACCATGATCGCCGCGCAGAGCCGCGACGAGCCGGGCTTCCAGCTCAGCGCCTATGTGGCGACCAAGGCGGCGCACGACGCCGGGCTGACCAAGCCGGCCGACCTCAAGGGCAAGCGCATCGCCATCACCACCGTCGGCTCGACCTTCCATTACATGGTCGGCCTGCTTGGCCAGAAGCACGGCTTCACGGTCAAGGACGTGACCATGGTGGCGATGCAGGACGTGCCGAAGATGGTCGCCGCCTTCAAGGGCGGTCAGGTGGACGCGGTGATCGCCCCGGTAACGGTGGCCCGCCAGCTCGCGGCCGAAGGCTCCGGCACCATCCTGGGCTGGGTCGGCGACGAGACGCCGTGGCAGCTCGGTGCCCTCTTCACCAGCCCGAAGACCGTCGCCCAGCGCCGCCCGCTGGCCGAAAAGTTCGTCAGCGCCTACCTGACCGCGCTGGCCGAATACCACGCCGCCTTCAACGCCAAGGACGCGTCGGGCGCCGTGGTGAAGGGTCCCGGCTATGACGAGCTTCTGGCGATCATCGCCGAGGCGACGAAGCAGAAGCCCGAGGTGGTCGCCGCCGGCCTTCCCTATGTCGAGCCGAAGGGCAAGCTGCTCGTCGACGACATCGTCAATCAGGTGAGGTTCTGGCAGTCCGAAGGTCAGGTGGACAAGGCGCTGGACGCCAAGTCCGTCATGGACCTGACCTTCGTGAAGTAAGCTGCTCGCCAAACCCCTCTCCCGCCCTGGGAGAGGGTGGCCCGAAGGGCCTCTCGCACTGGCCGAAGGCCAGCGCTGACGGCGTCAGGCGGATGCCGATGGCATCCGCTGAGAGCCGGGTGAGGGTCGTGCGAGAATGGCGCATTGATCCTTGGCGGCACCCTCACCCTCCCGCCGCCTTCGCGGCGGGCCCCTCCCTCTCCCGGGGCGGGAGAGGGGACGTAGGGTTCACCGCTTGCCCGGCCCGTAGACCTTCGGCTGGGAGAAGTTGATGTGGTCGAGAAGCTCCTGCGTCGGACAGCCGTCCACCGGGAGCTTCGCGGCCTTCTGATAGGCGCGGATGGCGGAGCGGGTGTTGGGGCCGATCTTCCCGTCGATCACGCCGGGACGGAAGCCCTGCTCGGTCAGGGTCTTCTGGATGCCTTCGACATAGGCGAAATACATGTCCGGCGTCATGCTGTCGGTCGGACAGGCGGCGTAGGCCGGGGACGCGAAGGCCGTGGCGGCCAGGAAGGCGGCGAACAGGCTGCGGTTCATGGTCTCTCTCCGTTTCTTGTTGCGGAGATCAACAACGCAGAGGCCGCGTTTCTTCCCAAGGGATAAAAATGGGGGGCTGCCTTGCCCCCACCCCGGCCCTCCCCCGCTTCGCAG
>NZ_WHOR01000364.1:0-4530 GCF_013340925.1 Azospirillum formosense
CTCGACGACGCAGACCGACAGTTCCTGCCCCGCCTCGTTGGCGAGCTGTTTCAGGCGGATGGCCGCGCTCAGGCCCGACGGGCCGGCTCCGACGACAAGGACGTCGTACTCCATCACCTCGCGCGGATCGCGATCCATGGTCCCCATGCCTCCCGCTTGATTGAAGCGCCGGGGCCATTTCCGCAGGGTCCGGCGGCTTTCGGAACGGCGTATGCCTTTCGCACCCGCCAAAAAGGATATCTAAGCCCATGTAAGACCACAGGAGCCGTGGTAAGGTCAAACGATGATTGACCAATCCGACATACTGGCCGCCCTGCGCTGGCACGTCGACATCGGGTGCGACGAAGCCATCGGGGACGAGCCCTTGGACTGGGCGACGCTGGCCGCCCGGCCGGCGGTGGCGCGTGCGCCGGCCGGCGCGTCGGCGCTGCCGCCCGCCGCGGCGCGCCCTGTTCCGGCGCCGGCGTCGCGGTCGGCTTTCGGGGGGGCCTCCGGCGCGTCGATGTTCGGTGCGCCCGTCACGGCGGACCTGCCGCTGGGCGCCAGCGAGGCCGGGGCGAGCGCCCGCGCCCGCGCCGCCGAGGCGCGCAGCCTGGAGGAGTTGGAAGCGGCCCTGCGCGCCTTCGACGGCTGCCCGCTGAAGGCGACGGCGATGAACACGGTCTTCGCCGACGGCAACCCCGCCGCGGCGATCATGCTGATCGGCGAGGCGCCGGGCGAGGACGAGGACCGGCAGGGCAAGCCCTTCGTCGGGGTCAGCGGCAAGCTGCTCGACCGCATGCTGGCCCAGGTAGGGCTCGATCGCAGCAAGGTCTACATCAGCAACATCCTGCCCTGGCGCCCGCCCGGCAACCGGTCGCCGACTCAGGCGGAGATCGCCGCCTGCCTGCCCTTCCTGGAACGGCACGTCGAGCTGATCGGGCCGAAGGTGCTGGTGCCGCTTGGCGGCACCTCCGCCAAGACGTTGCTCAACCGGGCGGAGGGCATCACCCGCCTGCGCGGCCGCTGGTTCGACTACGCCTCCCCCGGCCTGCCCGGCCCGCTGCCGGTCATTCCGATGCTTCACCCGGCCTATCTGCTGCGCAACCCCATCGCCAAGCGCGAGGCATGGCGCGACCTGCTGACCCTGCGCCAGCGCTTTCCAGGCCAACCTTAAAAAGTTGGCTTTCTGCCCCCTTCCTAGCCTTCCCCCTCTTCGAGGTGGAGGGGACGGAGGTCGCTTCGCGTAAGGCACCCTCTCCCGCGACGCTCTCGCACAGACCGAAGGTTTGCGCTGACGCGGCAGGCGGACCTTTCGTCCGCCGAGAGCGGGCGGGCATGCCTTCGCGATGGTTAACGCCACCCATTCCCTAAAATACTTCTCTTATTGCATTTATTCTTGTACGGCCGTTCGAACATTCGATATCCATAGACATTCCAAACATTGCCCAAGTACTTCGAAAGATCGGATTGGTTTACCAAGTCTCCGCTATGCCATTATGCCAATCAGCACAGAAAGCCCCATGACCTTACGCCAAAAGGGTCTTCCCACCGGGCTAAGGCCATTTTCCCACCCACACTAAGTTGCTGAAAACTCTCGCGAACAGATCGCCATCACCGCTGTTGGAGAATCATCTTCTTGCGATTCCCGTCCACTGCGGTTATTCGAATACCATGTTCCGGATATTGTGCAGCGCAGCAAAAACCGTCTCGCTGCGGCGGAAGGTCCTGGGAATGGCGGGGGTGGCGCTGGCGCTGTGCGCAGCACCCGATCCGACGGGCGGCTATCGCCCAGCCCAGGCCGGCCTTGTGATCCACGCGCCGGATGGACGACCCGTCGTCCCGCCGGGATTCGATCGTGCCGAGCAGAACCTGCTTCTGTCGACGGATGCCGACGCGCGCGCTGTCCAGCTGACGGAGGAGGACGCCCGCCATTACCGGCGCATCTTCGCGCTTCAGGAACGGGGCGAGTGGGAAGGCGCCGACTGGGAAATCCGCCTGCTGCGCGACCGCCGCCTCATGGGCCATGTGCTGCGCCAGCGCTATCTGCACCCCGACCGCAAGGCCAGCTACGACGAGTTGGCCGGCTGGCTCCAGCGCTACGGCGACCTGCCGGGCGCCGAGCGCATCCACGCCCTGGCGCAGCGCCGCGCCCCCGCCGGCCAGCAGCGCGCCCTGAAACCGCCGCGCGGCGGCGACGGGGAGCGGCTGACCGGGTCGCTGGAGCGGCTGGGCGGCCTGCGCCCGGAACCGCTGCCGGAAAGCGTCTCCGACGAGGACCAGTCCGACCCGGACAAGAGCGCCGAGGCCGCCGAGGAAAAGACCAAGCTGACCGTTGCCCCGCGCAGCCGCACCGCCAGCCGCACAACCCACACCACCCCGTCCCGCGTGACCGACCTGCTGCGCGCCGGCAAGCCGGGGGCGGCGCTCGCCCTGCTCAACCAGGACGACTTCGGACGCAGCCTCGACTCGGTGCAGTACGATCAGGCGCGGGCGCGCATCGCCGCCTCGCTCTATTATTCCGGTGACGTGACGCAGGCGCTGTCGCTGGCCTCGGCCAGCGCCGCCCGTTCCGGCCCCGCGCTGACGGAGGCGCATTGGATCGCCGGCCTCGCCGCTTGGCGGCTGAAGCAATACGACCGCGCCGCCCGCCACTTCACCAATCTGGCCGAAGCCGGCCCGCAATCGCCCTGGCTGGCCTCCGCCGCCGACTTCTGGGCCGCCCGCGCCCACGCCCGACGGGGCCGCGAGGAGCAGGCCCGCGCCCATCTGGCCGCCGCGGCGCGCTACCCCCACACCTTCTATGGGCTTCTCGCGCACCGCAAGCTGGGCGGTTCGGGCGACCTGAACTGGCGCACGCCGGAGCTGACCGGGGACCATCTGAAGGCGCTGTCCGCCCTGCCCGGCGGCGCCCGCGCCATCGCCCTGATCCAGGCCGGCCAGCGCGAGGCGGCGGAGCTTGAGCTGCGCCGCATCCACCCGCGCGGCGACACGCTGGCCGAGCAGGCGCTGGTGGCGCTGGCCGACCGCGCGGAACTGCCGGGGTTGGCGCTCCAGGTCGGCAACGCGGTGGCCGGTCCGGACGGCGCCCCCTACACGGCGGCCCTCTACCCGGTGCCGCACTGGAAGCCGCGCGACGGCTTCGCCGTAGACCGCGCGCTGGTCTTTGCGGTGATGCGCCAGGAATCGCGCTTCGACCCGAAGCTGGTCAGCTCCGCCGGGGCCACCGGCCTGATGCAGATCATGCCCGCCACCGCCCAGCATGTGCAGGAGCGCAACGCCGACATCGGTCAGGCCGACGCCGCCCGCACCGGCCTGTTCGACCCCTCCACCAACATGGAGCTGGGGCAGCGCTACATGGCGGAGCTGCTGAACAGCCAGGACATCGGCAACAACCTGTTCCTGCTCGCCGCCGCCTACAACGCCGGCCCCGGCACGCTGGCGCGCTGGCGCCGGGAGCTGTCGGACATCGGCGACGATCCGCTTCTCTTCATCGAGAGCCTGCCCTACGCCGAGACGCGGAACTACGTCGAGAAGGTGGTCGCCAACTTCTGGATCTACCGGCTGCGGCTGGGGCAGGAAATCGAATCGCTGGACACCGTTGCGGCGGGCGGCTGGCCGGTCTATATGCCGGTGGATGTCTTCCCGGCGGCCCGGTCCACCCAGGTCGCGCAACACGCCGAATCCGCCGATGCCGAAAATTGACGAATCCCGCCCGTTCCTGCCCGTCAACATCGCCGTCATGACCGTGTCCGACACGCGCACGCTGGGCGACGACCGCTCGGGCGACGCGCTGGCGGAACGGCTGGCCGGCGCCGGCCACCGGCTGGGCGCCCGCGCCATCGTAAAGGACGACGTCGCCGCCATCCGCGCCCAGGTCCAGGCTTGGATCGCCGATCCGGAGATCGACGTGGTGCTGACCACCGGCGGCACCGGGGTCACCGGCCGCGACGTCACGCCGGAAGCGGTCGAGGCGCTGTTCGACAAGGCGATCCCCGGCTTCGGGGAGCTGTTCCGCCAGCTCAGCTACGCCAAGGTCGGCACCTCGACGATCCAGAGCCGGGCGACCGGCGGGGTCGCCAACGGCACCTACATCTTCGCCCTGCCGGGTTCGCCCAGCGCCTGCCGCGACGCCTGGGACGACATCCTGGTCTTCCAGCTCGACAACCGGCACCGCCCCTGCAACCTCGTCGAACTGATGCCGCGCCTGCGCGAGCATCAGGTGTGACCGGCACCGCAGGTTCGACCGGCACCGCCGGTCTTCACGGCGCCCTGACGCGGCTGCCGGCCTTCGCCGGTTTGCCGCGAGGCGCGCTGGAACCGATGCCGCGCCGGGGCGTGGCCCACGACCATGTGCGGCTGTCGGGAAAAGGTCTGGTCGCCCGCGTCCCGCGCTGGAGCCAGCTCGGGCTCGACCCCTTCGCCAATCTGGAGCAGCAGGCCGCCGCCTTCCGCCGCGCCGCGCCCGGCGGACACACGCCGGAACTGGCCGCCGTCCTGCCGCCGGGGCCGGAGCTGCCCATGGGCGCGCTGGTGGTGACGGAGATCGTC
>NZ_WHOR01000365.1:0-4506 GCF_013340925.1 Azospirillum formosense
CATGATGTATGTAATGACAGAGCGACACGCGACTGCTACACAGTGTGGTTCGTCGTCAGCGTCAGATGTGTAGAAGATACAGGGTCGAGAGTTCAATCCTCTCTGGCAGCACCATGGGGCCGTAGCTCAGATGGGAGAGCGCCTCGTTCGCAATGAGGAGGTCAGGGGTTCGATCCCCCTCGGCTCCACCAACTTCTTCGGCGGTTGGTTGGTTGACTTGAGTAAGTTGGATAAGGTTGAATTTAGTGCTTGCTTCGGCGGTCTTTGTTCTTTAGAAGGTCGCCTACGACGCGGGTGTAGCTCAGTTGGTTAGAGCGCCGGCCTGTCACGCCGGAGGCCGCGGGTTCAAGTCCCGTCACTCGCGCCACTTTCTTGTGGTTAGGTTAAGTATCTCGCGGTTTGGTCCTGTAGCTCAGCGGGAGAGCACTACGTTGACATCGTAGGGGTCACTGGTTCAATCCCAGTCGGGACCACCATTGGGGGATCGTCTAGCGGTAGGACTCCAGACTCTGACTCTGGCTACCTAGGTTCGAATCCTAGTCCCCCAACCAAACCACCTCTCCCTTTTTTCCCCTCCCCCACAGCACACCGTCCCGCCATGGCGGTTCGCCACCCCATTCCGATGCCTCTTTTTGTTGCTCGTCCGGTGACGGCAACCCGAGGTAAGGTTTCGTTAACGAAACACGGGCTTCGGGGGTTGGAACCATGCTGCGACTGGGCACGAAGGTCCGGCATCTTGGGCAGGACGCCATGGTGATCGCGCGGACCCTGGGTGGACATCCATCCTATGATCTGCGGCTGGCCGACGGCAGCATCGTGAAGTACGCCCGGGAGGCGGACTGCGAGGCCATGCTGTCCGATGGCGGTTTCCGGCCGGCTGCCGGCACCGGGTCGGCGGAAGGCCGCCCCGGCTGACTCTCCGGGCGCGAGCACCGCGCAACAGCGCCGTTGCCGAATCCCCTCGGCCCGCGCAATATCGCGCGATGGAACGGCTGGAAGACGATGGCGGCTGCCCGAGGCGGCGCTGGCGGGTGATCGAAGGGGGCGGAACGCCGGTCGAGGTGACCGGAACGTCCCGCAATGACGACGCGCGTCCAGACGGCGTCGCAGAGGCTGCGGCGCGACCGGTCCCCGAAGATTACGGCCTGACACGGGACGACTTGCGGATCTGGTACGCGCCGGGCCGTGTCGGGGTCCTGCTCGCTCTGGCGGCCACGCTGGGGATGGCGGGTTTGCAGGCCTACGACGCCGGGCGGCTGTCCGATCCGTGGATCCTGGGCGCCCTGCCCGGCCTGCTCTCGGGCACGCTGATCGGCGGCTTCGCCGGGATGGGGCTGATGGTGCTGGTGCACTGGTGCGACCCGCTGGTCGGCATGGCTTGGCCGACCTACGCGCGGCTGCGCCGCTACCGCGACGCGCTGGCCGCCGCGGTCGCTGCCGAGCGGAGCATCAACGAACGGATGCCTTGAGCGCCGGAAAGACGCCACCGCCGCTGCCACCAGCGGTGGAAATGCAGGGCCTATCCCATTCGAACGATGGTGCAGCGGCGCGTCGACCCAATCTGCTTAAGAGCAGACAGGAGAAACGCAGTGAACCGATTCGACGAAAAAGTCTATCGCGTGACGAAGCGCCGGGACGGGCCGAGCCTTCAGGAACAGAAGAGCCAGTTGCTCCGCCTGAAGCAGGATCTCGAACAGTTCAAGTCCCGTCAGGCGGGCGCCGCGGTCGTCGGCAGCCTGCAGGCGCGCATCCGCGAGCTGGAATCCTCGCTCTCCCGCGCCGAGGCGGCCCGGGTGACGGATCGCGATTCCCGCCGCCCCCGCAGCGACGAGGAGGATGCGGACTCAAACGCCATGCCGATGCCGGACGGCACCATGCGAGCCACCTCCAGTCGCTTCCCACCGCGCGGACGGCCCGGACGAACCTTCTGAAGCGCAGAGACATCACTCCCACGGCCCGGGCCAGCCTCCGGGCCGTTGCCTTGTCCGGCTCCCCCCTCGTGTGATCGATCCAGTGTCCGGTTGATCCAGATCAGGGCGGGTCCTGGTTAGAATTCATACCTTTGGCTCGGTTCCAAGACCTTAGTCTGATGCTTTGGTCTGGGCCGGACGTCCGAAGCGACCGCGCCGTCCCATGGCGCCGAAGCGAGACAGCCCAGGGGTACATGCCATGACCTTCTCCGTCGCCACCATCGCCACCGCAGCCGTTGCCCCGCCGCCGGTTCCCGCTCCGCAGGCGCGGACAGCGGAGACGGTGACCGGCCGCTGCGCCGGCTGCTCGGCGCGGAGCAAGGGGCTGTGCGGAGCCCTCACCGCCGGTGACCTGCCGACCCTGTCGACGTCTTCCCGCCCGCTGGACCTGCTGTCGGCGACTCCGGTGGTGATGGAGGGGGAGGAGGCCGAAGCCGTCTTCACCGTCATGTCGGGCATGCTGAAGCTCTACAAGACCCTGCCGGACGGACGGCAGCAGATCACCGGCTTCGCCACGGCGGGCGACGTGATCGGGCTGGCCGTGGGCACCGGCTACGCCTACACCGCGGAGACCGTCACCGCCTCCACCGTCTGCCGCATGCCGCGGACGGCGCTGCGCCGCATGATGGAGCGGCACCCGGCGGTGCAGGGGCGGCTGCTCGCCATGACCTCGGTCGAGCTGTCGGCGGCGCAGGACCAGATCCTGCTGCTCGGCTGCAAGACGGCGGTGGAGCGGGTGTCCAGCTTCCTCCTCGCCTTGTCGCGGCGGTCGCGTCCCCTGGCGGACGGCACGCCCAGCGTCTTCCTTCCCATGCCGAAGGTGGACATCGGCGCCTATCTCGGCCTGCGCCCCGAAACGCTGTCGCGCGTGCTTCGCAAGCTGGAAGGTGCGGGAGCGATCACCCGCCTGACCAACGACCGCATCCGCATCGAGAATCCGGCGGCTCTCGAAGCCGCCGCCTGATCCCCGCGCCCGTTCCGTCTCAGGCCCGGCCCATCACCGGATAGCCCTCGCCGCCGAACCCCGCCGCCACGTCCTTCACGAAGGCCTGCCCGACCCGGCGGTAGCCCAGCCGGCCGAACAGGCCCGCGGCGTCGAGCTTCGGCGCCGTCGCCGCGACCACGCAGCCGCGCTCGTCCACCACCACCGTCGAGCAGCCCAGCTTGCGCGCCAGCAGGTCGATGCCGTCGGCCTGCGCCGCCGAGGTCACCGCCGCGTCGAACAGCCCCACCGCGATGAAGATCGGCACCGTCAACACGCGGATCATCCCTTCGGCGCTGACGCGGTAACAGAACAGGCCGCGGATGTGGCCGTCGCTCATCTCGCAGGCCATCACACCGCCGTCTCCGCCGTCCTGCAGGAACAGGGCGGCTACCTGCCGCCACTCGTCCAGGGTCATGTCACGGTGCAGGGTCTGGACGACGGGCAGCGCCTGATCGGCCTGGGTCTTCGCAAGCGGAGCGAGAATAAAGCTTCTTGGCATGGGCGGGCGATCCTTTCGCGGGCATCTTCCGCGATCATCGGGGCCGCCGCTTTGATTTTGGTCATGCGCCGCGCCGGTGGAGAAGCCGATGAAGAAACCAGTGGAGCGATTGCGCGGAGACGGTGTTTCCACAGGGCAACCCTATCCCATCACCGGAGTCCGGACATGAGCCCCTACCCGCCGCCCCGGCAGGAACCCGACGTGCCGATCCCCATGCCGCTGCCGCCCGACGCCCCGCCGGACGAGCCGGTGGAGGCCCCGCCGATGCCCGGCGAGCCCCAGGAACCCGTGTAGCGGACCGTCAGGGTCAGGGCTTGCGGCGGTAGAGCGCCATCGCGCGCTCCAGGATGCCGGGCGACGAGTAATCGCCGAGGAACAGGTCGCCCAGCGCGCGGCGCATCCGCGCCCGGATGCGGGAGCGGATGGCGTTGCGCAGCGCCTCCTCCTGCATGTGGCAGCGGCGGCAGAGGTTCTTCGGGCGGGCCTCCGGGTTGCCGGAGGGACGGACCGGGCGGACGACGACCTGCACGTCGCGCGTCTCGGCATACTCCACCACGTCGGGCCAGGCCGCCCGCCGCCCGCGCCCGTCGCGCCAGGTCTGGTCGGCGGCGTCGTACCAGCGGCCATCCGGCAGGCAGCGCACGACGGCGCCGCCGGGCCGCCCGCAGCAGCGGCAGCGGTTCTCCCCGCTGGCGCCCTTGCGGTGGGCCGGATCGAGGTCGGGTCGGAGAATCTTTGCGCGGAGCGGTCTGGTCATGGCTTGATGCCTGCCTCGGGGCCGGGACTGCCCCTGCGGGACGTGGCTCATGACATGGATGGCCACGGACCGCCAGTGCGAATTTGTGAAAGGTTCTCCAGAGACCGCGCCCTATGGACATGACTCCCCCCGACCCTTCCAGCGCCGCCGAGCCCGGCGAGCCCGCCGACCCGCATCTGGTGCACGAGCTGGCCAGCGCCCACCCCGACGGGGCGACCGCCGCCGCCGCGGGCGTGACACGGGTGGCCCATGGCGCGGGGCTGGGGCGGGTGCCGCTCGGCCCGCCGCGGCCCCA
>NZ_WHOR01000366.1:0-4490 GCF_013340925.1 Azospirillum formosense
CCCCTCCCCCATGGGCTCCGCCGCCACCGGCCGCACGGTCGAGCTGATGCGGGCCGAGCTGGCGCGCATCGGCGCGCCGGAGGATCTGGTGCAGATGATCCCCACCACCATCACCAAGGGCCTGACGCAGGCGCTGATGGAGGCGGTCGACCTCGTCGTCGTCACCGGCTCGCAGGACAACGTGCGCCGCGCCTATTCCAGCGGCACCCCGGCCATCGGGGTCGGGGCCGGCAACGTCCCGGTCATTGTGGACGAGAGCGCCGACCTGCCCGAGGCGGCGCGCAAGATCTGCGCGTCGAAGACCTTCGACAACTCGACCTCCTGCTCGTCGGAGAACGCGCTCGTCGTACTCGACTCCGTCTACGACGCGACCATCGCCGCGCTGGCGGAGGCCGGCGCCTACCTCTGCACCCCAGAGGAGCGGGAGCGTGTGCAGTCCCGCCTGTGGGAAAACGGCAAGCTGAACCGCAAGCTGATCGCCAAGGACGCCGCCATCCTCGCCGAGGCGTTCGAACTGGCGCCCAAGGCGCGCGAGGCCCGCTTCTTCCTGGTCGAGGAGACCGGCGTCGGCAAGGCGCATCCCTTCTCCGGCGAGAAGCTGTCGCTGGTGCTGGCCGTCTACCGGGTGCCGGACTTCGATGCGGCGGTCGATCAGGTACGCAAAATCCTCGACCACCAGGGGCGCGGCCATTCCTGCGGCATCCACACGCGGGACGAGGCGCACGCCAAACGGCTGGCCGACGAGCTGGACGTGGTGCGCGTGCTGGTCAACTTCGCCCACACCTTCGGCAACGGCGGCGGCTTCGACAGCGGGCTGAACTTCACCCTCTCCATGGGTTGCGGAAGCTGGCAGAAGAACTCCATCTCCGAGAACCTGAGCTGGAAGCACTTCGTCAACATCACCCACCTCGTCCGCCCGATCCCGGAGGACAAGCCGAGCGAAGAGGCCCTGTTCGGCCCCTTCTGGTCCCGCCACGGACGCTGACGGAGGCGACGATGAATTTCGAGGAACAGGCTGGAAAATCCGTGCTCTCCCGCGCCGGGGTGAGCGTTCCGCAGGGCCGCCTCTGCGCCAGCGCGCAGGAGGCCGAGGAGGCCGCCCGCGCCATCGGGCCGGTGGTGGTCAAGGCGCAGGTGCCGACCGGCAAGCGCGGCAAATCGGGCGGCGTCAAGCTGGCCGCCACGCCGGAGGAGGCCGCAGCCGCCGCGCAGGCCATCCTGGGCATGGAGATCGGCGGCTTCCCGGTCGCCCGCGTCCTGGTCGAGGAGCAGGCGGCCATCGCCCGCGAATTCTACGCCGCGGTGCTGAACGACCCGGCCAGCCGCAGCCCGCTCGTGCTGTTCTCCACCGAGGGCGGCATGGACATCGAGGAGGTCGCGGCGACCCGCCCCGAATCCCTGCGCCGCATGGCGGTGGACATCCGCAAGGGCTTCGGCCCGGCGGACGCGCGCCGCCTGCTGCTGGGGCTGGACCTCGGCGAGGCCGCCGTGCCGGTGGCCGGAATGCTCGTCGATCTCTACCGCGTCTACCGCCTGCACGACGCCGAGCTGCTGGAGATCAACCCGCTGGCCCTGCTCGCCGACGGCCGCGTCGTGCCGCTGGACTGCAAGCTGACGGTGGACGATTCCGCCCTCTACCGGCAGGCCGACATCGCCGAACTGGGCGCCAAGGAGCCGCTGTCGGCGCTGGAGGAGCGCGGGCGGGCGCTCGACCTCAAATACATCGAGCTGGAGGGCAACGTCGGCGTCCTGGCGAACGGCGCCGGGCTGACCATGACGACGATGGACGTGGTCAGCCACGCCGGCGGACGCCCGTCCAACTTCCTGGAGATCGGCGGCGAGGCCTACACCAAGGGGACGGAGGCGCTGGACCTCGTGCTGTCCAACCCCGGCGTCAAAAGCCTCGTCGTTAATTTCTGCGGCGCCTTCGCCCGCACCGACGTGATGGCCGGCGGCGTGATCCAGGCCTGGAAGACGCTGAACCCCACCATCCCCGTCTTCTTCTCCATCCACGGCACCGGCGAGGACGAGGCCGTGCGCATGGTGCGGGAGGAGCTGGGGATCGAACCCTACGACCGGATGGAAGACGCCATCTCGGCAGCCGTGGAGGCCGCGCGATGATCGTACGCAAGAGCGACCGGGTCCTGGTGCAGGGCATCACCGGCAAGCAGGGCACCTTCTGGACCGAGCAGATGCAGGCCTACGGCACCACCGTGGTCGGCGGCGTGAACCCGAAGAAGGCCGGGCAGAGCCATTGCGGCGTGCCGATCTTCGCCACCGCGAAGGAGGCCATGGCGAACGGCGGCTTCGACGTGTCGGTGATGTTCATCCCACCCGCCGCCGCCAAGGCCGCCGCCATCGACGCCATCGAGGCGGGCGCGAAGACCGTCGTCTGCCTGACCGAGCACATCCCGTCGCACGACGTGATGGAGATGCACGCCGCGGCGGCGGAGCACGGCACCCGCATCATCGGGCCGAACACCGCCGGCATCGTGACGCCGGGCGAGGGCTTCGTCGGCATCATGCCGGCCTTCAACCCGCGTATCTTCCAGCCGGGCCGGGTCGGCGTCATTTCGCGCAGCGGCAGCCTGGGCACGCTGGTCTGCCTCAACCTCGTGCGCGGCGGCCATGGCCAGTCGGCCTTCCTCGGCATCGGCGGCGACCCGATGATCGGCACGACGACCAAGGACGCGCTGGCCGCCCTGATCGACGATCCGGGCACCGACGCCATCGCGCTCGTCGGCGAGATCGGCGGCAGCATGGAGGAGGAAGCGGCGGAGCTGGTGGCGAAGACGGACAAGCCCGTCGTCTCCTTCATCGCCGGCCGCGCCTCCCCGCCGGGCAAGAAGATGGGCCATGCCGGGGCCATCGTGACCGGCGACCGTGGCAGCTACGCCTCCAAGCGCGGTGCGCTGGAACGCGCCGGGGCCGTCGTGGTGGACGTGCCCGGCGACCTGCCGGCGGCCCTCGACGCGCTGATGGCCGAGGCCGCGAAACGGTCGGGCGCGCAGCGGCTCGCGGACTGAGCGAGCGGCGGCACTTTCGAAGAACGGTACGGCAGCACTGCCCCCTCTCCCGGCCCCCGCCGGGAGGGAACGGGGGAGGCATACCGGAAGGAACGGATCAGGATGGCGAAGATCGACGACGTCGGCGGCCAGCGTGCGCGCGGGTTCGCCTTCACCCAGGGCTTCCAGCGAAGGAGCGGGCCGGCGGCGCCCGAGGACGCGCGCGGCTGGCTCGACCGCTACCAGTCGCCGAGCGAGGACATCGACCCCTCGCCGACCGTCTCCGACACGGTCAAATACACCACCTGCTACATGTGCGCCTGCCGCTGCGGCATCAAAGTGCACATCAAGGACGGCCAGCTCCGCTTCATCGAGGGGAACAAGGACCATCCGGTGAACCATGGCGTGATCTGCGCCAAGGGCTCCGCCGGCATCATGACCCAGAACTCCCCGGCCAAGCTGCGCAAGCCCCTGCTGCGCACCGGGGAGCGCGGCACCGGCGAGTTCCGCGAGATCGAGTGGGACGAGGCGCTGACCATCCTGACCGAACGTCTCGGCAAGATCCGCGACAGCGACCCCAGCAAGCTCGCCTTCTTCACCGGGCGCGACCAGAGCCAGTCGCTGACCGGCTTCTGGGCGGCGCAGTTCGGCACGCCCAACTTCGCGGCGCACGGCGGCTTCTGCTCCGTCAACATGGCGGCGGCGGGCATGTACACGCTGGGCGGCAGCTTCTGGGAGTTCGGGGAGCCGGACTGGGACCACACCCGCTACCTGCTGCTGTTCGGCGTGGCCGAGGACCATGACAGCAACCCGATCAAGATCGGCCTGTCGAAGATGAAGGCGCGCGGCGCCAAGATCGTCTCCGTCAACCCGATCAAGACCGGCTATTCCGCCATCGCCGACGAGTGGGTCGGCATCCGTCCGGGCAGCGACGGGCTGTTCGTCTTCGCCCTGATCCACGAACTGCTGCGCGCCGACCGCATCGACGCCGAGTATCTGGTCCGCTACACCAACGCCCCCTGGCTGGTCATCCAGGACCCCGGCGGCGCCGACGACGGCCTGTTCGCCCGCGACGCCGACGGCACCCCGCTGGCCTGGGACGCGGTGGAGCAGCGCGCCGTTCCGGCGACCGCCGCCGGTATCCGTCCGGCGCTGATCGGCGCCGTCACCCTGCCGGACGGACGGCGGGCCGTGCCCTCCTTCCATCTGCTGGCCGAGCGCTACCTCGACCCGCAGCACGCCCCGGAGGCGGTGGCCGAACGCTGCGGTGTTCCCGCCGACACCATCCGCCGCATCGCCGCCGAGATGGCCCACCTCGCCTTCCAGGAGACGCTGACCATCGAGCAGCCCTGGACCGACTGGGCCGGGCGGCGCCACGAGCGGATGGTCGGGCGACCCATCGCCATGCACGCCATGCGCGGCATCTCCGCCCATTCCAACGGCTTCCACACCTGCCGGGCCATCCACATCCAGCAGGACCTGCAG
>NZ_WHOR01000367.1:0-4486 GCF_013340925.1 Azospirillum formosense
TTCCCGCACCCTCCGGCTGGATCAGGCCGGGGCCGCGGTGCTGGCCCCGGACAGCCTCGATTCCGCCCTCGCCGCCGGCCACGCGACCCTCCCGGCGCCTTCGGCGATCCTCAGCGACTACCGGCTGCCCGGCGGCCCCGACGGCCTGGGCGGCATCCACACGCCTCGCGGCGTGCTGGGTCGGGACATCCCGGCCATCCTGCTGACCGGGGAGTTGTCCGCCGACCTCGTGCGCGCCGCCAAGGACGCGGGCTGTCTCGTGCTGACCAAACCCGCAGCACCCAACCGCATCCTGTCCACCCTGGCGGAGCTGACCGCGGGCGCCGATGCCGCGGCGTGATGCCCTGCCCGGCCGCCGCCGCTTCCCTTGGTGCGCGGCGCCCGCTTGCGCTACAGTCGCGCCATGACCGAAGAAGACCAGCCCCACATCCTGGTCGTCGATGACGACACCCGCCTGCGCGAGCTGCTGCGCAAGTATCTCGCCGGCAACGGCTTCCTGGTGGCCACCGCGAAGGACGCGGCGGAGGCGCGGGCCAAGCTGGCCGGGCTCGCCTTCGACCTGCTGGTGCTCGACATCATGATGCCGGGGGAGACCGGGCTGGAGCTGACCGAATCGCTGCGGCGGGAGCGCGACCTGCCCATCCTGCTGCTGACCGCGCGGGGCGAGCCGGACGATCGCATCGCCGGGCTGGAGGCCGGGGCCGACGATTACCTCGCCAAGCCCTTCAACCCGCGCGAGCTGCTGCTGCGCATCAACTCGATCCTGCGCCGTCAGGCCAGCCGCCCGGCCGACCCGGTGCCGCCGCAGCCGGTGAAGCTCGGCCCGATGATCTACCTGCCCGACCGCGACGAGCTGCGGGCGGGCGAGGAGGTGGTCCGGCTGACCACCGCGGAGGCGGGGCTGCTGCGCGTGCTCGCCGCCTCTCCCGGCACCATCTTCTCGCGTGAGGAGTTGACGGAGCGCAGCAAGGTCGCCGGCAACGCCCGCACCATCGACGTGCAGGTGACCCGCCTGCGCCGCAAGATCGAACCGGACCCGCGGGAGCCGCGCTACCTCCACACGGTGCGCGGCGAGGGCTATGTGTTGAGGCCGGACCCCTGACGGGGCCGCCGGAGCGCCCAGAGGACCCAGAGGCCCCAGAGCACCAGGACCAGGACCATGACCACCGACACCGCCGCCGCACCGATGCCGATGCCGCGCCGTGAGCAAACGGGGCTGCTGAAGCGGTTCCTGCCGCGGACGCTGTTCGGCCGCTCGCTGCTGATCATCGTGACGCCGGTCATCCTGGCCCAGGCGGTGGCCACCTGGATCTTCTACGACCGGCACTGGGACACCATGACGAACCGGCTGGCCTTCGCCGTGGCCGGCGACATCGCCATGGTCATCGGCATGCTGGAGCACGACCCGACCCCGGAGGGGCGCAACTGGACGCTGGCCGCCACCGCCCGCAGCACCGACCTGATCGTGACGCTGGAGCCCGGCAGCACCCTGCCCGACCACCCGCCGAAGCTGCGCGGCATGCTGGAGAACACGCTCAGCAAGGCGCTGCACGAACGGGTGCGGCGGCCCTTCGCCATCAACACCCGCATCACCCGCGAATGGTACGAGATCCGCGTGCAGATGCCCGACGGCGTGCTGTCGGTGATGTCGCCGGAACGCCGCCTGTTCAGCCCGACCAGCTACATCTTCATCCTGTGGATGGTCGGCTCGGCGCTGGTGCTGTTCACCGTCGCCATCATCTTCATGCGCAACCAGATCCGCCCCATCAAGCGGCTGGCCGCCGCCGCGGACGCGCTGGGCAAGGGCCGCGACGTGCGCAACTTCAAGCCGGAGGGCGCGACCGAGGTGCGGCAGGCCGCCGTCGCCTTCCTGCGCATGCGCGAGCGCATCCACCGCCAGATCACCCAGCGGACGGAAATGCTGGCCGGCGTCAGCCACGACCTGCGCACGCCGCTGACCCGCATGAAGCTGGCGCTGGACATGCTGGGCGACGGGCCGGAGGTCGAGGAGTTGCTGACCGACGTCTCCGAGATGGAGATGATGATCGAGGGCTATCTGGCCTTCGCCCGCGGCGAGGGGACGGAGGCCGTCCAGCCGACCGACCTGACCCGCATCCTCAACGAGGTGGTCTCCGGCGTCCGACGCGAGGGGGCGGAAGTTGCGCTGGTCGCACCGGACGGGCTGACCCTGCCGCTGCGCCCCAACGCGACGCGGCGCTGCCTCGCTAACCTGCTGTCCAACGCGCGGCGCCACGGCGACCGCATCTGGGTGCGGGCGGAACGGGAGGACGGCTTCATCGACATCCTGGTGGACGACGACGGGCCGGGCATCCCGCAGGCGTCCCGCGACGACGTGTTCAAGCCCTTCTTCCGGCTGGACAGCTCCCGCAACCAGGCGACCGGCGGCGCCGGGCTGGGGCTGACCATCGCCCGCGACGTCGCCCGCAGCCACGGCGGCGACATCACGCTCAGCGACAGCCCCTATGGTGGCCTGCGCGTGCTGATCCGGCTGCCGGTGTGAGCCCCCAGGAGCCCAGCCATGCCCGTCAGCCCCGACGAGTACCGCCTCATGGACGTCCAGCAGGGCGGTTGCTGTTTCTACTGTGGGGAGCCGGTGGGGGCCAAGGCGACCTTCGACCATCTGATCCCGCTGGCTTACGGCGGACTGGACGCGGCCCCGAACGTCGTTCTGGCGCACCGCCGCTGCAACCAGCGCAAGGCCGACCGCCTGCCGACGGCGGACGAAATCGACCGCTTCGTCACCCAGCGCCGCCGCAGCCGCCTGGGCGTCTGGCCGCCTCTGTTGGCCCTGCGCGACGCCGCTCCCGGCGACGAGTGGATGAGCGTCGCCCGCGCCATCGCCGGGCTGTGAGCGATTGCCCTCCTGAGCCCTCTTGACGCCGGCCCCGCCTTCTGGCCCGATCACCGGAACGATAAACAAGGTTAATTCGGGAGCGTTCGATGGCGGATCGGTACGACGTCGTGATCGTCGGCGGTGGTGTGATGGGCTGCGCGGTCGCCTATTTCCTGGCGAACGACCCCGGCTTCGGCGGCACCGT
The DNA here is from genome assembly GCF_013340925.1 of Azospirillum formosense. Classification (GTDB taxonomy): domain Bacteria; phylum Pseudomonadota; class Alphaproteobacteria; order Azospirillales; family Azospirillaceae; genus Azospirillum; species Azospirillum formosense. The sequence continues at coordinate 3,060 of NZ_WHOR01000367.1, forward strand.
GGCGGTGGTGGAGCGGGACCCGACCTACCAGCGCGCCTCCTCCGCCCTGTCGGCCAGCTCGATCCGGCAGCAGTTCTCGACCCCGGCGAACATCGCCCTGTCGCAGTTCGGCCTGTCCTTCATCCGCAACGCGACGCAGCATCTGTCCGTGGACGGCGACCTGGTGGACCTCGGCCTGCGCGAGCCGGGCTACCTCTATCTGGCGACCGGGGCCGGGGCGGACATCCTGCGCCGGAACAACGCCATTCAGCGCTCCTGCGGCGCCGACGTGGCGCTGCTGTCGCCGGAGGACCTGGCCGTCCGCTTCCCCTGGCTGTCGGTGGATGGGGTCGCGCTCGGCTCGCTCGGCCTGTCCGGGGAGGGCTGGTTCGACGGCTACAGCCTGATGCAGGCCTTCCGCCGCAAGGCCAAGGCTCTGGGCGTCGCCATGATCGCCGGAGAGGTTGCGGGCATCGACACCGCCGACGGCAAGGTCACCGCGGTGCGTCTGGCCGACGGGCAGCGGCTGTCCTGCGGGGTGGCGGTCAACGCCGCCGGACCGCGGGCCCGCCGCGTCGCCACCATGGCCGGGGTCGACCTGCCGGTGGCGGCGCGCAAGCGCTGCGTCTTCGTGTTTGACTGCCGCGAGGAGCTTCCCGGCTGCCCTCTGGTCATCGACCCGTCCGGCGTGTGGTTCCGGCCCGAGGGCAAGCAGTTCATCTGCGGCGCCCCGCCGCCGGCCGACCGCGATCCGGACACCGACGACCTGACGGTCGAGCACGACCTGTTCGAGGAGATGATGTGGCCGGCGCTGGCCGAGCGCGTGCCCGCCTTCGAGGCGATCAAGGTCACCAACGCCTGGGCCGGCTTCTACGAATACAACGAGATCGACCAGAACGCCGTCATCGGGCCGCATCCGGAGCTTCGCAATTTCCTGTTCTGCAACGGCTTCAGCGGCCATGGTCTGCAACAGGCGCCGGGTGCCGGGCGCGGGCTGGCGGAGCTGATCGCGACCGGCACCTACCGCAGCCTGAACCTGTCGGCCTTCGCCTACGAGCGTCTGGTGGAGAACCGCCCCCTGCTCGAGACCAATGTGATCTGAGGCGTCCTCCGAGGGAACGGGCGCGAGCCTGGCCGGTTGATGGGGTGACCTTTCCGAACGGAGCATGAGGCCCCGCCATGAAGCAGCCCCACACCGAAGAAACCGTCAAGCACACTGACGACCAGCAGAACACCGGCAACCACAAGAAGCCGGACGCCCCCGACGCCAAGGGCGCCGACCGATTCGGCGGCACCCGCAAGGGCGCGGAGAACGTGGAGCCGACCAAGGACTGAGTCCGGCCCGAAGGGCTTGCACCGGCGGGGGGGCGCGGGCGACATACCCCGGAGCGGGTACGCCCCCCGTGCTGTTCCATACATGAGACTCGCGACACTCGCCACGCTGCATG
>NZ_WHOR01000368.1:0-4474 GCF_013340925.1 Azospirillum formosense
CGCGGGTGGCCATGGCGACCAGCGTGTCGCTGGGCGTGTCGTCGACGCGGGCGAAGCCGTAATTGACCTGGATGCGGTTCTGCCCGGCCTGCTTCAGCCGGTCGACGAAGGGGTTGTTGCGGCAGGAATCGAGCATCAGGATGCCCAGCTTGCGCGCCTGCGACAGCTCGCCCATCATCAGGTTCAGGGGCATCGCCTCGTAGACGAGGTCGCGCTCGCGCTCCAGCTTGGCGTCGGCCGGGACGATGTAGTTGTTGCCGCCCACCTGGATGCCGTGCCCGGCGTAGAAGATGACCGCCACGTCGGCTTGCGAGGCGCGGACGCCGAAGTCGCGCAGCGCCCGCTCGAAGCCGCGGTTGTCCATGTCGAACTTTTCGTCCACGTCGAACTGGAGCTTGCGCAGGGCCTCGGCGATGGCCTTGGCGTCATTGACCGGATTCTGGAGTTCGGGGGCGAATTCGTACTTGCCGATGCCGACGACCAGCGCGATGCGCTTCTCCGGGGACTGTGAGGCCTGGGATGGTGGAGGCTGGGAGGACGGCGATTGGGCGGCCGCGCCCGCTGCCCAGCCGAGAAGGCCCACCAACAGCAGGGCGAGGGCGAGCAACCAGAGGCCGGCGCCCGAACAACGCTGCGTCAAGGGTCCGTCGAACATCGGCCGGCTCCATGGTGGGAAGGCGGTTGCGCACCCCATACCCGGCACCCATCGGCATAAAATTGCCAATTAGCCGATCTTAATATTTCGATTCCTGCGCACCAAGCGTTCATTCAGCCTAATCCCGAATACGGGGAATGGGTGGTTATTCCCCTGCCTCCGCCGCGGGCCGCACCACCTCCCCCTCCCGGTCGAGGACCAGCCAGGCGCGCACCGCCTTGCGCTTGCCCTTCAGCGCCATCTCGCCGACCGGCAGCCCGGCCACCGTGCCCTGCACCGCCGTCCAGGTCGGTTCCCCGATGACGATCCGGCAATGGGGGGAGGAGCGCATGTCCACCGTCTTGCCCAGCGCCTCCAGCCGGGCCGCCGTGTTGGCGGTGTCGCCGAGCAGCGAATACTCCATGTGCCGCAGCCCGCCCAGGCTGCCCGCCACCAGCGGCCCGGTGTGGATGCCGACGCGGATGCCGATGGCCGGCAAACCCTCCGCCTGCCAGCGCTTGTTCAACTCCCGAAGCTCCCGCCCCATCTGGATGGCGCAGCGCACGGCGCGTTCGGCGTCGGCGTCGATCTCCGCCTGGGTGGTGCGGGCGACGGGGGCGCCGAAGACCGCCAGGATGGCGTCGCCGATGAAGCGCAGAACGATCCCGTCATGCGCCGCCACCACCCGCACCATGGCGTCGAGATAGCCCTCCAGCCAGAGGATCAGTGGCTCCGGCTCCAGCGCCTCGCAGACGGTGGTGAAGCCCTCGATGTCGGAGAAGAAGACGGTGGCGGTCAGCTCCTGCGGGCGGGGCCGCCCGCCGGCCAGGAAGGTCGCGCGCTCCCGCCAGATCTCCTCGGCGACGGGCTGGGAGACGTGGTTGGCGAACAGCTGCATCAGGCTGCGGCGGTCGGTGCGCTCCTTCAGCGACAGATGCGCGGTCATCGCCGCAATGCCGCCCAGCCACGCCGCGGACGGCGCCATCATCGCCACCAGCGGCCCGCCCTGGGCGAACAGCGCCAGCGCCGCCGCCCACAGGGCCAGCAGCCCGAGCAGGCTGGCCGGCACCAGCAGCCATACCGGCCAGCCGGCCGCCGCCAGCGCCACCCCCGCGGCGCTCAGCGCCAGGACCAGCGCCACCACCCAGCCGGCGGACAGGTCGCGGCTGGTCCGCCCGTCGAGGATCTGGGCCAGGGCGTGGGCCTGGATCTCCACCCCCGGCGTGGACAGGCCGGCGACCGACAGCGGCGTGCGGTGCTGGTCCACCCCGACCAGGACGGTGCCGACCACGGCGATCCGGCCGGCCAGCCAGCCGCGCGGCAGCATCCCCACCATGTCCGCCGGATAGGTCGGGAAGGGCGGCGCGTCCGGCGACGGGCGGGCGTGCCAGTCGATGCGGAAAGGCTCCGCCGGGACCTCCCTCCCTTCAGCCCCTCCGGCGACCTGGGCCATCCGCGCCGGGAAGCTGGGCAGCCCGTCCGGCCCGCGCGGCACATGCCAGCGCACCGTGCCGTCCAGCCGGTCCTTGGCGAGGTTGGCGTGGCCGTTCGGGATGCCGTCGAGAAACCGCCCGAGGTAGCGGCGCTGCTCCTCGGTCAGCGGCGTGTCGCCGAGCGCGGTGATGGCGACCACCGGCACCTTGGCGCGCTGGATGCGCTGGCGCAGCCGCTCGTCGAGCGCCGGCAGGGTCGGCTGATCGAACAGGATGTCCAGCCCAATCGCCCGCACCCCCGCCGCCTCCAGCGTCCCCACCAGATCGGCGAGGAAGCCGCGATCGACCGGGGACCGGCAGGCCAGCGTGGCGAACAGGTCCTCCCCCAGCGTGACCAGCACGATGCCGGGATGCTGCGGGGCGGGCGCCGTGAAGTAGGCGATGGCGAGGTCGCGGAAGCTCTCGTCGGCGGAGCGCAGGGGCGGCACCAGCCGGGTCAGCCCCAGCGCCGCCGCCGACACGCCGACCACCGCGGCCAAGCCCACCAGCCCTCTGGCCAGTCCTTTGGCGAGCCACGGGGCTTTTGCCCAGCTTGGCCTGCCCCCCGATGTCCCCAACGGCGGCGCCCTCACTCCACGCGCAGGATCACCTGCGCCATCACCAGTTCGGTCTGCTTCAGCGAGGCGAGCGTCCGCTCCAGCCGGGCCGCCGCCTCGTCGGACAGGGGCCGGAAGGCGTCCTGACGCCCCGGCAGGTCGGCGCCGAGATCGCGCCCGGCGGCGAAGCAGCGCACCTCCTGGTCGGCGGACAGGCTCCCCGACCGCTCCGCCGCGCGCAGCGGCACCGGCATACGGTCACCGGCCAGCGTCAGGGTGCGGTGCCCCTCCACCAGCGAGCTGGCCGACGGCCCCGGCGGGTAGATCGGCGTCAGCTGGCCGCGCGTGTTGCGCAGGTAGCAGTAGAGGTGCGCGTCCCGGTTCGTCTGGAGCACCAGCGTCACCGTCTCCCCGGACCGGTAGGTCGGGTAGAGGCCGCGGTCGGTGGCGAGATAGAGGTTCAGCGGCGCCACGCTGTCCCGCACCGGGTCGAGCAGCGCCGCCGCCTGCGCAGCGCAGCCGGCACCGGCCAGCCGGACGGCCAGCTCCGCACCCTGCCCCTCGGCATTGACCACGCGCAGCGTCACGCTGTGACGCACCCGCCCATCCGGCCCGGCGACGGAGACCGCGGTGCCGTCCGTCATCGGAAGCTCGCGCGGCCAGGGCACCGTCGCCCCCTTGTCCCAGCGCAGCGTGGCGGTGGCGCCGCGGTTTTCCTCGCGCAGGGTGGCCGGGATCAGCGCCGGGTCGGCGGGCTGGCGCAGCAGCACCGTGCCGCCGGACTTCACGCATTGGATGCCGGCGCGTCCCGGGTCGAGGGTGAAGACCTGCTCCTCCCCCTTCTGCAGCGGGGTGCCGACCGCGCGGGCGGCGCCCAGGTCGGTCTGGAAGAAGCGCTCCCCACCGACGAGGCTGCCGACTCCGCCCCAGCCCGAGGCGTCGGGCATGCGGTCGAGCGACCCGTCGAACGGCCCCTTGATCCGCAGCATGCGCCCGTTGGCGAACAGGAACATGGCGTTGGCGCCGTCCGGCACAGTGACCGCCGCGCCATCGGGGACCAGTTGCCCCTGGGCGTAGCCGGGGGCGGTGGAGGCGACGACCACCGCCTGCTCCGCCGCCGCGCGGCCGGCGGTGAAGCCGACCGCCCCGACGGCGGCCAGGGTCAGGGCCGCCGCCGCGAGTCCGCTCAGGGTCTTGTGCGCCATGCTGGCCTCCACCGGCGGGGATCGCGGAATCATTGGCGTTTCCAGGACGCCTGTCCAGGCGGCGAAGGGGGAAGGACGGGGTTGCGGACCCGGCCCAAAGATGGGCGGACGCCGTGAACGGACGGGCATGGTCGGACCTCCGAAATGATGCGCGCCGGCCAAAGCGCCGGCCCGTCGAGGCTAGACGGCGGAAGACGGCGGCCGCTGTGAGGCGCAGCACAAAGTTGCGCAGGAGTTGGGCCCCCTTCGACGTGCTGAGTGTGGAGGGCGCCACAGCGCGGCCCGGCCCCGCCCCGTAGAGTGCCGGGCAGGACCGGCGCCCTGTTTGGTCCGCCCCATCGCCCGAGGAGACCGACCATGACCGCCCGCCGCACCAAAGCCGACGCCGCCGATGGTTTCGCCGACGGGTTCGACGACCGCTTCGCCCGTCAGGGAATCCTGGAGGTCGCCTATCTGCGGTCGGTGGAGATCGACGGCCTGCCCGCCTACGCCGTGTACGCCGCGAACGGCACCTGCCTGTGGCTGGACACCGACCGCGCGTCGGCGGGGGCGACGCTTCAGGAGCATGGAATGGAGCTGGTCAGCGTGCATTGAGGAGTCGGGGGC